>JBAXFI010000052.1:0-16230 GCA_037139995.1 Comamonadaceae bacterium | reverse complement strand
GAGATGATCGAGCAACTGGCGGGCAAGCAGGGCGTCTTCACTACCGGCGGTGAACGCATTGATGCGACCTTGCTGGCGCAGTGCCCGCAACTCAAAATCTGCGCCAACATGGCGGTCGGCTACAACAATTTTGACCTCGACGCCATGAGTGCCGCTGGCGTGCTTGCTACCAATGCGCCGGATGTGCTGACCGAGACCACAGCCGACCTCGGTTTTGCTCTTCTGATGGCGACCGCCCGACGTATGGCGGAGGGCGAGCATTTTCTGCGTGCCGGCTTGTGGACGCGCTGGCGCTACGACATGTTCATCGGCGCCGATGTTCATGGCGCCACGCTCGGCATTCTGGGTATGGGCCGCATCGGTCAGGCCATTGCCAGACGCGGTGCCCATGGCTTTGGCATGAAAGTGATTTATCACAACCGGACACGGCTCGACGCCACAACCGAAGCTGAGTGCAAGGCAGCGTACGTCGGCAAGGAAGAATTGCTCAGGACGGCTGATCATCTGGTGCTGGTGCTGCCGTATTCAGCGTCCTCGCACCACGCCATCGGTGCTGCTGAATTGGCGCAGATGAAGCCGACGGCGACGCTGGTCAATGTTGCTCGTGGCGGAATTGTGGATGACGCGGCACTGGCGCTGGCCTTGCGCAACAGGGTGATTGCGGCTGCGGGGCTGGATGTGTTTGAGGGTGAGCCCAAGGTTCACCCCGATCTGCTGACAGTCCCCAATGTGGTGCTGACGCCGCACATTGGCAGCGCCACGCTGCCGACGCGCCTGGCGATGGCCAATCTGGCGGCCGACAACCTGATTGGCTACCTCGTCCACCAGAAGCCGCTGACGCCCTTGAATCCTGCGATTCTGGCGCCCTGAGCGCTATTTCTTGGCCTTGTCCATCGAATCCTGCATCGCCTTCATCGGGTCGTCATCGCTTTGCTTGTCGTTGGCAGGAGGCGCCAGTTCACTCATGACCGGGTCTGAGGCGGGTTTGGCAGGGGCTTCGGCCTGAACTTCGAGCACCACCTTGTCTAGATCGACTTTTTCCGTCTTGTCGAGTCCGCTGGAGACGATACCCGGGAAGGCGATGATCGCGCCTACCATGATGATCTGGATCAGCACAAAGGGCACGGCGCCCCAGTAGATCTGCATCGTGGTGACGGGTTGGATCAGCTTCTTGGTCAGCTTGTCGGTGTATTCGCTGATCGGAGCCACACTGCGCAGGTAGAACAGGGCAAAGCCGAAGGGCGGGTGCATGAAGGAGGTCTGCATGTTCACGCCAAGCAGGACGCCGAACCAGATCAGGTCAATGCCCATCTTCTCGGCGACCGGCGCCAGCAAGGGCACCACGATGAAGGAGAGTTCAAAGAAGTCCAGAAAGAAGGCCAGGAAGAAAATCAACAGATTGACGACGATCAGGAAGCCGACCTGGCCGCCAGGCACCGCACCCAGCAGGTGTTCCACCCAGCGGGAGCCATCAACCCCCTGAAACACCAGACTGAACACCGTGGAGCCAACCAGAATGAAGACCACGAAACTCGACAGTTTGGTGGTTGACATCAAGGCCTGTTTGAGCAACTTCATGTTCAGGCGACCCCGGCTCATGGCCATGATCAAAGCGCCTACCGCACCCATGGCGCCACCTTCGGTCGGCGTCGCCACGCCCAGAAAAATCGTGCCCAGCACCAGGAATATCAGCAGCAGCGGCGGAATCAGCACAAAGGTCACACGCTCCGCCATGCGCGAGAGCAGTCCCAGCCCTGTTGCCTTGTTGATCAGCGCAATCACAAAGGCCAGTATCACGCCGGCGCACAGCGACACCACAATGGTTTCATCGGTCGGCACGGTCAGCGCTGTGTTGCCCGTCATCCAGTTGTTGACGGCGGCATAGTTCATGCCGAGGTAAATCGCCAGGCCGCTGGAAATAATGGTGAGGAACAACAGCGAACGCAGGCCACTCTGGCCGTTGTCTTCGCGAATCGTGCGCGCCTCTGGTGGCAGCGCCGGCACCCAGTTGGGACGAATAAAAGTCAGCAGCACAACGTAGCCAACGTAGAGGCCGGTCAGGGCAAAACCGGGGATAAAAGCACCTTTGTACATTTCGCCTACGCTGCGACCCAGTTGGTCGGCCAGAATGATCAATACCAGGGACGGTGGAATGATCTGTGCCAATGTGCCGGAGGCTGCAATCACGCCCGAGGCAACACGGCGGTCGTAGCCATAGCGCAGCATGATGGGCAGCGAGATCAGACCCATCGAGATCACAGACGCTGCCACCACGCCGGTGGTCGCGGCCAGCAGCGCGCCGACAAAAATCACGGCAAAGGCCAGACCGCCGCGCAGCGGGCCAAACAACTGGCCGATGGTGTCAAGCAAATCCTCGGCCATGCCGCTGCGCTCCAGGATCAGGCCCATCAGCGTGAAGAAGGGGATGGCCAGCAGCGTGTCGTTCTTCATGATGCCGAAGATGCGCAGCGGCAGCGCTTGCAGCAGGGCTTCGGGCAGGATGCCCAGTTCGACGCCGACAAAGCCAAAGAACAGGCCGCAGGCACCCAGACTGAAGGCCACCGGAAACCCGAGCAGCAGAAAAACAATGAGCCCCCCAAACATGATGGGGGCGATGTTGTTGATTAGAAATTGCATCTGTTTCTCCCGATCAGGCGGCGTTGGCTTTGGCGGCTTTTTCTTCGGCCAGCTTTTGAATGGCTTCCGCCAGTTCCTCTTCTGCCGTCTTCTCGATCTTCTTGAGCGTCGGGTCCGGGATCAGTTCCTGCAGAAAAGCGACGCGCTTGATCAGCTCAGAGATGCCCTGCAACAGGAGCAGAAAGAAGCCCAGCGGCATCATGGCGTAAACCGGCCAAAGGATCAGGCCGCCAGCGCTTGGTGAAAGTTCGTTGGAACGGTAGCCCTGAAGAAAAAATGGAATACTGAACCACAGCACGGCCGCGCAAAACGGCAACAGGAAGAAGGTGAAACCGAGCACGTCGATCCAGATCTGGACGCGTTTGGACCAGCGGCTATAGATGACGTCGATCTTGACGTGTTCACCGTTCAAAAGTGTGTAGGCTGATGCCAGCAGAAAGGAGGCGGCAAACAGATACCACTGCACCTCAAGATAAGCGTTCGAGCTAACGTTGAAGGCCTTGCGCACCGCAGCGTTGACAGCACTGATGACGGTGGAGGCCAGAATCAGCCAGATGACATGTTTGCCAACCTGGCTGTTGAGCCAATCGACGGCCCTTGAAATCTTGAGAAGCGCTTGCATGGGGTCTCCAACCTTAGAAAATTGCAGGCGCCTATTTTAGGGGGCTTGAATGTCCAATTCTGTCAGCTCGGCTGCAGTGAATACCCTTGAGCGGGTGTGAAAGGCCTTGCCCTCCGGACCTTCGAGGGAGAAGGTGCCACCGTGCCCCTCGATCACGTCGATGATGAGTTGGGTGTGCTTCCAGTATTCGTACTGCGACTTGCCGATGTAAAAAGGGCAGCCGCCGATGTCTCCCAGATAGACATCGCCGGCACCCATGGTGATTTCACCCGGCAGAAAACAGTTGGCAGCGCTGTTGTCGCAGCAACCGCCTGACTGGTGGAACATCAAATGCTCGCCGTGCTTGCTTTTCAGGAATGCCACGAGTTCGAGCGCCGCCGCTGTGGCAATGACCTTTTCAACCATGCATGTCTCCTTCAAATGGAAAAAGGGGCGGTTGCCCGCCCCGATGATCTATGGTGCATTTTCTTTCGTCATCCCGGACCCAAAGGCTGTCATCCCGGGCTTGACCCGGGATCCAGCGCCACACGTACCCTGGATTGCGGATCGAGTCCGCAATGACAAGCCCGTGGTCCGCAACAAAGCCAGTGGCCCGCGATGAAGCCAGTGGCCCGCAACGAACCATGCTTGTCATCCCGGGCTTGACCCGGGATCCAGTGTCAGAAGAATCCCAGTTTGCTTTCGCTGTAGCTTACCAAGAGGTTCTTGGTTTGCTGGTAGTGATCCAGCATGACCTTGTGCGTTTCACGGCCAATGCCGGATTCCTTGTAACCGCCGAAGGCAGCGTGCGCCGGGTAGGCGTGATAGCAGTTGGTCCAGACGCGACCGGCCTTGATGGCGCGGCCCATGCGGTAGGCCACATTGCCGTTGCGGCTCCAAACGCCGGCGCCGAGGCCGTACAGCGTGTCGTTGGCAATGGCCAGCGCTTCGGCTTCGTCCTTGAAAGTGGTCACAGCCAGCACCGGGCCAAAGATCTCTTCCTGGA
The DNA here is from genome assembly GCA_037139995.1 of Comamonadaceae bacterium. Classification (GTDB taxonomy): domain Bacteria; phylum Pseudomonadota; class Gammaproteobacteria; order Burkholderiales; family Burkholderiaceae_C; genus Rhodoferax. The sequence goes on along the minus strand of JBAXFI010000052.1, from coordinate 11,986 downwards.
AGATGCGCATCTTGTTGTGGCCCTTGAACAGCGTGGGCTGCACGTAGTAGCCACCGGCCAGGTCGCCGCTCTGATGCGACTGCGCACCACCGATCAAGACTTGGGCGCCTTCCTGCTTGCCCAGTTCCAGATAGGACAGGATCTTGGTCAGTTGCTCCTTCGAGGCCTGGGCACCAATCATGGTGTTGGTATCCAGCGGATTGCCCTGAACGATGGCGGCCACGCGCTTCAAGACACGTTCCATGAACTTGTCGTAAATCGATTCCTGGATCAGTGCGCGCGATGGGCAGGTGCAGACCTCGCCCTGATTGAAGGCGAACAGCACCAGGCCTTCGATCGCCTTGTCCAGAAAGCCGTCGTCCTTGTCCATGATGTCAGCAAAGAAGATATTGGGCGATTTGCCGCCGAGTTCCAGCGTCGCCGGAATCAGGTTGTTGGCAGCGGCTTGCGCAATCACACGTCCCGTGGTGGTGGAGCCGGTGAAGGCAATCTTGGCGATGCGCTTGCTGGTGGCCAGCGGCAGGCCGGCTTCGCGGCCATAGCCGTTGACGATGTTGAGCACGCCGGGCGGCAGCAGGTCGGCAATCAGTTCGGCCAGGATCAGGATGCTGATCGGTGTTGACTCAGCGGGCTTCAGAACCACGCAGTTGCCTGCGCCCAAAGCCGGCGCCAATTTCCAGGCGGCCATCAGGATCGGGAAGTTCCAGGGGATGATCTGCCCGACGACGCCGAGCGGTTCCTGGATGTGATAGGCCACGGTGTTCTCATCGATGTTGCTGAGGGCGCCTTCCTGCGCCCGCACGCAGCCGGCAAAGTAGCGGAAATGGTCAACCGTGAGAGGAATGTCGGCAGCCATGGTTTCGCGGATTGGCTTGCCGTTGTCCACGGTTTCGGCGTAGGCCAGCAATTCCAGGTTGGCCTCGATGCGGTCGGCAATCTTCAGCAGCACATTGGCGCGGCTGGCGGCATCGGTCTTGCCCCAGGCGTCGGCCGCAGCGTGGGCAGCGTCCAGTGCCAGATCAATGTCTTCGGCGCTGGAACGTGCTGCCCGCGTGTAAACCGTGCCGCTGATCGGGGTGATGACGTCAAAGTACTGACCCTTGACTGGCGCTACAAATTTGCCGCCGATGAAGTTGTCGTACTGGGCCTTGTAGGCAATTTTGGCGCCGGGAGCGCCGGGGGCTGCATAAGTCATGGTGTGTCCTCGTTGTGGGCAATTGTGAAAAGCTTTTCCCTTGCGGGCCATGCCTTCTATCAAGACCCGTGCCAACCCCGGAGGTGTGCTAAAGAGCATTGATTTCGCTTGGGATTTTGGTATGTCCAGAGCATGAGTAATGGATCAGACAGGGCGTTGAAATGATCCAGAATTGGACAACTGTCACATAACGCAACAGTGCATCAGGTGGCTGTCTATGCAAGGCGTTTCATATCTCAGACAGCGAGCGCGCGAGCCGGCGCGATTGCGGATCAAGTGATCGGCTGAAACAGCAGCGTGAGTAGCAGCAGAAGCGCGTAGAAGGCAATCTCGATGGTTTCGGTCATCGGCTGGATCTTGCGCCAGGCGCCGTAGACGTGCACTGCAATCATGCTGATGGAAACGAAGTACAAGACCTCGAAGATGGCTTGTTGTCGCTGCGGATAGAAGGCACCCAGGAATCCCATGGCGTCAACACCGACGACGAACGCTCCCAGGCAGCGGCCAAAATAAACTGCAAGATCAGTCTCCTCAGGCATTTTCCAGCGCATCAGACGCGCCCAGGTCAGGGGCACCAGAAGTAGCGGCAGCGCAAAAAACAGGGTGGTGAGGCTGGCCAGAACCAGCAAATAGAGCTGACTGTGTGATGAATACATTCCAATCATGCGGTACTCCTTGCGTGCGTTGATCTGTCTTGGCTTGGTGCGATTTGCCCTGCCAGCAGTTGCGGGTGCTGGGCCATTAGCGATTCGTGCAGTTTTTGAACCGACAGGTCCTCGATGCTGCGCGGATGTGCCAGATCAACAGGAAGGTCCAGGATCACGCGCGATGGTTGGCCTGAGAGAAACAAAATCCGGTCAGCCAGGCTGATCGCCTCGCGCAGGCTGTGGGTGACGAACAGCACGGTTGGGTGCGTGCGCTGCCACAGGGCCTGCAAGAGGACCCTTAGCTGGTCGGCGGTTGGCGCATCGAGTGACTGGAAGGGTTCATCCATCAGCAGAAGATTGGGCTCGATGATGAAAGCCCGCAGCAAGGCGACGCGGCGTTGCATGCCGCCGGAGAGTTGACCCGGGAACAGGGCAGCGCAACCGGCCAGTCCGACCTGTGTCAACAGCTCAGGCACGGGTGTAGTGGGATGGGCACGCCTCAGCGGCGTCAGAACCAGTTCCAGGTTCTGCTGCACCGTTAGCCACGGCAGCAGGCGCGGTTCCTGAAACATGAAGCTGGTGCGGGGATGGGCGCGCCTTTCCTGCCCGGTGTGAAAAAAGATGCTGCCCTCCATCTCACGATCGAGCCCGGCGATCAGGTTGAGTAGCGTCGTCTTGCCGGCACCGGAGGGGCCGACGATGGCGACAAACTCGCCTGGCTGTGCGGCAAATGTCAGGTTTTCGATTGCGCAGCAATCGTTGGTATAGATCTTCTTGCGGACAGCAACGCTAAGGACGGTCATGCGCGCCACCGGTTCAAGTGTGCTTCCAGAGGGCGCAGCAGCAGTGCTTCGACACCGAAGATCACTAGCGAGAAGGCCAGCGTGTAAGCCAGAATGCCGGTGATGTCGAAGAAGTGGAAGTAGCTGCCGATTTGAAAGCCCACACCATTGCTGCGCCCCAGCAGCTCCACCACCAGTACGATCTTCCAGATGATGGACAGGCCGTTGCGCGCGGAGCCGAACAGGTAGGGCGTGAGTTGGGGCAGGTAGACCTTGAAGAAGGTGTCGCGCCGCGACAAACGGTAGACCTGCGCCACCTGCAGCAACTTCTTGTCCACGGCGCGCGCGCCTTCGCGCAGACTGACCGCGACCATCGGAATTTTGTTCACGGTGACGGCGATCACGGCCGCTGTTTCGCTCAGGCCAAACCAGATGTAGCACAGGATGATGGTGACCAGTGCCGGAATGTTCAGCGCCAGGATCAGGAAGGCATCGAGCAGGCGGTCCCACGTGTTCGAGTGGCCCATCAGGATGCCCAGCGCCACACCGAGCAGCATGGCCGCACAGAAGCTGATGGCGACCCGGCCCAGGGTCATGCCCAGATGAAACAGTAAATCTCCAACGTACAGTTCCTGCCACAGGATGGTCAGCACGGCGCTCGGCGGCGGCAGGGTCTTGCTCTGCAACAGGAACGCCAGCAACTGCCAGGCGCACAGCGCGAGCAGCAACGGCACGATGCGCACCCAGCGGCCTTGCGCAAAAAGAGCGCCAAATCTCAGGACGTTTTGCATGCCGGAAGTGAGTAAGCAGGCCAGAAAGTGCCGGCGCTCAAGGTCTTTGATTTGCCGACCAGTTTCTCGCCGCCGGTCTCGGCCAGGATCTTGAAGGTGGCGGCTACGGTGCTCATGCTGTCCTGATCGGTGCAGGTCGGAATTCCGGCGCGGAAATTGGCACGCAGCAGTTTGAACACAGCGTCATTTTCGGTTCGCATTTTGGGCCGGATCAGGTCCCAGGAAGCATCGGAGCCGATGAGTATCGCCTTGGCCTCATAGGATGCCGCCAGAAAATTCTTCACTGCTGTGCTGTTGGCCGCAGCCCAGTCTTCACGGAACACCCAACCCAGCAAGGGAATCGGCTTGTTGATGCCGAGGCCCTTGAGAATTTGGGGTACATCGATCAAGGCATGCAGGCCCAGCACCTCGAGTCGAGCCGCGTAGTTCCAGTGGTTCAGTGCCGCATCAACTTGTCCGCGCACAGCCAATTCATTGAGCAGGGGTGGCGCCGCATAGGTTGGCTGAGTGAACTGCGTCAGATCGACGCCGAGTTGGCGCTGCGCATAGGCGCGCAGCAACAACCAGGTCTTGTCCGATGGGCCGCCGGCAACGCCCAACTTCTTGTCCTTAAGATCGGCCACTTGCCGGATCCCGCTATCGGCCTTGACCATGACCGCGCCGACAGCGTTCGAGAACGGCACGAAGGTGTACAGATTGGACTCGGCACGCTGGCGACTGACCCAGATCCAGTCCGTCACCACCATGTCCACCGCGCCGCCTTGCAGCGCGATGGTCGATGCGTCGCCCGATGCCAGGGGAATGACCTTCAGATCAATGCCGCGTTTTTTTGCCAGCTCGCGGCTCTGGATGATTTCGATCTCCCAGTTCACGGTGCCAAATTCCAGCACGCCCACGCGCAGCAGGGTCAAGGGCTTGTCGGCTGCGCTGTGCGCGCTCAGGGCCAGCATCAGTAACAGCAGGGTGCTCAGGAGGCGAAGCAGGGAGGAATTGGTCATGGTGTGGGTCAAGAATATGCTGCGGGCTGCGGCTCAGGCCGATCTAATCAAACCGCGTTGCGGGTCATAGCCGACAGCGGCAACCAGATAAAAGACGATGCCACTGATCGCAACCACAGCCAGCGATGCCGCTTCGATCTGGCCGTACAAAGCAAAACGCAAGGCTTCGATGGCGTGGGTAAACGGATTGAAGCGGGTCAGCAGATAGATCCACTGCGCGCCGGATTCCTCCATCTTCCATAGGGGATAGAGCGCGGTGGAGAGAAAGAACATCGGGAAGATCACGAAGTTCATGGTGCCGGCGAAATTCTCCAACTGCTTGATGTAGACCGAGAGCATCAGGCCAAACGCCGACAGCATCAGGGCACCGAGTGTCAGTACCGGCAGGGCAATGGCGATCTGGCCGAAACCCAGTTCGATACCGAACAGCATCGCCAGCAGGAAGAAAGCGACGGCCTGCAGCACCGACAGAAAAGTGGTGCCGAGCAGCTTGCAGGCCAGCAGATAGGCGCGTGGCAAGGGTGCTGTGAGCAGCAGGCGCATGACGCCCATCTCGCGGTCATAGACCATGGCCAGCGAAGATTGCATGCCGTTGAACAGGCACACCATCATGGCCAGCCCCGGCAGCATATAGACCCGGTATTCGACGTAAGTCTCATAGGGCGGCAGAATGGCCACGCCAAACACGTTCTGGAAGCCGGCGGCGAACACGATCAGCCACAGCGCCGGGCGCACCAGCGAGGAAACCAGGCGCCCGGGCTGGCGCAGGAACTTGTGAATCTCGCGCCCGGCCACCGCGCGCAAGGCCAGTGCCGCGTGCGCTGCTCTCATTTCTTGCCACCCGTTGCGCTATCGCTCAAGTGGCAGGGCGACTCTTTTTGATCCGCGCCCAGCGTGTCGAGGTTGTTGCTGGGGTGCAGGAAGCCGTCAAACGGTGCCACGCCCGCGATGCCGCCACCGATGCCACCGTGTGCCAGAAAAATAGGCTGGCGCAACTGCTGGTCCCAGGGTCGAAACGACAGGCGCACACCCTTGAAGCCGTCGAGCACTAGGTCGGGCGCGCGCAGCGCGCGCCGGTGTTCACGCGCGTCGGGCCACTTGAGGGCGATCTCGATGATCGCCTTGGTCGCCATCCAGGCGGCCCAGTCGGCACTGGCCATCGGGCGCTGCGCTGCCTTCGCAAAGCGGCGTGACAACTGCGGTGCGCCAAAGCGTTCCCATGAGGTTTGCCAGGCCTCGGCTACCAGACCGGCGCTGCCAACCACCGGGCGTGGAAGATTGGTTCGGTAGGGCACATCGCGCGCAAATTCGCCATCGGTATCGACCACCCAGACCGCATCGGCATCGCTGCCGGCGGTCAGCAGCGCCACATTGCCGAGCTCGCGCTCGCGCGGGTCGTTCGAGAGCTTGAAGGTCTTGTCAGCGCTGAGCTTGATGCCATAGCGCTTGATCGCCTGGCGCGCCGCCGTTGTGCGCGAGGCATCGCTTGCTGCCGTGCTGCTGAGCAGCAGCAAGCGGGTCCATTTGTGCGCGGTCAGGAATTGCGCGGTTGCATCCGCCAGCATCGATTCGTCGGGCAGGGTGTGAAACAGATTGGCGCTGCAGGCTGCGCGGCGCAGGCTGTCATCAGCTGCCGAGACGTTGAACAACAGAACCTCGCTGGCCTGAAGGGATTTGCTCAGCTCGGCCACGTCGACGCCGGGCAGGTCGAGCAGAAAATGGCGCACGCCTTTTTGCACCATGGCCAGGATTTGCGTTCGCGCTGTGGCGGCGTTCTCGAACGCTACATCCTGCAAGGCGATCTTTAGCGAAGCACTGCTGAGCTGGAAACTCGATTCCGCCAGTGCCACTTCGGCACCGGTGCGCGGACGGCCCAAGGGCTGACCGGGATAGTATTTTTCCAACCGCTTGCTTTCGTAGCGTGCGTCATCCGCTGCATAGACAAGGCCGATTGTGAGATCGCGCGCCGCTGCCGCCAGGCTCGCTGCACCCAACGCGGCGCAGCCAAGCCAACGCGCCCAACGCAACGCGGCAGGGCGTGGCTCAGTCATCGATCACCACGCTGTGTGGCACACGCCCGGCCTTGACGGTCTTGACTGCGCGCATGCTCGCCACATCGACCACCGAGACGTCATCAGACATGCCGTTGGCAACATACAGGGTTTTGTTGTCGCGCGAGACGGCCAGCCCCCAGGCGCGTTTGCCCACCAGGATCAGGCCGCGCACCTTGCGGCTCGCCACATCGACCACGGCCACATGGTTGGCTCGGCCCAGTGCGACGTAGGCGGTCTTGCCGTCGACCGAGAGCACGATGCCAACCGGCGTTATCTCCTCGGCTCGAAAACCCTTGGCTTCAAACTTCATGGTTGCAGCAATCGTGTGGTCGGCCGTGCTGATGATGCTGGTCGAGGCGCTAAGTTCGTTGGTGACCCACAACTCCTTGCCGTCGGGTGTTAGCGCCAGGCGGCGCGGTCGCTTGCCGACTTCGATGTTCTTGAGGATCTTTCCGCTGGCCAGATCAATCACATGGACCAGACTGGCGACTTCGGACGTTGCGTACAGCGTCTTTCCGTCCGGCGTCACCAGCACGCCTTCCGGCTCTTCGCCAACCTTGATCTGGCTTATCACTTTCTTGGCCACCAGATCGACGCCAACGATCGAGGCAGAGTCTTCGTTTGAGAAATAGAGCTTCTTGCCGTCGGGGGAGAGATCGAATATTTCCACCCCCTCCTGCAACTTGATCTTGTCGATGACCTTCTTGGTTGCGACATCAATCACGATCGCGTTGCCGTCATCGCCGCAGACCGTGATCAGACGCTGCTGGTCCTGCGTCAGGCGCAGGTGGCGTGGCCGCTTGCAAACCTTGATCACTGCCACCTGCTTTTGCGTCTTGCCGTCGAGCACTGTGATCACATTGTCTTTTTCGCTGGAGATAAAGACTTCGCCGGTTTGCGTGGCTGACGCCGGCGTCGTCAGGCACAGGGCCAGGCTGCTTGCCAGGGCGCGGGCGCCGCGCAGGCCTTGCATTTTGATGGTCATGAAATCACGCTCCGTTTGGTTATGGATGGGTTAGACGCAAAAAGGCGTCGGTCAAATTTGCGCACTGCTGACTCGTTATCAGTTGTGCCGCGAGGCCGTCGAATTGAACCCGGCCCTTGGCCAGCACGACGATGCGGTCCGCGTCGTCAGCTTCATCGACCAGATGCGTGGCCCATAGCACAGCCATGTTCTGTTCCTTGCACATGGCTTTGACGTCGGCAATGATTTGCATGCGCGAAGCCGGGTCGATGCCGACCGTGGCTTCGTCCATCAAAAGCAATTGGGGTCGTGTCAGCAGGGCACGCGCCAATTCAAGCTTGCGCCGGTTGCCGCCCGATAGTGCCCGCGCCGCATCATGCGCTCGTTCGCTCAGACCATAGCGAGACAGACTGGTGGCAATACGCTGGCGGGCCTCAAGGCGCGCGATGCCGTGCAGGTCGGTCTGAAACTGCAAATTGGCGTGGACGCTGAGGTCCAGATCCAGCGCCGGTTGCTGGAACACGATTCCGAGCTGCGCCAGCGCCGCGATCGGAGCTTTGCCAATATCTGCATCGCCAATCACAGCCTGCCCCTGGTCCGCGATGAAGAGCCCTGAAAGTATTTGAAACAGGGTGGTTTTGCCGGCGCCATTAGGGCCCAGCAGTGCCACGAACTCGCCGGCAGCAACCTGCAAGCTGACCTCATCGAGTGCCTTGCGGTTTCCAAAGGATTTGCAGATTGAAGTCACGTTCAGTGTCACGCTCTATCCCCGGTTGTCATGGAGTCTGTATCGGCCCAAGGTGCTGCAAGCAGACATGCTCATGTTTGCAGTGCCGGAAAACGTGAAGTTTTCCGGACTCTCCCGCTTTTGTCGATCAACAGTGCGTCCACATCGTGTATTTGGGCGGCAAGTGCCAGCGCTTTGTCAGTTCCCATGACCATGAAGACGGTGGACAGACCGTCTGCCAGGATGCCGGTGGGCGCAAGCACCGTGGCGCTTGCCAGCTCAAGGGGTGAGTCGCCACTGGTCGGGTCGAAAATATGATGATGAGCAAAGTCGGGGCTGAAAGACGTTGCATAGTCCCCCGATGTGGCGACTTTTCGGCCGTCCATTTTTATGGTGGCTGACAGCGTGTCGTGCTGCCTTGGGTGGCCGACGCCCAGGAGCCACGGCTGATCGTTCGCCTTGCTGCCGACCGAACCGAATTCGCCGGTATCGAGCAGGGCATGTTGCACGCCGTGCCGGCGCAGAGCCGCCAGCGCCAGATCGACGGCGTAGCCCTGCGCCACGCCGTTGAGAGTGATCGCCATGCCTGGCATTTTCAATTGCACCTGGTGCGCATCGATCTCTACGTGGCGCCAGTTGACAAGAGCCTTGGCCGCCGCTATCTCAGTCGGCGCCGGCAGCCTGCCGCTCGCACTGGCCTGGCTGAAGGCATGCCACAAGGGCTGTACCGTAATGTCAAAGGCGCCTGACGACAGCAAGGACAACTGCTGGGCGAACCTCAGTACCTGTAGCAAATCGGCGTCAGGTGCTTGCACCACGCCACGCGCGTTGAGTTGGAAGACCTGACTGCGTTCCTGCTGCAAGCTCATCAGAGAGTCAATTCTTCTTACCTGCTGCAAGGCGTCCTGAATTGCAATCTGGGCGGCGAGCGGATCGTCATGCAGTACCTTGATCGTCACCGTAGTGCCAAAAGCCAGGCCTGAGCCGGTGTGCATGAGCAGGCCGTCATTCGTTTCTGGGGTGGATTGCCCCGAGCGCAGCCAATGTTCGGATGCGCCTGCCAAGCCCGCCAGTGCGCCAAAACCAACGGAGGCTGAGAGCAGAGTACGTCGTTGCATCGTGCGTCCTTAGTTCGTTTGCAGTGGCTGGATCGGAACGACCCTGGCGTGCTTTTTTGCCATCATGAGCGGCGCACATTTTTCATCGCTGGCATAGATGATGACGCAGTCCATGCACTGAAAGCACTCGTCGTATTGAACCGCGCCACGCGGCGTGATGGCCTGGTAGGGACAGCGATGGGTGCAAGTCTGGCAGGGGGCGCCGCACTCGGCGCGACGTGGAATCCAGTTCAGCATGCGCAGGCTTCCCAGCAGCGCCAGGCCAGCGCCCAGCGGGCACAGCACGCGGCAGAAAAACTTGTAGACAAACAGGTTGACTATCAGCAAGCCCAGGGCATAGACAACAAAGGGCCAGGAACGTACGAAATTGAGGGTGATGGCGGTCTTGAAGGGTTCGAGCTCAACTGCCAGATCCGTGATGTTGGCTGACAGGGCGGCGCTGATCAAAATTCCGGCCAGCAGCAGGTACTTGATCCACTTCAGGTGGCGGTCAGTATCAGGCCGCAGTCGGATTGGGCGGATATTGAACAGACGGCCCACCTGGGATGCGAACTCCTGCAAGGCGCCAAAGGGACAGAGCCAGCCGCAAAAGGTTGCGCGCCCCCAGAACACCAGCGAGATGACGGTGAAGACGGTCAGCGTCACCGTCATCGGGTCGTACAGATAAAAGCTCAGACTGCGTCCCGCAATCAGCGCCTGCAACACGCTGGTCAGGTTCACGATGGACAGTTGCCCCTGCGCGTACCAGCCGATGAAGAACAGGGTGAACAGCAAAAAAATATTTCTGAACAGCATAAAGCGGCGCTGCCGCGTGACCAACTTCTTTTGCAGCACCAAAGCGATCGAGAGAATGGCCAGGCCGAACAGCAGAACCAGGACTTCGCCGCGGCGCTCGCGCCAACTGCCCTGCCAGGACTTGTTGTCATCTTCAGGCACCGTGTAGAAACGCTCGGGCAGCGTCAGACTGATGCTGAAGTCCTGAATGATGCGCTCCGGAAAAATCATGCCCTTCAGGCGTGTCACTGGCAGCACGAAGTCCAGTGGATGCGAGGGGTCCAGTCCGGAGCGTCCGATGATCCTGAAAACTGTCAGGGTTTCGCGCTCCAGACCGGAAGCGATCTCCTCCTTCAGTGTCAGTTCAAGATTGAGGTCGCGCATTTCGATCGGCAACTGATCTTGTCGGAGCACGATACGGTCCGGTGCGCTGCCGCGCAGGAAGTCTTCACCAGTCACGCTGTAGCGCCCCCTGGACATCACCAGGATGGCGTGGTCGTCGGGATCGAGTCGGCTTTGCAGCTTGTTCCATGAGACCTCACTCAGGAGGTTGCGCCCGATCGTCGGAACCGAGACATAGGCCAGGTAGAGATCGATGAAGGGATCCTGCGGATGGGCCAGGGCCTCGCTGTCCAGACCGCCGCCGTTGCCGCTGCTAAACTTTTTTTCAACATCGGCGTTGCTGAGCACCACGTGCTGGATCAGACCGTCGTTGCGCAAGGCTTTGACCGTGTGCGATTCCATCACATCGTGTTTGATGCGGGCAATCAGTTCGGGGTCGCGGCCTTCGGCAAAACCGAGCTTCCTGCGTGCCACCTTGAGGGCCGAGGACAGGATGCTCTGGTTGATGATGCGCAGCGACGCCGTGGCGCGGGTGATGCCATCGAGTTCGGCTGACTGCGCCGAGATGTTTTTTTGTCCGTGCGGCCCGACCAGAATCTTGATGTTCTGTTTCAGCGAGAGTCCCTTGTACTGACTGACGAAACCATGCATCGGCACTTCGCCCAGACCGCCGACAAACACCGGCTCGTGCTGCGACAGCACTTTGACGTCGAGAAAATTGCCACGCTGGTCCATGGCGATGAGTAGATTGATCGGTACACCGGAAAAGCCCGGCACCGGTGCCAGATCGACCGATTCAAAAACATAGCCAACCAGCTGATTAGCACTTTCTTTTTGCTGAAAGTTGGGCTCGAAGATGGGCCAGACCGGCATCTGCGCGTCCATCTCACCAATGATGTAGGGCGCCGGAAAATGCTTGCTCAACTCCGCACGCGTCATGACGCCGGCCAGTGCGCATGAAATCGTCAGCAGCCAGACCAGAGCGATCAGGATCGCACGGCCCAGCAGCGTGGCCGGATGCCAGAGATTTGACCTGACCGCCATCAAACTGACTCAATATTTGAGCTTGAGCTTGTCCAACTGCTCTTTCGAAATTGCGTTGACATCTCCGACTTTTTCCCAGCGGTTGAGATTCCACGCGTCTTCACCGACCCAGGCCTTGACAAGATTCAGATTGGTGGTCCGAAGGGCGTCTGCTTCACCAAGATACTTGTACATATTGCCGGGCTTTTTGTTCGGGCTGCTGGTGCCGTCGTCGAGCCGTCGCATGAGGGCGCCAGCGTCGGGCCAGCCGATCAACTGGATCAGTTCTGCATAGTTGCCAAAGCGTGGGCCTTGCTTTTCTTTCTTGAACTTTTCCTGTGCCTGCAGAAAGTCGGCCAGTGTCGGTGATTCGTCGCCATGGCATTCGCCACATTGCGTTTTGAGCAACGGACGAATGTCGTTGCGATAGCTTACATCCGCTGCCAGTGTGGCGCTCGTCAGTGCGCCGCAGGCCAAGGAAGCGAGTAATTTAAGTTTCATGATGAATATCTCGAATTAGTTTGCCGGGCGCCGCGTTTCCAGATAGGTCTTGATCGCCCAGACCGCCTCC
>JBAXFI010000051.1:0-16313 GCA_037139995.1 Comamonadaceae bacterium | reverse complement strand
AAAAGGGGACATTTCAATCTTGCGGAAAAGGGGACATTTCTACTTTGTGTTGACAGCCCCAAATCGCCCCAAATCGTTACAGAGGCCATCAGGAGAAAAAACTTTCCATACCACCGGATGCATCTGACTCCTCTACGCACATGGGTGACCTTCTCCTGGTCGCTATCGCCGTTATGGAGGGTCATAACTCTTTCTTGTTGGCAACCTCGGCCGGGACTTTCGCCTCTGCGACAAAGTCGTGCCCCCAATCGCGCCAGTCTTCTCCAAAAAGCTCAAACGGGTGCTGCGTACGGTCGGATCCATTGCCGCACTTCATTGAATCCACCGCACAGTACAGATCACAACCCCAACAGATTCGCTCCGGGTTAGCAGGATGCTCGGGGAACTTCTTCATTTCATGTCGATCCAGAAATTTGGTTCCAGCAGGCTTGCGCTTCCGAGCGACTCGGTCTTTCGATTTGATACTCTGCGTACATGCTGTCTTGGGTTTCAAATTCACTGTCGGATAGACTAAACTTTTGCTGTTCCTGCAGCGCCGCTGCGAATTCAGACCTCAGCCTGTAGCGTTCTTCGACACGCGCAAGGCGAATCCACTGCTTATCCTATGCCCTTTGTCGCGCCCACCGTAAATCAAATCAAGCCCGGCACCCAGCTTCGGCACTACAAAGGCGGCCTGTACAACGTCGTTGGCACCTGCCTGATTGAAGCCACCTTGAAGCCTGGCGTTCTCTACAAGCCGCAGCAGGGGGACAAACAAGATGTTGTCTGGATGCGTCCGATATCTGAGTTTCAGGACATGATTTCGACGCCTGATGGCTCTATCCCGCGGTTCGTTCTGATTTCAGAACCGCAATAGCACTTGCGCTACCTGCGGCATTGCCGATGATGCATCCGACCACAATCAGCGTCAACCCCGTTGCCGCAGCCTGCATCTCCTCGTTCGCCAGGAGGCACGCCATCTATTTCAACCGGGCACGCCTGTCGAAGTGGCTTACTCCAGCTTGATCTGGGCACTTTGTACGACGACCTTCCAGCGCGCAATTTCCGCACGTTGAAACTTGGAGAATTCCTCAGGAGTGATACCGCTTGGCGTGGCACCTTGATCGATCAAACGCTTTTGAACATCGGGAGCTTTGAGAATGGCAGCCACCTCGGTTTGAAGTCTGCTAATCACAGGCGCGGGCGTGTGAGCCGGCGCGAACAACCCGTACCAAGCGTTGGCCTGATAGCTGGCCACTCCGGCCTCCATCATGGTTGGGACCGTAGGCAGCACCTGGCTGCGCACTGAGTCGCCAACGGCCAACGGACGTAGTGAACCATTGTTTATGTGGTTGAGCACCAGCGGAAGGTCTGCAAACATGATTGGAACTCGTCCACTCAAGAGGTCGGCCAACGCTCCAGCGCTGCCCTTGTAGGGGATGTGGACCATCTTGGTCTTGGTCACATATTTGAAGAGTTCTCCCGCCAGATGCTGCGAAGCTCCCACACCGCCTGACGCATAGCTGTAGTCCTCGGGCTTGCTATTGAGCAAAGCAATGAGTTCGATCACTGATTTGGCGGGAATGGATGGGTGAACGACCAACACCAGCGTGACGGGAGCTACGAGCGTAATCGGGGCAAAGTCCTTCTCTGCGTCAAACGGCATCTGGGGATAGATCAGGCCATTGGTAGCGTGTGTTCCGATTGACCCCATCACAAGTGTGTAGCCGTCTGGTGCAGCCTTTGCCACGAAGTCAGCCCCGATATTGCCACCGGCGCCGATGCGGTTCTCAACTACAACGGGCTGCTTCAGGCGTGGTGACAATCGGTCCGCCACTAGGCGTGTCAACATGTCGGTGGAAGCGCCGGGCGCAAACGGCACAATCATCTTGAGCGGCCTGCTGGGAAACTCCTGTGCCTTTAGAGGGGCTGCGGTGGTCAGTGAAATAATAGCCAAGCAGAGCAGTTTGAGGAAGGAATTCACTTTTTTCTCCAAAGAGGTAATAAATATTCTTGTGACTGCGGCGTAGAAGTAGCCGTGACCCTGGTGTCTCAGTAGACCCCTTCAAGTACGGCGCCCTGCTCCTTGAGGCGCGTCTGCAATTCCTGTACGGAAAGCGATCGGACTTCACATTGCCCATGCTCGCCCAGCATGGCGGCAGCCGTGCCTGCGGCCTGGCCCATGGCCATGCAGGGCCCCATGGTGCGTGCAGTGCCCATGCCTTCGCGCGTGGCCGAGAGACAGCGGCCTGCCACCAGCACATTCTTAAGATTCCTCGGGATCAGGCAGCCTAGTGGAATGTCGTATGAGCCGCCATTTGCGATCGGAATGCGGATCTGGGTCGTCCCCGACTCGTGAATATCCACATGCTGCGCGCCCTTGGCAATCACGCTGTCGGGTTGCTTGCGTCCCGACACCACATCTTCCCGGGTCAAGAGATAGTCGCCCATGATGCGGCGCGTCTCTCGAACACCCACCCGCGGAGCCAGACCGGCAAAGACGGCTTCCTCAAAGCCCGGCAACTGCGCCTTCAGGAAAACGCTGGTCTTCCAGACCTGTTCCATCAGCGTCCCCACGGTGGCGCTCAGAGCCGCAGTGTTGGTGCCATCGATGTTGCCACCGACGCGAGTGGCGTTCACACAGACCTCGCGCCGGGCTGCGGAAGTAGGCTGAATCATGATAAGCGCCGTCGGCGCCAGGTCGCCGCGGCGAATCGCGTCGCCCAGGAACGGGCCCTCGCTCTTGAAAAAAACCGAGGGCTGCCCCTGCGCTACCAACAAGTCCACCAGTTCCTCATCGGTCATGCTGCCCCGGATGTAGTCGCTTTCTCCCACAGCCAGAGATGACACGTTGGCGCGAGCAAATTTGAGCAACGCCGCACTGTCCACATTGCCCATGCGAAACATCAGCGAAATCGGTTGTAAGTGCCCCGAACTGTCACTCAGTTCAAACGGTGCACCGGCATGCGCTGCGAGATCGCCGTCACCTGAGCAATCGATGAAATGATCAGCCGTCACTATGGTGCGCCCGCTCTTGTTGACCACCACCAAGCCCGTCACCACACCATCGCGAACCACCACATCCTCCGCGAAGCTGTAAAGCCAGGACACCACGCCGTAACGCTCCAGAACGCGAGCAACAGCAATCTTCATAACTTCCGGATCGGTGCAGACATAGCAGATCAAACGATGGTCGTGAACTGGACCTATGAATCCGTCCATCTTCCGGCATTCGGCGAAAAACTCATCGGAAATACCACCCACCACATACTCACCGCGCGCGTTAAGGACGCCATCGAACGACATGCCGCTGAGCATTTCGCCACCCAACATGGCGCCGGCATCGACGATAAGCGTCCTGCGTCCATTTTTGGCAGCAGCAGCAGCAGCAGCCACGCCTGAGGCGCCGCCGCCCAGAACCACGACATCGAAATGGGACTGGCTGATTGTCTGTGCCATGAATGTTGATCTCCTAAAGGAAGTGTTGTTTGATAAAACCCGAGTTTCACGAAAAGTGTTCCAATCTATGGAATCATTTACATCACCATTAGACGATGTATATAGATATAAATTTAATTCCGTCCTGTTTTGTTGTCAACATGAGTCCATATTATGGAAGTATCTTCATCTGTCGTATCAGGAACACAGAGCATCGACCGCACTGTTCGATTACTCAAAAGCGTGGCGAGCCACAACATGGTGGGCATTACCTTGGCCGAAGCAGCTCGTCAGACCGGCCTCAAAGGGCCAACTGCCCATCGCATCCTGTCGTGCCTGGTGGATCAGGGCCTTTTGATGCAGCGGGGGAAAAAAAAGGAGTACTTTCTGGGAATGCTGGCCTATGAGGTCGGTCTTGCCGCTAACTGCCACTTCAACCTACGCGAACTGTGTGGCCCAGTGTTGACACGGTTGGCGCGCACCACTGGCGACACTGTTTTTCTAACCACTCGCAGTGGCGCCGACAGCGTCGTCATCGAGCGCAAGGAGGGTAGCTACCCCATCAAAGTACTCACGCAGATGGTAGGCGAACGTCGTCCGTTGGGTACTACTGCGGGTGGATTAGCGTTGCTTGTTGCTTTGTCGCCGGCCGAGCGAGAAGATGTGGTTACCAAGAACAGCCACCGACTGGTGAGATACAGCGGACTCTCCGAAGTACTGTTGCGCGAAATGTTGGAGCGCGCACGCGAGCTGGGATATGCCCTGAACGAGGGTAACCTGCTGCCTGACGTTACCGGCCTGGGCGTCACGATTCCCACAAGACTTGGTACGCCCTATGCAGCGCTCAGCGTCGTGGCGCTCAATGCGCGACTAATCGGCAAGCGGCGCCGGGAAGTGGTAGCTCTGCTGCTGCAAGAAGCGCGAAATCTCGGTGAGGCACTTGCCGGCAGCGAAGCACGCTGACTTCAACCGCCCTGCAATGCACGAATTACTAGGCTGCTTCCGGTGACGATCAGCACCGAATAGAGTATCTGCATGAAGCGTCGACGGTCCATATGCAAGGTAATGCGGTGGCTGATGTACAGACCGAGTGCCATCGCTGGGAGCAGGCAAAATACCAAGATGAGCAGTTGCGGGTCGAAGTAGCGACCAGCCGCAGTGAACAGGCCCACGCGAATGAACGAGCTGACCGTCAACACAGCGGTCTGAGTCGCACGGATTTGCTGGGGATCATCGAGGCGTCGCAACAGGTACATGGAATAGACCCAGCCGCCTGCACCAAAAAGCGCGCTGAGCACACCACCGGCACCGCCGAACCACCAAGCCCACCGTGGATTTAGTGGTGGCTTTTGCTCTTGTCGGCGCAATCCGTTGAGCCCATATAAGACCACGAAACTTCCGAGCATCAGCATCAGTCCCTTGACGGGCACAGAAAACAGGAGCCATGCACCCACAGCACTTCCGATGAACATTGCTGGAACCAATCGGCGAAGCTCGGCGCGAGCCACATGCGTACTGAGTTTGAAACCATTGGCACAGGACGCGATGAAGTCAGTCAGCGCGAGGGCTGGCACTACGGTTGAGAGAGGTAAAACATGGGCCAGTAGTGGCGTTGAAAACAAGGTGCTGCCGAATCCGAGCATGCCAAATATCACGTAGGCCGCCACGATGGTGGGCTCGGCAACTAGGAGGATTAGCAGATCAGGCATGACGCAGCCAATGTAACTGCATTTGCTTCAGCAACACTCGATGCACATGACGCAAAGCCTGAATACCCACGGACTTAGTGACAGATGCCAGGGATTACACCTCCGGACGCTGCCCAAGCGAAATCGCCGGCCCAGGATAGGCAACAAATGGGATTTATCGGAAAGGCTGTCTTTTACCGATACATGCGGCAGTAGCGCGCGCTGAATAGTCACCCGGCTCAGTGCAGATCATGCGCAGCTCCAGTACTGGCAGGCCATGCTGGATGGCCTCCCGCAGGATCACATCATTGAACACACTCAGGGCTGCGATCAGCTCAGGCGGCAAACGAACCCGTAATCTGAGCGACCGCTTCGGCTCGGCGGACCATCGCTGTGAACGGTCGGTATTCCGTTTCTTCACCGTCAATTTTGGGCACGTTGTTCGCGCTCAGGGTCGGCCGGTTTGGGGCAACTCAATGGTTGGCGATTTCGATGTCGGCTTTACGGCATCGACTTTGAACCAGAGAATAGTCACAGTCGACCAACTGCCGTCGGTCGAGGTAGCAGGCCTGTAGCAGACAGTGGACTTCCATGATTTCCACATAGCTGTCATCGGTCGGCGCCGCCAACGTTTCTTGACCGGATTTTGGGTGCGCAGAGTGCAGAGCCGTCTGCAAGACCCCCCTCTTTATTTTTCACGAAATGATACTTATTCTTAATTTTTCTTATTTTGTATAACTTGTCAAGTTCGTGCTAAGTGGTCAGAATTGGTCGCAGATTTGGACACCGGGTTTTGCGCCGCGCATGCGGCGCTTGAATTCACAGCAGTTCATTTGGAAGGGGTTCAATGACCAAGCTTCATGTGGTAGCTCATGCGCAGCACGCTCAGTCGGCCAGCAGCGACTTGCGCTCGCAGGTGCATTTTTGTGCCCAAACCGGTCAGATCTGGTTGCACGAGCACCGCATGCTACTCATCCACGCGCAGGCGCAGGCTCTGCTCCGCAAGGAATTGATTGACACGCTGGGTATGGACCGGGCGCGCGGTTTGCTGACACGCATGGGCTATGAGTCGGGGGTGCGGGATGCAGAACTGGCGCGCGCGCGTGCCCAGTGTCTCAGTGACCTGGAAGCCTTCATGACCGGGCCGCAACTCCATACTCTCGAAGGCATTGTCAAGGTGACGCAGATCCGTCTCGAGTTGGATCGCGCGGCCGGCACTTTCTATGGCGAATTTCTGTGGGAAAACTCCTGGGAGGGACAATGGCACCGGCACTACTTCGGCACCCATCACGAACCGGTATGCTGGACCCAGATCGGCTATGCCTGTGGATACACCTCGGCCTTTATGGGGCGCCCCATTCTTTATAAGGAGGTGGAGTGCGCCGGCATGGGGGCCGATCACTGCCGCATCATCGGCAAGCCGATCCAAGAGTGGGAGGATGCCAGCGAGTACGCGCACTTCTTTAACAGGGAGTCGATTGCCGAGCAGTTGATTGAATTGCAGACCCAGGTGGTCGAGCTTAGAACGACCATCGGCGACAAGGAGGGTTTGCCGACCAATATGGTGGGCAATGCCCCGGCATTTCGTGCCGCCTATGAACTGTTGCGCCAGGCCATCAACACTCAGATTACGGTGCTGTTGCTGGGCGAAACCGGCGTCGGCAAGGAGGTTTTTGCACGCACTCTGCACGAGCGTGGCGCGCGCAGCAAGTCCATGTTTGTGGCGATTAACTGCGCGGCTATTCCACCCGATCTAGTTGAATCCGAGTTGTTTGGTGTGGAAAAGGGCGCTTACACCGGTGCTCAGGTCGCGCGCGCTGGGCGTTTTGAGCGAGCCGATGGTGGCACGCTGTTTCTCGATGAAATCGGGGACTTGCCACTGGCCGCGCAGGCCAAGCTGTTAAGGGTGCTGCAGGAGGGGGAAATAGAAAGGCTGGGCGGACAAACGGTGCGCAAGGTCAATGTGCGCGTGATCGTCGCTACCAACGTCGACCTTCGCGTGTTGGTGAAGGAGGGGCGCTTTCGCTCTGACCTCTACTACCGCTTGAATGCCTACCAGATTGTCATCCCACCTTTGCGAGAGCGCCAGGAGGATATCTCGCCGCTGTCCAAGCGATTCCTGGAAAAGTACAGCGCCATCCACGGCAAGCGGCTAAAGGGTTTTACAGATAAAGCCAAGCGCGCGTTGTTGACCTATGCGTGGCCGGGCAACATTCGCGAGTTGCAGAACATGATCGAGCGCGGCGTCATTCTGGCTCCCAGTGGCACGCGTATCGAGGTGCACCACATTTTTTCGGCGTGCGATGAGCGTGAGACCGATGAGTTCGGCCTCGACGTTCATGGCGCCATCAACGCGCGTTCTGCGCAGACTGGCAAGGCTTTGTGCGAAGCCGTCTGCAGCGGCGATATGACGCTGGAGCAGGTCGAGACCATGCTGCTGGAAAGCGCGGTCGACAAGGCGCATGGCAATCTGTCCTCTGCCGCCCGCATGCTGGGTGTTACCAGGCCCCAACTGGCCTATCGCCTGCGTCGCTTGCATGAAGACACCACAGGTCATGAAGAGGTGATGTTCGCGTCACCTCCTTTACCGGCTGCACCGACGATCAAAGCATGACATTGCAGGATCAGGTGCAGCGTCATTTGCAGGCGCACCATGTCGCCACGCTCGCGACCAATGGAGCGCAGGGCGTCTGGGCGGCAGCGGTGTTTTATGTTCACGATGGCTGGGATCTTTATTTTCTGTCGGCACCTAGCAGCCGGCACTGCCTCAACCTGGCCCACAGTGCGCAGGTGGCCGTGACGATCCAGAGCGACCACGCGGACTGGCCAAGCATCCAGGGCGTGCAACTCGAAGGAGTGGTCGACGAACTGAGCGGTGACGCAGAAGCGAGGGCTAGGCTTTTGTATGGTCAAAAGTTCCCGTTGGTTGGCAAGCTGGCCCAAGCCCCGGCCGTCATTGTCCAGGCTCTGGCCAAGGTACGCTGGTATCGGGTGGCGCCGCGGCGTTTGCTTTTTATCGACAATTCGCTGGGGTTTGGTCATCGTGACGAGATTGATCTGAGTGCTCCGGTTGCCCGTGTTTAGGCGGCATCGGGTCGTCCTTCGGGCAGACCGACCGCCTGCAAGAAGGCACGTTGCGACCCGTCGAGCATCAGACAAGTCAGCACACCGCTGGCGTAGGCACCAGTATCGATTGCGATCCGGTTGTGGCGCACCTGGGGCGTTGGCACGATCGAGTGGCCATGCACGACGATGGCGCCATGGTCCAGGTCGGACTCCAGGAATCGCGTGCGAATCCACATCTGATCATGCGCGTTTTGTTCTACCAGTGGCACGCCCGGTCGTACGCCAGCGTGCACGAAGTGGTAGTCCCCCTCGCGGTGACTAACGGCCAGCGCCTGGAAGAAGGCCAGATGCGCCTGCGGCAGTGCCTGGGCGAACCGATTGCGCAGGAACTGCAGCGACCCGTCATCGCGCGCGCCGGGATCAGCTGCGACGACGCCGTAGTCGGCCAGCGCGTCCAGTCCATCGTAGTCAAACCAATGTCGTCCGGCCTCCATCTCACCGAAAAGATAGCGCAGGGCAAGGTCTTCATGGTTGCCTTGGAGCGCAATGACTTCGGCTCTACCGGGTGTTGATGGGCGCCATGACATGACCTTCTCGACGACGGCGCACGAGTCATTGCCGCGGCTCAAGTAGTCGCCCAGAAAGACGACGACAAAGCGGTGTGCTTGTCGGCCCCGGCTATCCTGCTCGATTCCCTGCAACAGGGTTCCGAGCAGATCGCTGCGACCGTGGATATCGCCGATGGCATAGACCACGGTGCCCTGCGGCGTTTGACTCGGGGCGTGCATGCCGGTCGCGCCACTTTCACACGCCACCCAGCGCAGTGTGCTCATGGGGACTACTCGCCGGTCTGGCTGCGCTCGGGGCGTCCGCTCCAGCGTTCAAACAATGTGTGCTCTATGCCCACTTGGTCAAGCGCTTTGCCGAGAGTTTGGTGGACGATGTCCATCACACTCTTGGGCTTGTGATAGAACGCCGGCATCGGCGGCAGAATGATTCCGCCATAGTCCGCAACGCGTGACATCAAGTCCAGGTGTCCCTTGTGCAAGGGCGTCTCCCTGACCATCAATACCAGTGGCCGACGCTCTTTGAGCGTCACGTCAGCGGCCCGGATCACAAGGTTGTAGGTGAAACTGTTGGCAATCGCCGACAAGCTCTTGACGGTGCAAGGTGCCACGATCATGCCGCGTGTGCGAAACGAGCCGCTGGCCACCGCCGCCCCGACGTCCTTGTTGCTGTAGACGACATCGGCCAGGGCCTTGACCTCGTCAATCGAGTAGTCGGTCTCCAGGCCAAGGTTCATGCCGGCGGCTTCACTCAGGATCAGATGAGTCTCCTGCCCCAGGTCTCGCAGGATGCGCAGCAGTTCAACGCCGTAGATGACGCCGGTGGCGCCGGTGATAGCCACCACGAGGGGCAGGTTTTTAGAGTCTGTCATGTTGAAGGAGTTAGTGCGTGGTCCTGCCATTGGTCAAGACAATGCGCCGCCAGTTGAAAAATCTCATTGGCCGTGATAATGCCAACCACTTGCTGACCATGCATCACCGGGAACTGCGCCACCTTGAGCTCGCGGCCGCGGCGCAGGCATTCAACCATGGTGTCATCGTCCGACACGGTGGCCGGGTTGCGCACCATGACATCGCGCACGCGCAGGCGATTCACGAAGAAGTTGAACTCGTCGGGGTCCTGGGTGCGCAGAACAAAGTGTCCAATGCGCAGCATGTTGGCGCGCGTCACCAGGCCGCGCAATTTGCCTTGATCGACGACCGGCAGGGCATGCAGGTTGTGTTCACTCAGCAGGCGCTTGGCATCGGACGCCAGCGTGTCGCTGGGAATCGTGATGGGGTTGGTCTGCATCCAGTTACGCACCATCATGAACTATGCTCCGGTTGGGTTGTTCGGCAAGTACTGTCATGCGGCTTGCGGCGCACTTGACAAGCGCGCGCGAAGCGCCTTCTTGTCGACCTTGCCACTGTCGCCCACCGTGGGCATTTGCCCTATCAATTCAAGACGCTCCGGCCACTTGAATTTGGCGACATTTTTGCCGGCCAGAAAACTCTTGAGCTCATCCAGCGTCAGTGCATTGCCCTTGCGTAAAACAACAAACGCACAGGCGCGCTCGCCATATTCCGCATCAGTCATCGCCACCACCGCCACTGCCGCGACGCCGGGGTGCTCGTTCATCAGGCCTTCCACCTCGGCCGGGTAGATGTTCTGGCCTCCGCGGATGATCACGTCCTTTTGCCGCCCCAGTATCCACAGGCAACCCTGATCGAACTTGACGACGTCCTCGGTCGTGCACCAGCCCTCAGCATCAAAGACTTCGGTGGTCATAACGGGGTCGCGGTAATAGCCGGCAGGTGAATGCGGACCTCTGAACCACAGCACTCCGGGCTCGTTGGGGGGCACTTCGCGCCCATCCTGCCCCAGCAGGCGGACCTTGTTGCCGGGCAGCATCTGGCCGACTGTGAGGCGGCGAAGCTCGCCGGGGTCGCTGACCCGACAACCACTCACCGAGCCCTTGTCCTGCGTTCCAAGATCGGACGTGATGACAGCGCCGAATCTGGCTTCGGCCTCTTGCGCCAGCTGCGGCGAAAGATAGCCGCCGGCGGAGCGGATGAAGCGCAGTGACGACAAGTCGTATTGCTCGACGTTCTGTTCCAGCATGCGCACCAGATGCGTGGGCACCACGCCGATCGCCGTGACTTTCTCCCGCTCGATTGTTTGCAGCGCAAGTTCAGGACTGAAGTCTTCAAGCATCACAGTCTTGGCGCCGCACAAGGGCGCAGCGAAATAGGTCAGTGTGCCAGCAGCTCCGCCAGCATGCGGCGCGATCGCCATGGTGATGTCGTCTTTGCCGAGTTGCCACAGGTCGATGCGACCCTTGGAGGTGCAGACCCTTGGTGCCAGCGGCCACTCCACCAGTTTGGGCAGCCCGGTAGTGCCCGATGTCGTGGTGAGCAGGGCGACATCGAAGAACGGATCAAAGCGGCGCGCGTCCAGGGCCGCCCGGTCAATTTTGCTCAAGAATGCCTGTGCCGTGCGAGTCAGCGACAGGGTGCCGGCGGGGGCGTCGGGCGGTACTTCATCATCGAACAAATAGATCTTGCGCAGCGACGGAAAGCGCACCATCAGTTCACGGTACATCGCCAGATAATCAAAACCGCGAAAGACGGCAGGAATCACGGCGACCTCGGCCTGCGTTCGCTCCAGAATGTCTTCCAACTCGTTTTGACGCAGCGTGGCAAAGGCCGTCATCGAGACCAGACCGGCGCGTTCGGCCGCCGCCCGCGCCAGAAAACCATAAACGCTGTTGGGTGCCTGGATGATGATGCGCGCGCTCTTGGGAACGCCCGCCTGCACCCAGCCGCTGGCAATGGCGTCGACCAGATCGCGCGCCTGGCGCCAGGTCACCCGGTGCTGGGAGTCAACCAGCGCTTCCCGGTCACCTAGCTCGCGCGCATTACGGTCGTAGTAGTCGTAAAAGGTTTCGTTGGTCCAATAGCCATCGCGAACAAATTCGTCCACCATGGCCTGGGTGTAGCGCAGTACTTTCATCAATCTGGCGCGCCTTACTTGGCGCCCTTGCCCTTGACCTCTGGGCGGGTCAGGCGGCCGATCATGCCGGCCACCGGGCTGGAGCCCTCGAAACCGTATTCGTTCCAGCGGTCCGATACCTTTTGCAGCACGGTGCGGTCCATGAAGATCTCGTTGGGCTTGTCCTTCCACTCATAGGGCGTGCAGGCGTCCAGGATGATGCGGCTGGTGATGTCGCGCGCGTCGATCGGCAGGCCCGGGTCCAGTGGCGTGGAGCGGCCGCGGTCGATGATCTGGGCCGAACGCTTCGGGTCGAAGCGCGTTGCCAGCGCCCACCAGATGCGGTCCCAGTCGTCGGCTTCGATGTCGTGATCGACCGTGATGACACCCTTGACGCCATAGTGCCCGGTGGTGCTCGCGATCACCGCGTTGCCGACGTGGTTGGAGTGTCCGGGGTACATCTGCTTGAGCGACACCACAACCCAGAAACGGCCGCAGGCCTCTGGTGGGATGTAGACGCTCTGGATGCCAGGCACCTTCATGGTCTCGAGGTCGTGCCAGAGCGTGGCGGTGCGGTTCAGCGACTGGATCATGTGAATGTCGTTGATCGGCTTGCCCACGGTGGTGGCCCACATGACGGGCTTGTTGCGGTGCAGAATGCGCTTGATGCGCAGCACCGGCTTCGGGTAGTCCTTGCCCTTGTTGCCGGAGTAGTAGCCGGTGTACTCGCCAAACGGTCCCTCCTCCATCAACTCGTTCGGGTCGATGAAGCCCTCGGCAATGATCTCGGCATTGGCCGGCAAGGTCAGGCCGGTGAGCTCGGACTTGAACACCGGCACCGGGCGCCCGCGCAGCGAGCCGGCAATGTCGTACTCGTCGACCTGCGCGCTGACCAGGGTCGAGGCAGCAAGAAAGAGCACCGGGTCGCAGCCGACCACGTAGGCGGCAGGCATCAGTTCGCCGCGCTCGGCGTACTTCTTCATGTGCATGTCGCCGTGCTTGCCCTTGATGATCTGCGAGCCCAGGATATTCTTGCCCAGCACCTGAGCGCGGTAAGTGCCCAGATTGGTCCAGCCGGTGTCCGGATCCTGCGTGACAAGGAAGCCGGAAGTAACGAAGAAGCGGCCGCCATCGTCCGGGTAGAACCAGGGAGACGGAAACATCTCGATATCCACCGCATCGCCTTCGATGATGTTTTCAAGCACCGGCGGGTTCTCTACGATTGCGGGCTTGATCATCTGCTTGGTGGTCAGCTCCATCCACTTCTTGGACAACTGGCTCATCGACAGCGAGGGGTCCTGCTCCAGCGCAATGGCAAGGCGCTGCGACGTGGTGAAGGCACTGGTGAAAACCGGAATGTCGTAACCCTTGACGTTCTCGTACAGCAGGCCAGGGCCTTTTTGCTCTTCATTGACCTTGGAGACGTGGCAGAGTTCAAATTTCCAGTCGACTTCAGTCTTGACGCGGTGCAATTGCCCGTTGGCCTCCAGTGCGGCGATAAAACTGCGCAGGTCATCAATTTGTCCTGCGGTGGTACGTGCATTCATGTTTGCTCCTGTAGATGGATGGTTTGCGGTTTGTGATGAATTGGGTGTGTCGGCTGTGGTCAGGTCGGCGCGCTTCGGGGTCAGGTCACGCGCCGGCCGGCCAGCATGCCGCTCAGGATGTACTCCATGGCCGAGCCCACTGCGGTGCTGCCCTGGCCTTGCGGTTTTTTGCTCCACACGGTTTCCGGTCGGGCCTGCAGGATGAAGATGTTGCCGCCCGCCGGCAGGTCCTTGTCGATAGCCCATTCGATGTCCATCGGGCAGCCGTAGTGCTTTTCGATCTGCTTGCCCATCCAGGCCAATTCGGTGATCTCGTCGTCGATCAGCGACTGCACCTTCTGGCGTTCGAACGGAACGTCCATCTGGTGTGAGGTTTGCGTCGTGGCATCCACCGTGTAGCAGATCAATTTTTGTGAAATAGTGCGGTCTATGATGTCCAACGTTATTTTGTTGACTACAAAATGGTCCGGCGTAACCTCGCCCGACACGACCGATTCGCCAAAGCCGAAGTTCGAGTCGATCACGATGACCGAACGGTCGCCATTGCCCGGATGCAGCGTGAACATGACCCCTGCCGTATAGGAATTGGCCATCTTCTGCACACCGACGCTGATGGCCAGCTGGTCGTCTGAAAATCCCTTGTTTGCGCGGTAGGCGATAGCGCGCGCCGTGTACAGGCTCGATATGCAGCGACGCATGTGGTGCAACACCTCATCGACGCCACGCACCCACAGATAGGTGTCTTGCTGGCCGGCAAAGCTTGCCCCGGGCAAGTCTTCGGCAGTGGCGCTGGAGCGTACCGCCACCGGCGCGGCCGGCATACAGCAACGCAAGGAAAGTTTGCGGTAAAGCTCGGCCACCAGGTCTTCGATCTCGACGGAAAAAGACTGCGATTCAATCAAGGACCGAATCTGGGCGCTGGTGCCCTCCAGGGTCTCAAGGTTCTCACAATCAATCCCGCTCAAGAGGGAATGAACCGCTGCGGTCACGCCGGACTGGTCCATAAAGTGGCGAAAGCCCTCGGTGGTCAGGGCAAAGCCCGGCGGCACGCGCACCCCTGCATGAATGAGTTCACCCAGGGACGAGCATTTGCCTCCGACCAGCGCCACCGAGTCCTTGTGGCAGTCCTCCAGCCAGCACACCAGCGGCACGATCGCCGCAGGTGCTGACATGACCGCTGAGTCTTCCATCAGCGCGAAATCGTGATGACGCCGGTAGAGCCATCGACGCGGATCCGCATGCCGCTGCGGATGATCTTGGTGGCCATTCCGGTACCGACCACGGCTGGCATGCCGTATTCGCGGCAGACGATGGCTGCGTGGCTCATGACGCCGCCGACGTCGGTCACGCAAGCGCCGATCTTGGCGAAGGCTGGCGCCCAGGAGGGTGATGTGGTTGGCGCCACCAGAATCTCGCCCTCCCGCAATTCACCGACCTCGTTGACGGTCTTGCAGACCCGTGCGATGCCTTCCGCAATGCCCGGACTGCCCGCGAAACCTTTCATTTCGGTGATGGTCTCAGGATCTTTGACCTCCTGCACGCTGGCCCAGTCCGCCAGCGATTTGTTGGTGACACCCCACAGCACGATGGTGAAGGGTTCTTGAATCACCTCTGGCGCCACACCGATGGCGGGCGGCGCGCTCCATTCCTTGAACTTCTGCATGACGCCCTTGCGCCACTCGATTTCTGGCGGCCAGGTAAAGGTGCCACGCGGTGTTACGCCGGTAGCCCAAGCGGTCACGATGTCCCACAGCGCGGACTTGATTTCGTCGCGGCGCAGCAGCCACACGTCCTCCACCTCCTTGATCACGCCGTGCTCCTGCATCACCGCGCCGACCTCGCGCATCTTGTTCCAGAACACCGAATGGAACCAGTGCTCGACGTAGAAGAGATGGTTCTCGACGTAGGGGAAGACGGTCTTGGCACAGCCCAGCAGTTCATCGAACTGCTGGCGATCGGCCTCGCTCTCGATCAAGCCCCGGTATTCGGCGGTGATGCGATCACGTTCGGCACGAACTTTCTCTGTCGGACGCTCGATGTTGACACCTTGCTTGAGCTTGCCGATGTAGGTGTTGATGCCTGACAGTGGCACATTCATCTGATCGTTCCAGGAGCGGTCGTGGTGGAACCAGCCGGTGCCGGTGGAGACATTGAACCAGGGCTCGCGTGACAGGTTCAGAGACGTCAGCCATTCCACACCCTTTGGGTCTGCCTTGAGGGCGGCCTCGACCGTCGTCCACTCAGGACTCGAGCACACTAGGGCGTCGACGCCGAGCTCGATCGCCTTGCGTGCCAGTCCCTTGAGCTCCTCGTCCGGGCGGTACATGATGACGTCGATACCCGAGATCATCTGCGTCACGCGCTGCGCCGGGATGCTGGGGAACTGCTTTTGCACAAAGTCCAGGAAGAAAACGTAGGCGGCATAACCGAGGTTGAGAAACTCGAAGTGGTACTGCCAGCACTTGATGCCCAGATTGATCAGGTCATCATAGTTTTTAAGCAGGTGATAGCCCTTGGATTCGCCCACCGCATCCATCACCACCGAGATGTCTTCCATGTCGGCGAGCTTGGGAATCTGTATCGCTTCGAGCTCGCGGATGGTGGCTTCCATCTTCACTTTCCACTTGGCTTCGAGCGCGTCCCAGTTCTTGTAGTAGTGGCCGGCACGCTCCATGAAGTGCGGCACACGGCTGCCGATCTCGGCGCCGTCTTTCACCGGAACCGGCGAGATGTAGACGTAGCCATTGATGATCCGGTGGTCGACGCCGCGCACCGGCGGCACCATGAAGATCCGGTTGTTGAACTGCGACAGGGCCAGATACCAGGCTTCATCCCAGATGGTGTCAAACGGGTACAGCGGCTCCGGGTAATGCAGGCCGTCGTAAAACCAGAAAGTCTCTTTCTCGTACTGGTTGCGCACCGGATCGTCGGTGACAAACTGGTACTGGTAGGGATACATGCGCTCCCAGCCTTCGGTGCCGGGCAGGGTCTGTGCCTTGATGTCGTGCGGAACGGGAAATTTCATTCAGGTCTCCTGTACTTGTATTTCAATGTCATG
>JBAXFI010000050.1:0-16386 GCA_037139995.1 Comamonadaceae bacterium | reverse complement strand
CAAGGCGTCCCTGCTCACACTGACCTACCTGGGCGGTGTGCGCGTTGTGCCGAGTTACAACACCATGGGTCTGGCCAAAGCATCGCTGGAATCTTCGGTGCGCTATCTGGCCGATGCCGTGGGACCGCAGGGCATTCGCGTCAACGGACTGAGCGCCGGTGCCATCAAGACCCTGGCGGCTAGCGGCATCAAGGACTTTGGGCGTCTGCTGTCGATTTCGGCCAATGCTTCCCCGCTGCGGCGCAATGTAACGATCGAGGAGGTTGGCAATGTTGCGGCATTTCTGCTCAGCGATCTTGCCTCCGGAATGACCGGCCAGATTTCCTATGTTGACTGCGGCGTCAGCCAGACCGCAGTGGCCGTCGTGGAGACTCCGGCCGGCTGACCGAGCTTTGCACGGCAGCTAGGCCACGACGCAGTCTGCGTAGTAGTGGCGGTGTCCGTCCCTGTCCTCTTCTTCCACCAGCCCGTGGATGTCGGTCTCAAAGCCAGGACAGCGCGCGTTGAACTCGCGTGAAAACTTCAGATAGTCAACAATTTTTCGGTTGAATACTTCGCCGGGTATCAGCAGCGGAATGCCAGGCGGGTAAGGCGTAACCAGCCCGACCGTAATGCGGCCCTCAAGATCGTCAATTTCGACCCGTTCGGTCTTGCGCAGCGCAATATGGGCGTAGGCATCGCTGGGCTTCATGGCTGGCGTCAGGTCGCTCAGGTACATATCCGTGGTCAAGCGCGCAATATCGTACTTGGCATAGAGCTGGTGAATATGCTGGCACAAGTCGGCCAGCCCCATGTTTTCGTATTTCGGGTACTTTTGACAGAACTCCGGAAGAATCCGCCACATGGGCTGATTCTTGGCATAGTCGTCCTTGAATTGCTGCAAGGCCGTCAGCATGCTGTTCCAGCGACCCTTGGTGATGCCAATGGTAAACATGATGAAGAAACTGTAGAGACCGGTCTTTTCAACCACCACGCCGTGCTCGGACAGGAACTTGGTCACGACGCTGGCTGGAATACCGGTCTTGGCGAACTTGCCACTCAGGTCCATGCCAGGGGTCACGATGGTGGACTTGATCGGATCGAGCATATTGAAGCCCGCTGCCATCTTGCCAAAACCGTGCCAGTTGACGCCGGCCTTGGCTTTGGCTGACTCGCCCTTGATGATCCAGTCGTCTGCGCGACCGATACCCTCGTCGACCAGCTTGTCCGGTCCCCAGACCTTGAACCACCAGTCGTCGCCGTACTCTTCATCGACCTTGCGCATGGCGCGGCGAAAGTCAAGGGCCTCAGCGATGCTCTCCTCCACCAGGGCGGTACCGCCCGGCGGCTCCATCATGGCCGCCGCAACGTCGCAACTGGCAATGATGCTGTATTGCGGACTGGTGCTGGTATGCATCAGGTAAGCCTCGTTGAAGAGGTGTTTGTCGAGTTTGACGGTCTGCGAGTCCTGCACCAGAACGTGACTGGCCTGACTGATGCCGGCCAGCAACTTGTGCAAGGACTGTGTGGCATAAACCATGGCATGCTTGGGACGCGCCCGGTTCTTCCCCATCGCATGGTAGCTGCCGTAAAACGGATGGAAGGCGGCATGCGGCAACCAGGCTTCATCAAAGTGGATGTTCTCCACATAGCCATCGAGCAAGCCCTTCACGGTCTCGGTGTTGTACAGCACACCGTCGTAGGTTGACTGCGTGAGCGTCAGTACGCGGGGCTTGATCTTGCCGACATCAGCGTCCTGCAGGTGCTGGCGAATCAGGGGGTTCGTCCGGATCTTGTTCCTGATCGCCTCTGGCTCAAATTCGCCTCTGGGAATCGGCCCGATGATGCCGAAGTGGTTACGCGTAGGCTTCAGGAAAACCGGAATAGCGCCGGTCATGATGATGGCATGAAGAATCGACTTGTGGCAGTTCCGGTCGACCACCACCACGTCGTTGGGCGCCACGGTGTGATGCCACACCATCTTGTTGCTGGTGCTGGTGCCGTTGGTGACAAAGAAGCAGTGGTCGGCATTAAAGATGCGCGCTGCATTGCGCTCACTCTTGCCAATCGCCCCGTCATGGTCCAGCAACTGACCCAGTTCCTCGACAGCGTTGCAAACGTCGGCCCGCAACATGTTCTCGCCATAAAACTGGTGATACATCTGCCCGACCGGACTTTTGAGGAAGGCCACGCCGCCGGAATGGCCGGGGCAATGCCATGAGTAGGAGCCATTTTCAGCGTAGTCGAGCAATGCCTTGAAGAACGGCGGCTGCACGCCTTCGAGGTAACTCTTGGCTTCGCGGATGATGTGGCGGGCGACGAATTCCGGCGTATCCTCAAACATGTGGATGAAGCCGTGCAGTTCGCGCAGAATGTCATTGGGAAGATGGCGCGAAGTCTTTGTTTCTCCGTAGATGTAGATCGGCACATCGAGGTTCTTGCGTCGCACCTCCTCGATGAAATGACGCAAGTTCAAGACCGCGGGGTCCAGATCGGGCCCGGGCGTAAATTCCTCGTCGTCAATGGAGAGAATAAAGGCACTGGCACGGCTCTGTTGTTGGGCGAACTGGCTGAGATCGCCGTAACTGGTCACCCCCAGCACCTCAAATCCTTCAGATTCAATCGCCTGAGCCAATGCGCGAATGCCCAGGCCGGAGGTGTTCTCGGAACGGAAGTCTTCATCGATGATGACGATGGGAAAACGGAACTTCATTGAAATCTCCAGCCAGGCGCGCAAAAACACAGAAACAGGCGCGAAGTGTAAGGACTAATTCGGGCTTACCCTGGGCGCACGGGAGCTTTTGGCGCAAAATGTGGCGATACCAACACAACTGAGGCAGATATGAGCCAATCCACAATCTGGTGGGTGTTTGCGGGGGTGCTTGTTGCCACCGAACTCATGACAGGCACGTTCTACTTGCTGATGGTCGCGTTCGGCTTGGTTGCCGCCGCGATCGCGGCGCATCTGGGCGCCAGCCTGGCTGTCCAGTGGTTGGTCGCTGCCGCCCTTGGAGGTGGCTCGGTCATCGCGTGGCGCTATTATCGGCGGGTCCAACCTGCCGCTGCGCCGGCCACTGCCAATCATGATGTGAACCTTGATATTGGCGAGACAGTGCAGGTTGACGACTGGGACAGCGACGCCAACAGCACGGTCAAATACCGGGGTGCCAGCTGGAACGTTTCTCTGGCACCTGGTGCCAGCGCCGTGCCGGGCAAGCACAGCATCGTGGAAGTGATCGGCAGCCGGTTGATTGTCAGAAAACTGTGACAGGAGAAATTGATGGAAATCGCCCTTGTTTTGTTTGTCATCGCCGTCGTTTTCATCACGCAGTCGGTCAAGGTCGTGCCACAACAGCACGCCTGGGTCGTCGAGCGCCTCGGGAAATACAACGGAACACTGAGTCCGGGTTTGAGTTTTCTGATGCCTTTTGTGGACAAAGTGGCCTACAAACACGTGCTCAAGGAGATCCCGCTGGACATCGCAAGCCAGGTCTGCATCACACGCGACAACACACAGCTGCAGGTCGATGGCATCCTGTATTTTCAGGTAACAGATGCGATGCGCGCCAGCTACGGATCGAGCAACTACATCACCGCGATCTCGCAGTTGGCGCAGACCTCGCTGCGCTCGGTCATTGGCAAACTCGAACTCGACAAGACCTTTGAAGAGCGGGACATCATCAACGCCCAGGTCGTGCAGGCCATTGACGAGGCGGCCTTGAACTGGGGCGTCAAGGTGCTGCGCTACGAGATCAAGGACCTGACGCCGCCCAAGGAAATATTGCACGCCATGCAGCAGCAAATCACTGCAGAACGGGAAAAACGTGCCCTGATCGCCGCGTCCGAGGGGCGGCGTCAGGAGCAGATAAACATCGCCACCGGCGAGCGCGAGGCCTTCATTCAGCGTTCCGAAGGCGAAAAGCAGGCCGTCATCAACCGGGCGCAGGGAGAAGCGCAGTCGATCACTGCGGTAGCCCAGGCCACCGCGGAGGCGATTGAGAGGATTGCGGCCGCCATCCGTCAACCCGGCGGTGCCGAGGCCGTGCAGCTCAAGGTAGCCGAAAAAGCCGTTGAGGCCTATTCCAAAGTCGCGTCGGATGCCAGTACCACGCTGATCGTGCCGAGCAACATGACCGAAGTATCGGCGCTGATTGCCTCGGCCATGAAGATGGTTCAGGCAATAAAAAGCTAGTTGCGCTCACCGGCCTTTCGTCGCCTCAAATGCGTCAAGCGGGAGGCGTTTGAACAGTTGAACTGTCTAAGTGAGGTTGCGCTCCAGTCCAATCACATGATGATTGAATCGTCCAAATCGTTGCTGGTTCGCAACATAATCAAGCCCTAACGCTATAACAATGTGAGCGGCGATTGACAGCAGTAGCGGGTCGGCGTCAATATCGGGCTGTCTAAATATGCGGAGTGCACCTGTACAGTACAAATGGTTATGTTGAGCAGTCTGGAAGTCATTGAAACATCAGGCATCTCGCGCGCTACATTGCACAATTACGTAGCCCTGGGTTTATTGCCGAAACCGATAATCCGAAATCCGGATGACAGTTCCAACACGCGCGCCAGACAACTAGGTTATTTCCCACCAGACGCCATTGACCGTATTGAACGCATCAAACTTATGAAAAAAGAAGGACTCACCATGGCCGACATCTTCCGTCATATGTCACGCGAAGGGTTTGAAGCTTCGCCAACGCAGACCACAGCCACGCCTCGCTTTGAAAGAGAACGCGACAGCCGCTCGGCAGACAGCGCTGTGTCGCGGTCGACAGCGGCTCCCATGGCCGAAACTGGTTCGCTGCGCCTCACCATAGACAAACTGCCCTACCCGGCATACATGCTTAACTACAACCTGGAACTGGCTTGGTACAACGAAGAAGCCAGGGTTTCCCTGCTTGGCGATTTTGACCGTCTACCTGCTGATACCAAGGAACGCTACGTTCTGGATTTCTTTTCCCGTGGCGTCTATGGCAAGAGCGTGGAAAATTTCGAAGCGTTTAGACAACTGCACAAGCAGTTGGGGCGTGAACGTTCGCCCGACACCATGAATGTCGGATCTCGCGAATCAGACAAGGCCGCCCGCTCGATCACAGAATGGCCGCTCTGTCTTCGTTCGCCAGACGGCGAGAACGAGCACTATCGCGTTTACACCTCCTACTTCCGGGAAGGCATACTTGTTGTCTTTACCGACGATGTGGATAGCCACCAGGGGTTACTGGGGCTGTTGGAACGACGCGATGACGTGATCCGTAATTTGCTGAAGAAGCGTTTGCCAGTGCTTACCGATGTTGCAGTGATCGTGGCCGATCTGCAGAATTCCGTGCGTATTTGCTCGGAATTGCCACCAGAAGAATATTTTGAGCTGATCAACCAGATTTGGGCCACCATGGAGCCCATTTTCCGCAGTTACTATGGCACCCACGGCAAGCACGTTGGTGATGGCTTGGTCTACTACTTTTTCCCACAGCCGGACAGTAATTACATCTACAACGCCCTGCGTTGCGCTAACCAGATTCGGGAAGCGATGCGCAAGATCAGCAAAGAATGGCAATTGCGAAAGAACTGGGTCAACGATCTGTACCTCAACACCGGTATCAACGAGGGGCAGGAATGGTTGGGAATCTTTCACATCGAAACCAAAGTTGAGTTCACTGTCCTGGGAGACACCATCAACCATGCTGCCAGACTGTCTGACATCGCTCGTCACGGCTCGATGTGGGCCACCAAGAATTTGATGGCGAAATTGACTCCTGAAGAACGCAAGACGGTGCGCTTTGGTGTCAAACGGCAGAACCGGGAAGAGCACGAGGTATTCGTCCATGCTTCCTATTCGCGCGTATCTGAATTGGTCGACCTGAATTCACCGCGCCATGAAAAACTACGCGACATTGCTGCCCTGGCAGTAACAGAGATTGTCGAAATAGCTTAGCCGCCAGCAGCTGACACAGAGGACATTTCCTCTGTGCAGCAGCCAGAACGACTCAGGCCCCTACCGGGCGCGCTTCAGGTAGCGTCACCTTCTGGTCAATGCTGAACTGGTAGTCCTTGAAGATGTGTTCCGCGCTCAAGGTTTGGTAGCTACCGTCTTCCAGCCGACGCGTCGTGTCTTTCAACCGGTACGTGGTCTGCCCGCAAGTCCAGCAATTGAAGTTGCGCATATGGGTGCACAGGCAGGTCTTGTCCTTGACTGAAAGTGTCTTCAGATCCGGGTGCAGCGCGACTTCACGGTTGTAGGCGGTGATATAGGCACAGCTACCGTTACCGTCGAGCAAGTAGCCATAGGCTTCACAGTTGGGACGCGTGCCAGCACCGATGGCCGGCGTATTGCGCAGCATGCGCATGGGATAACCGGTGGGCGAGACCGTGTTGACGATGATATCTTCTTCACTTGCCTTGAAATATTCCTGCTTCACCTTCTTCGGTAGTCCGCATTCATCCGCAACCGTAAAACGGGTCGCCACCTGCACGGCCGCCGAGCCGGTTTCCAGGAAAGATACCGCATCGCTACCGGTAAAAATGCCGCCAGCGGCGATCACGGGAATAGCGAGCTGTTCCGTCTGCAGGTACAGCACCACCTCGGCGATGATGGTCGCCAGGTCGTACTGCGCCCAGTCGGCGCCAAAGCCAAGGTGTCCGCCAGCCAGCGGTCCCTCCACAATCACGTAGTCTGGCAGGCGGTTCAGTCTGGCATTCTTGCGCAGGAACAACTGCAGCGCGCGCACCGACGATACGATGATGCCAAGCTTGGCCTCGTGAAATCTGGGATGCTCGGCAAGCAGTCCAAAGGATCCCAGATGTAGGCCAGCGCTCAAGGTGATGCCATCAATACCGGCATCCAGCGCAGATGCCATGCGCACCTGCAAGGTTTCGCGTGGTGCATTCATCGTCAATTTTTCCATGCAGTTGACAAAGATCAGGCCCTCGCCCTTCTTCGCCTGCATGGTTGACTCGACATGCCGGTGCGTTGCTTCGGCCAGCGCGCCCAAATCAAACTTGATAATCGACTTGTCTGAATTGTGAATATTGTGCTTGTAGATCTGCAACTTGTTCTTGACAAACTTGGTGTCAAAACGTCGGTCCGATACATCGGTCACCATGGCGTCCGAGATGTGCCCTACGCCACCGAGTCGGGCCGCCTCCAACGCCAGTTCGGCGGTTGAAATATCAACGCCCATCCCGCCAATCATGATTGGCACGAACTCTTTTTTTCCGAACTTCAGGCGGAAGTCATCTACACGTTTCATTCAATTCCTTGGGCCCATTGGCAGACCTGGCTACCGTCTTGACAAATTGCCCAAGCAAGCCCAGGGAGAAAAATCGTCGCGAACCTGACTCGTCTCGCATGCGCAGAATTCTACCTCTCTGCCCTGCATTGTTTGCTTGAAAAGCGCGTTGGCGACAGTCCTGTCGCTCTCAATACAGTAAATTGGCACGGCTCCGTGTTAGATTCCATTCGGCCGCACCAGCCAGGCTCCCGATTACACCGCATCGTCAAATACCTTTTTTCAAAATGGCTACTCCATCCACCCTCCAGAACCAGGCACTCAAGGGCGTGCGTGTTCTCAGCTTGAGCCTGAATCTGCCAGGACCGGCGGCCCTGATGCGATGTCAGCAGATGGGGGCCAGCTGCGTCAAGCTTGAACCACCCCCACCGGCGGGATCAGCCCCTGGCGCTTCGGGTGATCCCATGGGTTTGTACAACCGCATCGCCTTTGATGTGTTGCATCGCGGCGTCCGATTGGTGGTGGCCGACCTGAAAAGCGAAAAGGGTCAAAAGGCACTGCAGCGTGAGCTGGCCAAGGCCGATATTCTGCTGACCTCGTTTCGCCCATCGGCTCTGAAGAAACTTGGACTGGAGTGGAAGGTCCTGCATAAGCGCTACCCCACACTGTCGCAGGTCGCGATCGTTGGCGCACCAGGTTCGCGTGCCGAGGAACCGGGGCACGACCTGACCTATCTGGCGGAGAACGATCTCCTCAGCGGCCTGGAGTTGCCTGCTACCCTGTACGCCGATATGGGTGGCTCACTGATGGCGTCTGAAGCTGTCCTGCAAGCCGTGCTGATGCAAAAGCGCGGAAAAAGTTGCTACCTTGAAGTCGCGCTTTCCTCAGCCGCGGCTTACCTTGCCCTGCCTCGCAACTGGGGTCTGACTCAGGCCGGAGCAGCCGTCGGTGGCGGCCACGCCGGTTACCGTGTCTACGCTTGTAAGGACGGGCGTGTTGCCATCGCAGCGCTTGAACCCCACTTTGCCAGAGCACTGTGCATGGCGGCGCAGGTTCCCTATGTCAACGTCCTGACCATGCTGTCGACACAAACCCATCAGGCCCTCACCACTTACCTGCAGGGCATGACACGCCGCGCGCTTGACTTGCTGGCCCGGGACAAGGACATCCCGCTCTTCACGCTGCCAAATTAGGCGCCGGCCGACCCCATCGTCACAAGGGCATCAGCAGCACGACAGCGCGCGCTTCGATGGCCTGCCCCAGGCCGACGGGTCCCATCTTCTCGGCTGTCTTGGCTTTCACGTTGACCTGCTTGACCGAGATCGCCAGGGCTGACGCAATCTGTGCACACATCGCGGCGCGGTAGGGCAACAGCTTGGGGGCCTGCGCTATCACGGTACTGTCAACATTGCCGATCTGAAAGCCACTCTGCCGCACAAGGCGCGCCGCCTCTGCCAGCAAGAGCATCGAGTCAGCACCCTTGAAACGCTCGTCCTTGTCGGGAAAATGCTGACCGATATCACCTAGCGCTGCCGCGCCCAGCAGGGCATCCGTGATCGCGTGCAAGAGCACATCGGCATCGGAGTGGCCGAGCAGCCCCAGATGAAAATCGATTGTCACTCCACCGAGAATGAGTTTGCGCCCCGCCACCAGGGCATGCACATCCCAGCCCTCGCCGATTCTGAAACTCATGTCATAGCCCCTTTTTTCCCGCTTGCCGGCCGATCTCCCGAACCATCGACGCTTGCCGAGCGTGCCTCCAGCAGCGCCTGCGCCAGCGCAAAATCTTCCGGGTAAGTCAGCTTGAAGTTCTGTGCGCTGCCCCGCACCAACAGCGGTTGCAGTCCCAGACTTTCAATGGCACTCGACTCATCGGTCACCTCCGGGCCGGCATGGGCGAGTGCCCGCCTGAGCAGGTCGATGCGAAACATCTGGGGCGTTTGCGCCAGCCACTTGTCGCTGCGCCTGAGGGTCGAAGCCACCCGCCTGTCAAGCTCGCACTTGAGCGTATCTGCCACCGGCTGCGCCAGCAAACCACCCACCGGATCGGTCTCACAGGTTTCGATCAGCCTGTTGATCTGTGCGGGCGTAATGAGGCAGCGCGCGGCGTCGTGCACCAGCACCCAATCGTCCCCGCAAGCGCCCTGCCGCAGCAGCCATTCAAGGCCTTGGCTCACACTTTGCGCCCGACTGGTGCCACCGCAATCAGCAACGCGCCAGGACGCCTGGTGCGATGATAAAAAGGAGTCACCAGGGGAAACCACCACGAGGACGCTGCTGATGCGGCTGACCTCAGCAAAGGCCGCCAGCGTGTGCAGCACCATAGGCTTGCCAGCCAGTGATTGATACTGCTTGGGTCCATCCAGGCCCATGCGCGAGCCCATGCCGGCACAGGGAATCAGGGCCCAGCAGCGTGCTCTGGATGAGCTATCGGCTAGTGAATTCTCGGGTAGGTCAGACATGGGCTTGCCCCATTCTAAAATAAGCCGTTCATGGATTTACCCAAGCTTCTCCTCGGCAAGCGTTTCACCTTACCCAGACCTACCGGATCCGCCGACGCGCTTTTGCTGGCGCAATTGGCATTGCGTGAGCACGGCAGCGGCCAACTGACGGCCATCATCGCCGCGGACTCTGCCGATGCGCAGCGACTGATCGATGAAATCGGATTCTTCGCGCCCGACCTGCGCTGTGTCCTGTTCCCGGACTGGGAAACACTCCCGTACGACACCTTTTCTCCGCACCAGGACCTCATCAGCGAGCGCCTGGCCACACTTTGGCGCATCAACCAGCGCGATCGCACGAGCGGCGCCGACGTGGTCATCGTGCCGGCTACCACGGTGCTGTACCGACTGGCGCCACCGGCCTTTTTGGCAGCGTACACGTTTCACTTCAAGGTCAGGCAAAAGCTTGCCGAAGCCAGCTTTCGAGCCCAACTGACCCTGGCTGGCTACAGCCACGTCAGTCAGGTTGTGAGCCCTGGCGAATACGCAGTGCGCGGCAGTCTGATCGACCTTTTTCCGATGGGCTCACTGGTTCCCTACCGGGTTGACCTGTTCGACGATGAAATCGACAGCATTCGTACCTTTGATCCGGACAGTCAGCGCAGCCTGTACCCGGTGCCGGAGGTTCGCTTGCTGCCGGGCCGGGAGTTCCCGATGGATGAGGCGGCCCGGGCGCGCTTTCGCAGTCGCTGGCGTGAGCTCCTCGATGGCGACCCTACAAAAAGCAGGATTTACAAGGATATTGGTCATGGTGTTGCCACCGCTGGCATCGAATATTACCTGCCACTGTTCTTTGAGGAAACCGCTACCGTTTTCGATTATCTCGGCAGTGCTGCGACGGTCGTGCTGCATGGCGATCTGGAACCGGTTTTTCAACATTTCTGGCAGGACGCGCGCGAGCGTTACCGCCTGGTGCAGGGTGACCCCGAGCGACCCGCCCTGCCACCCGAGGCGCTCTTCCTCAGTGCGGAGCAGTTCTATAACCGGGTCAATCAACACCCTCAGTTGGCCATCCGCTCACCCGGTCAAGACCTCGCTGAAGGAGCGCCGTTTCGGGCCTTGACCGATCTGACCGCAGTGCGCGGCGCCGAGGAGCCGCTGGCACGCCTGAAGGAGCACCTTCGCCAGACCGGGCAGCGCGTGCTGGTGCTGGCGGAAAGCGAAGGTCGCAAGACCAGTTTGCTGGACTTTCTTCACGCCAGTGGCCTGACAGCCCCCTCCTTTGCAAGCCTGGCCGAGTTTGAGCTGGATCGCGAGCCCCTGGGCATTGCCACCTCGTCGCTGCATGTCGGCTTCTCCTGGCTGGAAGCCGGCATCGACTTTGTCACGGAAACAGAACTTTTTGCCGCCGGTCCCACGACCCGAAGGCGCAAGAAGCAGGAGCAGGTCAGTGATGTCGAAGCGCTGATCAAGGACCTGAGCGAACTCAACATCGGGGACCCGGTGGTCCATTCAGCGCACGGCATTGGCCGCT
This sequence comes from Comamonadaceae bacterium, assembly GCA_037139995.1. Lineage (GTDB taxonomy): Bacteria > Pseudomonadota > Gammaproteobacteria > Burkholderiales > Burkholderiaceae_C > Rhodoferax. Next base: position 5,203 of record JBAXFI010000050.1, on the reverse strand, counting down.
ATCGGGGCCTGATCAATCTGGATCTGGGCCAGTCAGGAGCCGATGGCGAATCCGAAGTGCAGGAATTCCTGCATCTGGAGTATGCCGATCAGGCCGTGCTCTATGTGCCGGTCAGTCAGTTGCAACTGATCAGCCGCTATACCGGCGTCAGCGCCGACGAGGCACCCTTGCACAAACTGGGTTCGGGTCAGTGGGAGAAAGCCAGACGCAAGGCAGCCGAACAGGTACGCGACAGCGCCGCCGAACTGCTCAACATCTATGCCCGCCGCGCTGCCAGGGAGGGCCATGCCTTTCGCTATTCACCAGCCGACTATGAAGCCTTTGCCAACGACTTTGGTTTTGAGGAAACACCCGACCAGAGCGCCGCCATCCACGCCGTGATTCAGGACATGATCAGCCCGCGACCGATGGATCGACTGATCTGCGGTGACGTTGGCTTTGGCAAAACCGAAGTCGCCTTGCGTGCTGCCTTTATCGGCATCACGGGCGGCAAGCAGGTGGCACTGCTGGCACCCACGACCTTGCTGGCAGAGCAACATTACCAGACACTGATCGATCGTTTTGCCAAGTGGCCGGTCAAGGTGGTGGAGATGAGCCGCTTTCGCTCCGCCAGGGAAATCACGGCCGCTTTGAAAGGGCTGGCCGACGGAACGGTAGACATCGTGGTAGGTACCCACAAACTGCTCAGCCAGAGCACGCAGTTTCACAATCTGGGCTTGCTCATCATCGACGAGGAACATCGCTTCGGCGTGCGCCACAAGGAGGCCATGAAGGCACTGCGCGCTGAAGTCGATGTCTTGACGCTGACCGCCACACCCATCCCCCGCACACTGGGCATGGCCCTCGAAGGTTTGCGTGATTTAAGTGTGATTGCGACCGCACCACAGCGTCGCCTGGCGATCAAGACCTTTGTCCGAGCGGAGGGCCATGGCGTGATCCGCGAAGCCGTGCTGCGCGAGCTCAAACGCGGCGGGCAGGTCTATTTTCTGCACAACGAAGTTGAGACGATTGAAAACCGCCGTGCCAAGCTGGAGGAATTGCTGCCGGAGGCACGCATTGCCGTCGCGCATGGACAAATGCCGGAGCGCCAGCTCGAATCGGTGATGCGGGACTTTGTCGCGCAGCGCTTCAATCTCCTGCTGTGCTCCACCATCATCGAAACCGGCATCGATGTGCCCACCGCCAATACCATCGTCATCAGCCGAGCCGACAAGTTCGGCCTGGCGCAGCTGCACCAGTTGCGCGGACGGGTTGGCCGCAGCCACCATCAGGCCTACGCCTACCTGATGGTGCCTGACCTGGAGGGATTGACCAAGCAGGCCAGTCAGCGCCTGGATGCCATTCAGCAGATGGAAGAGTTGGGCAGCGGGTTTTATCTGGCGATGCACGATCTGGAGATTCGCGGCGCCGGCGAGGTGCTGGGCGAGAACCAGAGCGGCAACATGCTCGAAATCGGCTTTCAGCTCTACAACGAGATGCTGGCCGAAGCGGTGCGCTGCCTGAAAGCCGGTATCGAACCGGATCTGCTTGGCCCCTTGAGCGTCACGACCGACATCAATCTGCATTCGCCCGCCCTGCTGCCAGACGACTACTGTGGTGACGTTCATCTGCGCCTGTCCTTCTACAAGAAGCTGGCTACCGCGAAGAACACCGATCAGGTAGACGCGCTGCTTGAAGAGATCGTGGACCGATTCGGAAAACTGCCAGCACAGGGGCAGACCCTGATCGAGGTTCATCGTCTGCGCGTGACAAGCCAACCCTTTGGTGTCGTCAAAGTGGACGCCTCGCCCACCGTCACCACGATCACCTTCAAGAAGGATGCACCCATTGATCCAATGCGCATCATCGCGCTGATTCAAAAGAACCGGAACATCAAGCTGGCGGGCAACGAGAAGCTTCGCATTGAGCGGCCGATCCCCGAAATGCGGGAGCGGGCGAAAATGGTGCGGGACCTGCTGCGTAATTTGGTATAAGGACTCATGACTATCCCCTCAAGACCCCGCGAAGCGCTTAAGGACAGCACGGGTCTGTTCATCAAGGGTGTCAAGCCGAACCTGAAGCTCAGTGACTACCGGCTGATTGCTTTCGATATGGATTCCACGCTGGTGGACATCGAATGCATCGATGAGATTGCGGATGTGGTGGGCAAGGGGCCGCAGGTTCAGGTCATTACCGAGGCTGCGATGCGCGGCGAAATCAGCAACTTTGAAGACAGCCTGCGCCGCCGCCTTGCCATACTGGCAGGCACCCACGTCTCGGCGCTGCAACGCGTCTATGAACACAGACTTCGACTCAATCCCGGCGCCTTGCAGCTGCTCGCCTATGCACGCTGGGACGGGCTCAAGATCCTGCTGATTTCAGGCGGTTTCACCTACTTCACGGATCGACTCAAACCTCGCCTGGGGCTGGACTTCGCCTACTCGAATGAACTCGAAATCCGGGATGACCGGCTGACTGGCCGCGTGCTGGGCGCGGTCATTGATCAACACGCCAAGCGGGACACGGTGGCACAGGTCTGCCTGCAGATCGGTTGCTCGCACGAGCAGGTGATCGCGGTCGGCGACGGCGTCAACGACCTGGAAATGATGAAGCTGGCCGGACTCAGCGTGGCTTACCGGGCCAAGCCCAAGGTTCGCGAGTATGCCAATGTCAGCATCGATACCGGCGGCCTGGACCGTCTGCTGACAGTCACCAGGCCGTCGGTGGCTTACCGCTGACTCAAGCCGTTTCGGGTACGTTGGGCAAACCCGCCAACGATTTCGTCAGTTCGGCTTCGTCGTAGAGCGCGTCTGACATGTCGCCGGCAAAGTACTTCTGGTAAGCCATCATGTCGAAGTGGCCGTGCCCGGACAGATTGAAAAGAATCGTCTCGGACTTGCCCTCGCGCTTGCAGCGCATCGCCTCAACGATGGCACCCCGGATGGCGTGGCTGGACTCGGGCGCCGGCACAATGCCCTCGTTGCGGGCAAACAGGACAGCGGCCTCAAAGCATTCAACCTGGTTGTAGGCCACCGCTTCCATCAAGCCCAGTTCCTTGCAATGCGAGACCAGCGGCGACATGCCGTGGTAACGCAGGCCACCCGCATGAAAGCCCGGTGGCGTGAACTGGCTGCCCAGCGTGTGCATCTTGGTCAGAGGTGTCATGCGACCGGTGTCGCCAAAGTCGTAGGCGTATTTGCCGCGCGTCAATGACGGGCAGGCAGCAGGTTCCACCGCGACGAAGCGCGAGGTCTTGCCACCGCGCAATCCATGGCCCATGAACGGAAAGGCGATACCGGCAAAGTTGGAGCCGCCACCGCAGCAACCCACCACCACATCGGGCCAGTCATCGGCCATCTGCATCTGCTCCATCGCCTCTTGCCCGATGATGGTCTGGTGCAATAACACGTGATTGAGCACCGAGCCCAGCGCGTACTTGGTGTCTTCGCGCTGCACCGCCAACTCGACCGCTTCGGAAATCGCGATACCCAGACTGCCCGGATGATTCGGGTTCTCGGCCAGCACCGCGCGCCCATAGACCGTCTCATTGGAAGGCGATGCCACGCAACGCGCGCCGTAGGTTTCCATCAGGGCACGCCGGTAGGGTTTCTGGTCATACGACACCCGGACCTGGAACACCTCAACCTGCAATCCGAACAAGGAGCCGGCAAAAGCCATCGAGGACCCCCATTGCCCGGCACCGGTCTCGGTGGTTATCCGTTTGACGCCCGCCTCCTTGTTATAGAACGCCTGCGGCACCGCCGTGTTTGGCTTGTGGCTGCCCGCCGGGCTGACGCCTTCATACTTGTAGTAAATCTTGGCCGGCGTGCCCAGCGCTTTTTCCAGTCGATGCGCGCGGAACATCGGTGCCGGGCGCCAGAGGCGGAATACATCACGCACCGGCTCAGGAATCTCGATCTCGCGCTCCATGCTCACTTCCTGCATGATCAAGGCCATGGGGAAGAGCGGCGACAGATCGTCCGGACCGACGGGTTGCAGGGTACCGGGATGCAGGACGGCGGGTGCCGGCTTGGGCAGGTCCGCCTGAATGTTGTACCAGAAGCGTGGCATCTGGCTTTCTTCCAACAGGTACTTCGTTTGATGGCTCATGGTTGCTCCTCAGATAATTTATAGGTAATGCGGGCGGGGTATTTCCCGTATACAGTATGCACGCCTTTAGCAGGAATTAAAAGACCTTGCTTGCTGAGGTTTACCCTGACCATGACGCGATCATGGTCAATAGAAACAGCTAGTTACTCATCAAACAGGAAGGTCGATTCCTGGTAATAGCGCGCGGCCTTCGCCGCTACCTTTTGCTTCATCCAGTCGCTTAGCCAGCAGTTCTTCTCTGCCAGGCTGGCACCGTTGCCCAGCATCGCCAACGGCAAATTGATGCGCAGCGCGCGGCGTGGAATCAGGTGGCGCGAAATACCGGCGGGCAGGAACGCACCGACCCGGGCCAGATCAACAATCTCGGCTGGCGCGTAGTGTGGAAACACCACCAGCACCGTAATGTCGTCGTACAGCGGCAGCAAGGAGGGCAGATGATCGGTATTGGCGCGAAAGATTCGACCGCGCGCCTTGTAGAGATCAACGATGTCGTTGAGGCGCTGCGTTCGCTGGTGCAAATTGCCCTCGGCAAACAGACTACAGACCTCCCCATTGGGATATTCGACAAAGGCCAGCGATTCCCGCCGTGCCAGTAGCGCCCGCGCGTGCATCAAGTCGGCTGGCTCGGTGCGGATGCCCGCAAGACCGGCCAGCAATTCCTTGAATTGCTCAACACTCATGCCCTTGATAAGGTGGTACCAGGTGTCAAGAATCAGTTCCGGATCCTCGTAATCAACAACCTGGACTGCAATGTGCTCCATGCCCAGGGCCTGCGCTGCAGTGACTCGATTGGCACCGTCGAGCACGACGAAGCGTTGCTCGCCCGGGATCGAGGCCACGATAGGTGGATTCTTCAGCACACCATCGGTGCGCAGACGCTGCAACAGTGGCTCACTGCGCTGCGCGTCGTGCTGCTCATGCAGCAGCAGGTCGGCCACTGGAACGACGCGCAGGTCAGGCATTTCGGGCTGGCGCTGAGGCTGGATCATGCGGTTTGTCTCCGTCAATAGTTGTTCATGTCACTCTGAGGTGACTGGCCGGCGCCACTTCTTGCATCTCAGCGCCGATGGTCTGGACGGCATCCAGTATTCGGTATACGATAGGCGCATTGGAC
>JBAXFI010000049.1:0-16462 GCA_037139995.1 Comamonadaceae bacterium | reverse complement strand
AAAGCGCCCTTGGCCACGGCGTGCCCGGGGCAGGCCACGATGATCGGATAGGGATGCGAGAGCATGCGCCGGGACAGCAGGCTGCCCTGCGTGACCAGTGAGAGCGCGCTTTCGGGAGACGCCGTCATGACCTTGAGGTCATAGCCGCCCGAGAGAATGCCCGGCTGTCCGGTGATGATGACAATCGCCTTGTCCTGCACGGCGCGGTCCAGCGCCTGATTGAAGCCCTTGATGACATCAGGCGAGATCGCGTTGACCTTGCCATTGCTGAGGGTCAGCGTGGCAACGCCATCGTCCAACTGGTAAGAAACAGGTTCAGACACAATCAATTCCTTCAAGAATGAAACTTGACGCACTGTCAAAATGGCAAGTATGGCACTTTTCCCAACCCAGAAAGCCCTGCGCACCGGCACGCTGCTGGTGTTCCTGCAACTCGGCCTGTTGCTGCTCATGACACTGCTGGCACTGCCCGCCATTTTTCGACTCGCGATTCCCCTGGGTGCCTGGCTGCTGGCCGTCATCGCGGTCGCACTGGCGCTCTGGACCCTGAGACACAACCGGTTAGGAAATTTCAGCATTCATCCCAAACCCAAAGGCTCGGGCGTCCTGGTGACGAGCGGACCGTACCGCTGGATTCGCCATCCCATGTACAGCGCCGTACTGCTCGGCGCCGCAGCGCTGGCTTGGCTGTCGAACCCGCTGGCCGCCTGGACGGCCTGGCTGGCGCTGGCGCTGGTGCTGCTCCTGAAGTCTCGGATGGAAGAGACCTGGCTGCAGCAGCGCCATCCCGATTACGGCGCCTACATGCAGCGCAGCAAACGCTTCCTGCCCTGGCTGCTTTGAGGAATCAGACCGGTTCGCGGTACTGATCCTCCAGCAACTTCGCCTGCGCTGCGGCGAGCCGCGCGATCGGCACCCGCGGACCTGAGCAGGAGACGTAGTTGAGCTTGATGTAATGGCAGAAGTGGATGGAGCCCGGATGCCCACCGTGCTCGCCGCAGATGCCGATCTTCAGATCCGGATTGGTCTCGCGACCCTGTTTCACAGCCATCTTCATCAACTGCCCAACGCCTTTGATGTCAAGCACTTCGAACGGGTTGTCTTCCAGAATGCCGGTCTCGTTGTAGAAGGGCAGGAACTTGTTCTCCGCGTCTTCGCGGCTGAAGGAAAAGGTGGCCTGACTCAGATCGTTGGTGCCAAACGAAAAGAACTCGGCGATCTCGGCCATGCGGCCCGAACGCATGCAGGCGCGCACCACTTCGAGCATGGAACCGAATTTGTACTGCACGTCGATGCCGTGGGTCGCTTTCACTTCCTTGTGAATGCGCAGCACGTAGCTATGGATGCGCTTGAGCTCCTCCACCGTCGCCACCTGCGGCACCATGATCTCGGGGTAGATCTCCAGGCCCTGACTGGCACACAGCGCAGCGGCTTCCATGATGGCGCGGATCTGCATCGAATAAATCTCGGGGTAGGTGATGCCGAGGCGCACGCCACGATGGCCCAGCATCGGATTGACTTCGGCCAGCGCCCGCACCTTCTTGAGCACTTTTTCCTTGCGGCCGATCACATCGTCTTCCAGATGCGAATCCTTGAAGGTATCAAGGCCGCGCATCAACTTGTTCAGACCATCGGCGTATTGCTGATAGAGCTTGGGACTGAGCATCTTGAGCGTATCGGGCATCTCTTCGAGCCCCTTAATGGTGTCGCGCAACTGGTGCAGGTGCGCAATCTCCAGCTCGAGTTGCGCCGCGGTCGGCAGGAACTCGTGCATCGGCGGATCGAGCAGCCGCACCGTCACTGGCAAGCCCTTCATGGCCTTGAAGATGCCCTTGAAATCGGCGCGCTGGATCGGCAGCAGGCGGTCCAGCGCCGAGCGCCTTTCCTCGGGCGTCTCGGCCAGAATCATTTCCTGCACGATGGGCAGACGATCGGTGCGGTTGAACATGCGCTCGGTGCGGCACAGGCCGATTCCCATCGCGCCAAAGTCGCGCGCGCGCTGCGCGTCTTCCGGCGTGTCGGCATTGGCCATGACCTTGAGTCGCGCCACCTCGTCGGCCCAGGTCAGCAGCAGCTCCATCTCGTGTGAAATTTCAGCCTCCACCGTCGGCACGTCACCGGCGTAGACGTGGCCGGTGCTGCCGTCGATGGTGATCACATCACCTTCCTGCAAGGTCGTCTGGCCAATCTGGGCACAGCGCAGCTGATCGTTGATCACGATCTGCTCGCAACCCGACACGCAGGGCTTGCCCATGCCGCGTGCCACCACCGCAGCATGCGAAGTCTTGCCGCCGCGGCTGGTCAGAATGCCCTGCGCCTGGAAGAAGCCGTGAATGTCTTCCGGCTTGGTTTCCTCGCGCACCAGAATGATTTTTTCGCCGGCACGGCCGCGCAGCTCGGCGCTGTCGGCGTCGAACACGATCTTGCCCGAGGCAGCACCTGGTGAAGCCGACAGTCCCTGCGCCAGCGACTTGCCGTGGAAGTTGGGCGCCAGTTGCGGCACCAGCAACTGTTCCAGCACAGCCGGTTCGACCCGCAACAGTGCACGTTCCTTGGAAATCAGTCCTTCATGAAACATTTCGACCGAGGTCCGCACCATGGCGCGCGCGTTCATCTTGCCGTTGCGCGTTTGCAGGCAGTACAGAACGCCCTTCTCGATCGTGAACTCGAAATCCTGCACCTCGTGATAGTGCGACTCCAGCCGGTTGTGCAGCATCGTCAGCTGGCGGTAGATCTCGGGCATCTCCTGTTCCATCTCGGCAATCGCCTTGGGTGTGCGGATGCCGGCGACCACGTCCTCGCCCTGGGCGTTGACCAGGTACTCGCCATAAATCACGTTCTCGCCGGTGCCCGGGTTGCGCGTGAAGCCGACACCGGTGCCCGAGTCGTTGCCCATGTTGCCAAACACCATGGTGCAGATATTCACCGCCGTGCCATTGGCCTGATCCTTGGTGATGCGGAACTGCTTGCGGTAGTCCACCGCGCGCTTGCCCATCCAGGACCGAAACACGGCACCGACCGAAATTTCGAGCTGTTCATACGGGTCTTGCGGGAACGGCTTTCCGGTGTGCTGCTCGATGATGGCAAGAAATTCCCCCGCCAGTTCTTTCAGGTTGTCCGCGCTCAGATCCACATCCTGGTGCGCGCTGTGCTTGCGCTTGATGGCGTCCATGCGATCGTCAAAATGTTCGTCGCCAATATTGAGTGCGATCTTGCCAAACAACTGGATAAAGCGACGGTAAGCGTCATAGGCAAAGCGCTCGTTGCCGGTCTGCGCAATCAGGCCTTTCAACGAGACATCGTTGAGACCGAGGTTGAGAATCGTGTCCATCATGCCCGGCATCGACATGGCTGAGCCGGACCGCACCGAAATCAGCAGCGGATTCTTGCCGTCACCAAACCCTTTGCCGGTCTTCTTCTCCAGCGCCGTCATATAGCTGCGGATTTCGTCCATCAGGCCGGCCGGTAGCTGGTTCTTTTCCAGATAGGCATTGCAGGCGTCGGTAGTGATGGTGAACCCTGGCGGTACGTTCAGGCCAATCTGCGTCATCTCGCACAGGTTGGCCCCCTTGCCACCAAGCAGGAGCCGGTTCTTGCCATCTCCCTCTTCGAACGAGTACACGTATCTGTTGCTGCTCTTCATGATGCTTCCTTTTCAAAATGTTATCTGTTTGCCGTCCCGGTGCTTGACCTGATTATGCTTGGCTGGCCAGCAGGCCGGTCTCGACGGTCGGGTAGCGCAGGCGCAGCCGCAGCTCGTCTTTCAGACGTGAGTTGTCCATGCGGCGCGATTCACTCATGAAGCTCAGCAGCAGCAGCGGCAGCTTGTCCTGCGCCGTGTCGCGCGAGACACGCGGCGGCCGTGGCAGGCCGTACAGATCGGCCGCCAGATCGAAATAGTCGCCCATCTTCAGGCGGCTGTCGTCATTTACGTTGTAGATACGCTGCGGTTTGCTGCGCCACAGGGCAGCGGCACAGGCTCGCGCCAGGTCGTCCGCATGAATATGGTTGGTATAGACGTCATCGCTGTTGCATAGCACCGGTGTGCCTTTTTGCAGCCGTGCACGCGGCGTGCCGTCCTGCCGGTCGGCGGCGTAAATGCCCGGTATGCGCAAGATGCTGCTACGCACCGGGGTGGCGCGACCCAGAAAGCGGATCGTGTCTTCGGCGCTGATTCGGCGTCGGGCGCGCGGTGTGTCAGCCCCGGGGGAGCGGGTTTCACTGACCACCTCACCCTGGCAATCGCCATAAACACCGCTGGTGGAGCCATAGACCAGAACCTCGGGCAAGCCGCGCAGGCGCAAGGCGCGCACCAGCGCCAGCGTACGCGGGTCGCTCCAACCCTCTGGCGGAGGCGGTGCCAGATGAACCACACGCTGCGCCAGCCCGGAAAATCGGCGCAAGGAGGCCGGATCGTCCAGGTCACCCAGCAAAGGAGTGACGCCAGCCGAGCGAAGCGTGGCCAGGCGCGACGCACTGGAAGTCAAAGCCAGCAGACGCACACCCGAAGGGAGGCTGCGCGCCAGGCGCATGCCCACATCACCGCAGCCGACAATTAACAGGCGCAGTCGGCGAAAGCGCGCCGGCAAGGCGCCGGTTAACACTGAGAACTCCAGTGCAGAAGGGGGCTCTGGTTTGAAGGCAAAATCGGTACTACCCCATAGTTGATATGCAACAGGGTCCAAGGATACAGAAAAGATGACGCCCAGCGAAATAACAACAGCAGAGTTTTTGATCAGCATTAAGCCAAGCGAGAGAACATTTACTGCGGGCGCCGGCGAAACCCTGCTGGCGGCAGCGATTCGGCAGGGTGTAGGCCTGCCCTACGGTTGCAAGGACGGTGCCTGTGGCTCCTGCAAATGCAAGAAGCTCAGCGGCGTGGTGCAGCACAGCACCCACCAGAGCAAGGCCTTGAGCGACGAAGAAGAAGCGGCTGGCATGGTGCTGACCTGCTGCGCGGTAGCGCTTGGCGATGTGGTGCTGGAGTCGCGCCAGGTGACGCAAACCGGGTCTTTTCCGGTAAAGAAGATGCCGGCCCGCTTGAGCCAGTTGGAACGCAAGTCGGCCGACGTGATGCTGATGAGGCTGCAACTTCCCGCTAACGAGGCCTTCAGCTACCACGCCGGGCAGTACCTTGATTTCCTCCTGCCCGACGGCTTGCGGCGCAGCTACTCGATGGCCAGCGCAGCCGCAGCGCCTGACCAGAACGGCACGCTGGAGTTGCATGTCCGGCACCTACCCGGCGGGGTGTTCACCGATCGCGTCTTTGGCACCCTGAAGGAAAAAGAAATCCTGCGCCTGGAGGGTCCGTTTGGCAGCTTTTACCTGCGCGAGGACAGCAACAAGCCGATTGTGCTGCTGGCCTCGGGCACCGGCTTTGCCCCGATCAAGGCCATCATCGAGCACATGCAGCAGAAAGACATCCAACGCCCCGCGACGCTCTACTGGGGTGGCCGACGGCCGCAGGACCTGTACCTGGACGACTGGGTCCAAACGAAACAGAGAGAAATGCCGCAGCTGCGTTACGTACCGGTGATCTCTGACGCGCAGCCAGAGGACGACTGGAGCGGACGCACTGGCTTTGTCCATCGGGCCGTGCTGCAGGACCTGCCGGATCTGAGCGGCCATCAGGTCTATGCCTGCGGCGTCCCGGTCATGGTCCAATCCGCGCAGTGCGATTTCTCCCTGGCCGGCTTGCCGCCCGACGAGTTTTACGCCGACGCCTTCACCAGTGAAGCTGACAAATTGACGAAAGCCACCCCATGAATTACAAGAAACTGCTCCTCGCTGCTCTGCCCCTGGCAGCCTGTCTGACCGCGCCACTGGCGCATGCACAGAGCAAGCCGATTCGCCTGATCGTGCCCTACGCTGCGGGCGGTCCGCTGGACGTCACGGCGCGGGCGCTGGCAGAGCGGGTCAAGGACACCCTGGGCACGGTCATCGTCGAAAACCGTCCCGGCGCTGGCGGCAATATTGGTGCCGACGCGGTGGCCAAGGCGACGCCCGACGGCCTGACCATCGGCATCGCCGCTACCGCCACGCATGCCGTCAACCCCTGGCTCTACAGCAAGATGCCCTACAACGCTGCCACCGACTTTGCCCCGATCACCCAAATGGTGCGGGTGCCCAACGTGCTGGTGATGAACGCGGAGACCGCCCAGCGCTTGAAAATCAATAGCGTGCAGGAGCTCATTGCCTACGCCAAGGCGAATCCGGCCAGGCTCAATTACGCCAGCGGCGGCAACGGCAGCGCCGGCCATCTGGCGGGCGAAATGTTCAAGCGCGACGCCGGTATCTTTGCCGTGCACATTCCGTACAACGGCGGCGCTCCGGCCCAACTGGCCCTGCTGAGCGGTCAGGTCGATTTCAACTTCGACAACCTGGCCACCGCGGCACCCAACATCCGCTCCGGCAAGCTCAAGGCGCTGGCTGTAACCACGCTGGCACATTCCAGCGCCCTGCCCGGCGTACCTCCGGTGGCTGACACGCTCAAGGGCTTTGCCATCGACACGTGGTGGGGTCTGGTAGCCCCTGCAGCCACGCCCAAAGACGTGCTGGCGCGCCTGAATCAGGCCTTTGTCGCAGCGCTGAACGCACCGGAAACGAAAACCCGTTTTGCCACGCTGCTGGCCGAGCCAGTGCCAAGCACGGCAGAAGAGTTTGGCACCCTGATGAAAAACGAGCGTGCCAAATACGAAGTTCTGGTCAAGGCGTCCGGCGCACGGGTGGACTGAAGGCCTCAGTCGGTTCTGGCGCCACCCTCGAACCACTGTTTGATGAGCAGCCGCTCGGCCTCGGTGATGCCGGTGGCATTGTTCATCGGCATCAGTTTCAGCACCACTGCCTGCTGGTACATGTACTGCGCGTAGGCCTTGACGTATTGCGGCGAGTCCAGGCGCACGTTCTTCATCTGCACCTTCTCACCGTGGCAGAGGTAGCAGCGCTGGGCCAGCACCGGCTGCAAATCAGCGTAAGGCAGCGGGCGAACGACTGAGTTGCCGCCCGCAGAGACCAGCGGCGCGTCGGGTCGCAGCCAGACGATCAATGCCAGAATCGCTGCCACACCTGCCAAAGCGTAAGGCAGTGGATTGCCGCTGCGCCCCAGCTTGTATCCGTGGCGCATGACAAAGAACTGGCGGATGGCGGCACCGGCAAACATCATCAGAACCAGCACCAGCCAGTTTTGCGGATGGCTGTAGGTAAAGCTGTAGTGGCCGCTGAGCATGGCAAACAGCACCGGCAGCGTGAAATAGGTGTTGTGCACGCTGCGCTGCTTGCCGCGCTTGCCATGAATGGCGTCCACCGGCACACCCGCCTTGATCTGGGCCACCACCTTCTTCTGCCCCGGGATGATCCAGAACAGCACGTTGGCGCTCATGCTGGTAGCAAGCATGGCCCCCACCAGCAGAAAGGCCGCGCGCCCGGCAAACCAGTGGCAGGCGGTCCAGGAGGCCACGCACACCAGCCCGAACACCAGAACCCCGACAATGGCCTCGCCATGTTTGCGCTGACCGAACACGCGACAGATCAGGTCATACAAAAGCCAGAACAGCACCAGAAACGAAAGCGCCACGGCAATCGCCGTGCTCGGCGCCCAGTCCATCAGCGACTTGTCAATCAGGTAGGTGCTGGCGCTCCAGAGGTAGCTCACGGTGAACAGCGAAAAGCCGCTGAGCCAGGTGCTGTAGCCCTCCCAGTAAAACCAGTGCAGCTGATTCGGCAGTTCCGGCGGCGACACATTGAACTTGACCGGGTGATAGAAGCCGCCTCCATGCACCGCCCAGAGCTCGCCGGTGACGCCCTGTTTTTGCAGGTCTTCGTCTTGCGCCGGCGTCAGACTGCTGTCCAGAAACACAAAATAAAACGACGAGCCAATCCAGGCGATGGCGGTGATGACGTGAACCCAGCGCAACAGCAGATTGGCCCAGTCGAGGTAATAACTTTCCATAAATCCTTGCTCTATTGATTTCCGCAGTTCAACGACTGCCTGACAGGCTTTGCAATATCTGTGCCGCCACCGCAACGGCTATGACTTCGGGCTCCTTGCCGTGGATCCCGGGAATGCCGATGGGACAGGTGATGTGGGCGATTTCCTGCGCCGTAAAGCCACGCGCCGCGAGTCGGTGGCCGAAGGTCGCCCACTTGGTCTTGCTGCCAATCAGACCGACATAAGGCAGGTCGGCCTGCAAACGCTGGCGCATCAAGCAGGCCGCGACCACCTCCAGATCTTCGGCATGGCTGAAGCTCATGATCAGAACACGGGAGCCTGGCGCCAACGCCGCGACTTCGGCCTGCACGGGATCGGAATGCAGGCAGACGACGCCCTGAGGCAACTCGGCTGGAAAGATCTCGTCCCGGCTGTCAATCCAGCTCAGCTTCAGCGGCAGTCGGGCCAGCACCTGCACCAGCGCCTGACCCACATGGCCCCCACCAAAGAGGGCCAGCGGCGGATGATCAACTGCCAGTCGCTGGCGCAGCGCAGCTATGTCGGCGACTGTCACCAGTTCAAAGGACAGCTGCATTTCGCCACCGCAGCACTGGCCCAGACTGGGGCCTAGCGGATAGCGAACCAGGGCCTCGCCAGTACCCCCGGCCAGACGCTCGCGTGCCTGCGCCATGGCGGCAAACTCCAGATGCCCACCGCCAATCGTGCCGATTGCACCCTCGGCAAAAACCGCCATCCAGGCGCCCTTCTCGCGCGGCACCGAGCCGCGTGCGCCGTGCACGCTCATGAGGCAGGCTGGCTCACGAGCCAGACGCAGCAGCAACCTGTCAAGACTCATCAGGAACCCCGGTAGGTCGAATAGCTCCAGGGACTCACCAGCAGCGGCACGTGGTAATGCTGCGAGGCGTCGGCGACGCCAAAGTCAAGGTTCACCTGGTCCAGAAAATTGGGCTCGGGCAAACCCACGGCGCGCGAGCGAAAGTAGCCGGCGACGTCGAACACCAGACGGTAAGTACCGGCCTTGAGACTTAGGCTGTCGAGCAACAGACCATCGCCGGGGCGGCCGTCCTGATTTAGCACCAACTGCTTTAGAAGCGTCGGCGGCTGCGTCAGCGTGCTGTACAGCGCCACCCGCATACCGGCCGCCGGTGCGCCGTGCATGGTGTCCAGTACATGTGTGCTCAAGCCCATGGCGCGTTCCTCTGTCTTGCAAAAATTGCCATTATCATGCCGCCATGCCTTCTCGTCAGAACCCATGAAGCACTACGACAGCACACTGCCCTACCCACGCGACCTGGTCGGCTACGGTGCCAGCCCGCCGCATGCCGCGTGGCCCGCGCAAGCCCGCATCGCGTTGCAGTTTGTGCTGAACTACGAAGAAGGCGCCGAGAACTCGGTGCTGCATGGTGATGCTGCGTCGGAGCAATTCCTCTCGGAGATGGCCAGCCCGGCGGCTTTTGCGGCACGCCACCTCAGCATGGAGAGCATTTACGAGTACGGCTCGCGCGCTGGCGTCTGGCGCATCCTGCGCGAGTTTGAGCGGCGCCAGCTGCCGCTCACGGTGTTTGGCGTCAGCATGGCGCTGCAGCGGCACCCGGAGCTGTGCGCTGCCTTCAAGGAACTCGGGCACGAGATTGCCTGCCACGGCTGGCGCTGGATCAGCTACCAGAATCTGGATGAAGCAACGGAGCGCGAACACATGCGAATCGGGATGCAGATCCTGACCGAGCTCACCGGCGAGCGGCCGCTGGGCTGGTACACCGGGCGCGACAGTCCGCAGACGCATCGTCTGGTGGCCGACTTCGGCGGCTTTGAATACGACAGCGATTACTACGGTGACGACCTGCCGTTCTGGATGCGGGTACAAAAGAGCGACGGTTCGGTGGCGCCGCAGTTGATCGTGCCCTACACGCTAGACACCAACGACATGCGTTTTGCGTCAGCCCAGGGCTTTGCTCAGGGAGATGATTTCTTCAGCTACCTGAAGGACAGCTTTGATGTGCTGTACGCAGAGGGTGATTCGGCCGGACTGAATACGCCCAAGATGCTCAGCATCGGTATGCACTGCCGCTTGCTCGGACGCCCCGGTCGCATGCGGTCGCTGCAGAGTTTTCTGGACTACGTGCAAAGCCACTCGCAGGTCTGGATCTGCCGGCGCATCGACATTGCCCGGCACTGGAAGCAGGCGCATCCCTACCTGCCGCCCGCCCTGGCCGGCTCCGGCAGTTGTTGAACTTTCCATAAATCATGATCCGCACAAAGAAACACACTGTCATCCCGGAATCGCAGTTTGTCATCCCGGACTTGATCCGGGATCCAGTGCTGCACCACCACTGGATTGCGGGTCAGGCCCGCAATGACAAGGGCATCCGCAATGACAAGGGCATCCGCAATGACAAGGGCACCGGCAATGACAATGCGGTATCCGTTGTTGTTGGGCGGTGTCAAGAATTTCGGAAACATCGATAAGCATGGCACTGACCCTGCAACAACTCAATAGCACGAGCGACGCCGAGGCGGCGCAGATGCTAAGCGGCCTGTACGAGCACTCGCCCTGGATTGCGCAGGCAGCGCTGGCACAGCGGCCTTTTGCGTCGCTGGCAAAGCTCAAGTACGCCTTGGTTCAGGTTCTGGCGCAAGCCGGTCTGGACGCGCAACTGGCCTTGATTCGCGCGCACCCGGAACTGGCCGGCAAAGCCATGATCAGCCAGACCCTGACGGCAGAATCCAGCAACGAACAGAGTGCGGCGGGTCTCACGCACTGCAGCGCGCAGGAGTTCGCGAGGATTCAGGAACTCAACGCCGCCTACAAGGCCAGGTTCGATTTCCCGTTCATTCTGGCGGTGCGCGGTCCGCGCGGCAGTGGCCTGACCCGGCGTGAAATCATCGAAACGTTTGAGCGCCGCCTGCAGGGACAGCGCAGCTTCGAAATCGAGGAGTGCCTGCGCAATATTCACCGCATTGCGGAACTCCGCCTGAACGACAAGTTTGGCATCGAGCCCTTGCTCGGTAATCTGGTCTGGGACTGGGCCCAGGCATTGGCTCAGTACAGCGACGCTGGTTACGCGGAGAACGGGCAACTCACCGTCACCTATCTGACGGCTGCTCACCGCGCCTGCGCCGCGCACCTCAAGGCGCTGATGTTGGATTGCGGCTTTGACGAGATCAGTGTCGACGCCGTCGGCAACGTCGTCGGGCGTTATCTGTCGGACCAGCCGCTGGCTAAGACCCTGCTCACCGGTTCGCACTTTGATACCGTGCGCAACGCCGGCAAATACGATGGCCGGCTTGGCATTCTTGTGCCCATGGCCTGCGTGCGCACCCTGGCAGCGCAGGGCCGGCGCCTGCCTTTTCACATCGAAGTGGTGGCCTTTGCGGAGGAAGAAGGTCAACGCTTCGAAACCAGCTTTCTGGGCTCCAGTGCGCTGGTCGGAAAGTTCGACGCAGCCTGGCTGGCACTGCCTGACGCCGATGGCACGACCTTGCGCGAAGCGATGACGCAAGCCGGGCTGAACCCGGCGGACGTCGCCGCGCTGCGGCGCGATCCGGGTGACTACCTGGGCTTTGTCGAGGTTCACATCGAACAAGGGCCGGTGCTCGATGAACTGAACCTGCCGCTGGGCGTGGTGAGTTCGATCAACGGCAGCGTGCGTTGCACTGGCGAAGTCATTGGCACCGCCTGCCACGCCGGCACGACACCGATGACTCGGCGTCAGGACGCTGCGGCAGCGGTAGCCGAACTGATACTCGCCGTAGAAAAGCGTGCTGGCGAGGACGCCGATTCGGTGGCCACGGTGGGCCAGTTGCTGGTACCCAACGGTTCTACCAACGTCGTGCCGGGGCGCTGCCAGTTCACGCTCGACATGCGCGCGCCCGGCGACTCCCAGCGCAACGCGCTGGTAAACGACATTCTGGCCTGCCTGACGGAGATTTGTGAGCGCCGCCAACTGCGCTATACGCTGAACGAAACCATGCGTGTGGCAGCCGCGCCGAGCAGCCCGGCCTGGCAGCAACGCTGGGAGCAGGCCATCGCTGCCCTGGCCATACCGTTGCACCGCATGCCCAGTGGCGCCGGACACGACGCCATGAAGTTGCACGAGATCATGCCGCAAGCCATGCTGTTCGTGCGCGGCCAGAACGCCGGCGTCAGCCATAACCCGCTGGAGTCCAGCACCAGCGACGATATGCAACTGGCAGTGGAGGCCATGACGCGATTGCTGGAATTGACCGGCTTGTCATTGTGACCCTCCAGGACCCCGCCTCTGTCATCCCGGACCACGCTTCTGTCATCCCGGCCCCCGCCTGTGTCATCCCGGACTTGATCCGGGATCCAGTGCCACACGAGGCATGGATTGCGGGTCGGGGCCCGCAATGACAATACCAGCCCGCAATGACAACACCAGCCTGCAATGACAATCCAGCCTGCAATAGCCGCACCGGACCGCAATGACAATGGCTACTTCTTTCACACCCAATTATGACCACCTACGAACAACTTGACTCCTGGATTGATGGGCACTTTGACGAGCAGGTGCGGTTTCTGCAGGAACTGATCCGCGTCCCAACCGACACGCCACCGGGCAACAACGCGCCGCACGCTGAGCGCGCCGCCGAGCTGCTGCAAATCTTTGGCATGGAGGCGCAGAAGTTTCCGGTGCCCGAGGCCGAGGTGCGCGCTGCCGGCTTGCAGAGCATCACCAATCTGCTGGTACGGCGCGACTACGGTCCGGGCCGCACGATTCTGCTCAACGCCCACGGCGACGTGGTGCCGCCGGGCGAGGGCTGGAGCAGGAACCCGTATGGTGGCGATGTTGAAGACGGCCGCATCTATGGCCGCGCCAGCGCCGTCAGCAAGTGCGACTTTTCGACTTATGCGTTTGCCGTTCGCGCGCTCGAAGCCATCGCCCGTCCGCACAGTGGCAGCGTCGAACTGCTGTTCACCTACGACGAAGAATTTGGTGGCGAAGTCGGCCCTGGCTGGATGCTCGCGCACGGACTGGTCAAACCCGACCTGATGATCGCCGCCGGCTTCAGCTACCAGGTCATCACTGCGCACAACGGCTGCCTGCAGATGGAGGTGACGGTGCACGGCCAGATGGCGCACGCCGCGATACCCGAGTCCGGCGTTGACGCGCTGCAGGCGGCGGTCAGGATTCTCAATGCGCTGTACGCCCAGAACCTGCTCTACAAGCAGGTCTGCTCGGCCGTCGAAGGCATCACGCACCCCTACCTGAACGTTGGTGTGATTGAAGGCGGCACCAACACCAACGTCATTCCGGGGCGGGTCAGCTTCAAGCTCGACCGGCGCATGATCCCGGAAGAAGATCCGGCGCAGGTCGAAGCGAACCTGCGCGGCCTCATCGCCGAGGCCGCAGCACAGAGTGCAGGCGTAACGGTGGATGTGCGACGCATTTTGCTGGCCAAGGCCTTGCAGCCGCTGCCCGGCAACCAGCCCCTGGTGGATGCGATTCAGCGCCATGGCAAGGCGGTTTTTGGTGAGGACATTCCGGCACTGGGGACACCCCTGTACACCGATGTGCGCCTGTTCTGCGAAGCAGGTATTCCGGGGGTGATTTACGGCGCCGGACCGCGTACCGTGCTCGAATCCAACGCCAAACGCGCCGATGAGCGCTTGGTGCTGGAGGACCTGCGCCGGGCCACCAAAGTCATTGCGCGCAGCCTGCATGACCTGTTTCAGCCAGCCTAGCACAGCCCGATTCGCCATTTCTTGAGCTATCGCATAGGTGACAATGGCGGGCGGTTGCAAAATCCGCGGGCCTGCAAGGTTTTAGCCAATAACTATGGAGAAATCAATGAGTAATGAACTGTCCCCTGCCGAACACGCCCTGCGCGAGGCAGCACGCGACTACCACCGCAACCCCACTCGCGGCAAGATTTCAGTCACGCCAACCAAACCACTCTCCAACCAGCGCGACCTCTCGCTGGCATACTCGCCCGGCGTGGCCTACCCCTGCCTGGACATTGAGGCCAACCCGGAACTCGTCAACGAATACACCTCTCGCGGCAATCTGGTGGGCGTCATTACCAACGGCACCGCCGTGCTGGGTCTGGGCGACATCGGCCCGCTGGCCTCCAAGCCCGTGATGGAAGGCAAAGGCTGCCTGTTCAAGAAATTTGCCGGCATCGACGTCTTCGACATCGAACTGGCCGAACGCGACCCCGACAAGCTGATCGAAATCATCGCTGCGCTGGAGCCGACGCTGGGCGGCATCAACCTGGAAGACATCAAGGCACCGGAATGCTTCTACATCGAGAAGAAGCTGCGCGAGCGCATGAATATTCCGCTCTTTCATGACGACCAGCACGGCACCGCCATCATCTCGAGCGCAGCCCTGCTCAACGGCCTGGAACTGGTGGGCAAACCGATCGACAAGGTCAAGGTCGCCGTCTCGGGCGCAGGCGCTGCGGCGATTGCCTGTCTGGACGTCATGGTGGGCCTGGGTGTGTCCCGCGAAAACGTTTTTGTCTGCGACTCCAAGGGGCTGGTCTACGAAGGTCGCCCCGGCGGCTACGACGAATCCAAGGCACGTTACGCACAGAAGACCGAGCTGCGCACCCTGGCCGATGTGATCAGCGGCGCCGATGTCTTCCTGGGCTGCTCCACTGCGGGCGTACTGACGCAGGACATGGTCAAAACCATGGCCGACAAGCCCATCATCCTGGCGCTGGCCAACCCCGAGCCCGAAATCCGGCCCGAACTGGCCAAGGCCGTCCGGCCCGACTGCATCATCGCCACCGGTCGTTCCGACTATCCAAACCAGGTCAACAACGTCCTTTGCTTCCCCTACATCTTCCGTGGCGCGCTGGACTGCGGCGCCACCAAGATCACTGAAGCCATGAAGCTGGCCTGCGTGCGCCAGATTGCCGACCTGGCCAAGGCCGACATCAGCGAGGAAGTGGCCACCGCCTACGCCGGCAAGGAACTGGTGTTTGGCTCGGAGTACCTGATTCCGACGCCTTTTGACTCACGCCTGATCCTGCGCATTGCACCGGCCGTGGCCAAGGCCGCCGAAGATTCTGGCGTGGCTAAACGCCCGATCAAGGACATGGACGCCTACCGTGAGCAGCTGTCGCGCTTTGTTTATCAAACCGGCATGTTCATGCGCCCGGTGTTTACTGCCGCCAAAGCGGTGCCCGAGGCGGGCAAGCGGGTTGCCTTCGCGGAAGGCGAAGACGAGCGCGTTTTGCGTGCTGCACAACTGGCGGTGGACGAAGGACTGGCACGCCCTATCCTGATCGGCCGTCCGGCGGTGATCGAAGCCCGCTTGCTCAAAGCCGGCCTGCGCATCCGTCTGGGCAAAGACGTGTCCTGCGTTAACCCCGAAGACGATCCGCGCTTCCGCCAGTACTGGGAAACCTACCACCGCCTGACGGGCCGACGCGGCGTATCGATTGAAGCGGCCAAGGCCGCGGTACGGCGCTCCACCACCACCATCGGCTCGCTGATGGTCAAGCTCGGTGACGCCGACGCCATGCTGTGCGGTCTGCACGGCCGTTTTGACGTCCATCTGGATCATGTGCGCGACGTCATCGGCACCAAGAAAGGTGCGTCCGGCTTCGCCACACTGAACGCCCTGATGATGGAAAAGCGCACGCTCTTCATCGCCGACACGTTTGTCAACGACGACCCGGACGCCCAGCAACTGGCCAGCATCGCCCTGATGGCCGCCGACGAGGTGAAGCGTTTTGGCTTGCCGCCGAAAGTCGCGTTTCTGTCGCACTCCATGTACGGTTCATCCAGCCGCAAATCCGCCGTCAAGATGCGCCAGGCCTATGAGCTGTTTTGCCAGCTGGCACCTGATGTGGAATGCGATGGAGAAATGCACGGCGATGCTGCACTGTCCGAAGACATGCGCCACGCGACACTGATGGACAGCAAGCTCAAGGGTGAAGCCAATATTCTGATCTGCCCGAACCTGGACGCTGCCAACATCCTGTTCAATGTACTCAAGATGACCGGTGGTCACGGCGTCACGGTGGGTCCGATCCTGCTCGGCGCTGCGGCCTCGGTCCATGTGCTGACGCCATCGGCCACAGTGCGGCGCGTCGTCAACATGACGGCGCTGGCTGTGGCCAACGCGGCCAAGCACCACGCCGGCTAGGACGAAGCGCGGCGCATCTCACGCAACATGAAAAGGTAGAGACCCTCTACCTTTTCGCGTGCCCAGGGTGTCTTGCGTAGGAATTTGAGGCTGGAGGCTACGCTCGGGTCATGGGTGAAGCAGCGTATGGGTATGCGCTCACCCAGCTCGACCCAGCCGTAGTGCGCAGCCAGCGCGGTGACTATCGCCTCCAGTGTCAGGCCGTGCAAGGGGTTGCGTGGCTGTGCGGGAACGGATGCGTCTGGCATGACTGCATTTTGTCACGCCACTTCAATCACAGCACCAGACAGCTAGAATACGCCCCTCGGAAGCGTGGCAGAGTGGTCGATTGCACCGGTCTTGAAAACCGGCGACGGGAAACCGTCCGTGAGTTCGAATCTCACCGCTTCCGCCA
>JBAXFI010000048.1:0-16511 GCA_037139995.1 Comamonadaceae bacterium | reverse complement strand
GGCCGCACCGCACTGATCACGGGCGGCTCGCGCGGCATCGGCCGCATGATCGCCGAGGGCTTTCTGGCCCAGGGCGCCAGGGTCTATATCAGCGCCCGAAAAGCCAGCGCCTGCGATCAAACCGCTGCCGAACTCGCCAGGCTCGGGTCCTGCACCTCGCTGCCAGCCGACGTGTCGACGCTTGCCGGAGCGCAGGCGCTGGTGGACGCGTATTCGACGCGGGAAGACAAGCTCGACATTCTGGTCAACAACGCCGGTGCCGCCTGGGGTGCCGAGTTCGATGATTTCCCGGAAAGCGGTTGGGACAAGGTGGTCGATCTCAATCTCAAGACGCCGTTTTTCCTGACGCAGGCTTTGCATGGACATTTGAGCAAGGCCGGCAAGACTGCAGTGGCCAAGGTGATCAACATCGCATCGATCGACGGCGTCTCGGTCAATCCTCAGGAGACCTACTCCTACGCCGCCAGCAAGGCGGGTCTGATTCACCTGACACGCCGGATGGCGCTGCGCTTGATCAAGGACAACATCGCCGTTTCTGCCATTGCGCCAGGCGCCTTTGCCTCGGAAATGAACAAGGACGCACGCGACCATGGGACTGCAGTGGCTGCGCGCGTCCCGTCCGGACGTCTGGGAACCGTCGAAGACATGGCCGGCGCGGCCATTTTCCTGGCCTCACGAGCCGGCGACTATGTGGTCGGGTCCACGCTGGTGGTCGACGGTGGCGTAACGCACGCCCGCGGATAGCAAACGCTTGACGAAATCAGTTGCCAACCCAGGCTTGCACTTCAATCTCAACCAAGGCGCTTTTGTACAACACGGCCTGGACCGTGGAGCGCGCCGGCAAGCCGGCGCTGAAGTGTTTGCTGTATTCAGCGTTGAAGGCGGCGAAGTTGTTCAGGTCGGACAGCCAGATGGTGGCGCGAACCACGTCGGACATGTTGGCACCCACGTCCGACAGCGTCAGCGTAATGCGCTCCAGCACGATCCTGGTTTGCTCCTGAATGTCGGCCCCGACGATGTTGGCCTGGGCGTCCATCGGCAGCACGCCCGACAGAAACAGGAAGCCGCCGACCTTGACAGCTTTGGAAAATGGCGCGGGCAGTGGCGTTGGGTAGCGTGTGATGGTGCTCATGGTGCTTCCTTTGGTTGGGGAGGGGTGCGGGTCAGGACCTGGCCGCTGCGCTCGCCGCTGTGGGCGCCAGCGCGCCAGGCCACAACGCCGTTGACGATCACGGTGTCGATACCGGCGGCGGCCTGGATCGGTGCTGCGTAGCTGGCGGTGTCGCGCACGCTGGCGGCGTCGAACACCACTACGTCGGCGGCGTGGCCGACTTTCAGGGTGCTGCGGCCGGCCAGACCAAAGTTGCGCGCCGTCAGGCCGGTCATCTTCCAGACCGCGGTCTCCAGCGGAAACAAACCAAGGTCGCGACTGTAGTGCCCGAGTACGCGCGGGAAGGTGCCCCACAGGCGCGGGTGTGGGCTCTCGCCCACTGGAATGCCGTCGGAGCCGATCATGGTTTCGTCAAACGCCAGGATGCGCTGCACGTCGTTTTCATCCATCAGAAAGTAGATCGCGCTGCCCGGCTGCAGGCGCCGCGCTGCCTCGTCCTTGGCGACACCCCATTCCTTTGCAATGTCGTCGAGGTCGCGCCCGGCGCACTCGGGGTGCGGTGTGCTTGAGGCAATCAGGACCCGGCCGTCAAGCATGCCGCGGTCGGTGCGTATCATGGTCGATCCCGCCGTGTAGGGATAGCAGTCGAGCGAGACGCACTGGTGACGCATCGCCTCCTGAATGAAGGGCAGCGTGAGCGCAGAGCGACCGAAGTTTGCCGTGTTCTGCACCTTGTGGTGCGACACCACCACCGGGATGCCCAGTTCACGGCCGATGCGGAAAGTCTCCTCAAGCGACTCCATCACCTGGTTGGCCTCGTCGCGCATGTGCGTGACGTACAAGCCCTGGCTCGCCGTCAGCGGCCTGCCGACTTCGATGATCTCTTCGGTCGTGGCTTTGACCGAGGGCGGATAGAAGGTGCCGGTGGACATGCCGATGGCGCCGGCGTCGAGCGCCTCCTGCACCAGGGCCTGCATGGCGCCAATCTCGTCAGCCGTGGCCTCACGGTCCAGCGACTCCATGGCCATCACGCGCAGGGTCGAGTGGCCGACCATGGCCGCCACGTTGACCGCCGACGGCGTCTCGCGCAGTGCCGCCAGGTAGTCGGTGAAATGGCGAAAACGTTTTCCGCCGGGTGCGTCCAGCAGGTTCAGTGGCATGGGCAGTTCCATGTCGCTGCGCAAGGGCGCTGCGCTGATGCCGCAGTTGCCGGCAATCACGGTGGTGACGCCCTGTGAGATCTTGAAACTCATGTCGGGCTGCACCAGCAGGGCCATGTCGTCGTGCGTGTGCGCGTCGATGAAGCCCGGCGCCACGATGCGGCCGCTGGCATCGATCACCTCGTCAGCGCTGCACTCTTCAAGCTGGCCGATGGCGGCAATGTGCCCACCGCTGATGCCCAGGTCGGCACAGAAGCGCGGCGCCTTGGTGCCATCGATCACGGTCCCGCCGCGAATCAGGATGTCGTAGTGCACAGATTTCGTCATGAGAAGTCCTTTCAGCGCAGATGGCAGGCCACCCACTGGCCTCCCTGATCGTTCGTGCCGCGCTGTGTGAGCAGCGGGCGTTGTTCCTTGCAGATGGCTTGTGCCAGCGGGCAGCGGGTGTGGAAGCGGCAGCCGGGTGGCGGATTGGCCGGGCTGGGCAGGTCGCCCTGCAGCAGGATGCGCTCTCGCTTCACAAGCGGATCCGGCACGGGCACGGCGGCCAGCAGGCTCTCGGTGTAGGGGTGGCGCGGAGCGTTGAACAGGGTGTCACGGTCGGCCACTTCGACGATGTGGCCGAGGTACATGACAGCGACGCGGTGGCTGATGTGGCGCACCACCGCCAGATCGTGTGCGACGAACAGGTAGGCCAGGCCGAACTCGGCCTGCAGATCGGTCAGCAGGTTTACCACCTGCGCCTGCACCGACACGTCGAGCGCTGACACCGGTTCATCACAGACGATGAGCTTGGGTTCCAGCGCCAGCGCCCGCGCAATTCCCAGGCGCTGGCGCTGCCCACCGGAGAACTCATGCGGGTATTTTTTCGCGGCCTCGGGCCGCAGGCCCACCTTGGAAAACAGCCACTGCACGCGTTCCTGCCTTTGCGCTGCATTCGATGCGCCAAAGTTGCGCAGCGGCTCGGCCACGATCTCGCCCGCCGTCAGGCGCGGACTCAAGGACGCATAGGGATCCTGAAAAATGATCTGCATGTGGCGTCGGCGCAGCCGCATCTGGGTCGAGTCCAGCGTCAGCAGTTCTTCGCCATCGAGCTTGACCGAGCCCGATGTCGGTTCGATCAGACGCAGCACCGACTTGGCGGTGGTGGTCTTGCCGCAGCCGGACTCTCCGACCAGGGACAGCGTCTCACCGCGCGCCAGCGTGAACGAAACCCCGTCGACCGCCTGGATCGGCGGCTTGGCCGGACTGAACCAGTGCCTGGGCGAGATGAAGTGCTTGCGCAGTTTGCTCACTTCGAGCAGCGGCGGGGCGTTCATGCTGCAAGCTCCGCTTGATTGACGCGGCCTTCTTCAACGGCAAAGCAGGCCACCACATGATCCTCACCCTGGCTTGTCAGTGGCGGGTTCTCATCAACGCAACGCTGCTGCGCATACTGGCAGCGCGCAGCAAAGGCGCAGCCGCGTCCCAGCTCATGCGGCGAAGGCACCATGCCGGGGATCTCGGTCAGGCGCTTGAGCTGGCTGTTCATGGCCGGCATCGAAGCCATCAGGGCGCGTGTGTAGGGATGCAGCGGCTGGCTGAACAGGGCGAGCACGCTGCTCTCCTCGACCTTGCGTCCGGCGTACATCACGACTACACGGTCACAGCTCTCTGCCACGACGCCGAGGTCGTGTGTAATCAGCATCACGCCCATGCCAAGCTCTTTCTGCAAGCGCTTGATCAGGTCCAGGATCTGGGCCTGAATCGTCACGTCCAGCGCCGTGGTCGGCTCATCGGCGATCAGCAACTCGGGGTTGCAGGCCAGGGCCAGAGCAATCATCACGCGCTGGCGCATGCCGCCCGAGAGTTGGTGTGGATACTCGCGGGCACGGCGCTCGGGCTCGGGAATCTGCACCAGACGCAGCATTTCGACCGCGCGCTGCATCGCCTCGGCCCGGTTCACCTCCTGGTGCACCAGCACGGTCTCGGCAATCTGCCGGCCGACCGTCAGCACCGGGTTCAGTGAGGTCATGGGCTCCTGGAAGATCATCGAAATGCGGTTGCCGCGAATCTGGCGCATCTCGCGTTCGCTCAAAGCCAGCAGGTTGCTGCCACGGTAGCGGATGGCGCCCAGATGCCGTGCCGGCGGCGTGGGCAGCAGACGCAGGATGGACAGGGCGGTGACGCTCTTGCCGCAGCCCGATTCGCCGACCACACCCAAGGTCTGGCCGGCTTGCACCGTGAAGGAGACGCCATCGACCGCGCGCACCGTGCCGCTCAGCGTGTCGAACCAGGTGCGCAGCGAGTCGATTTCGAGCAGCGGCGCGGACGCTGTGGAGTGGCTGCTCATAGTTGCCGCGCCAGTCGCGGGTCCAGCACGTCGCGCAGACCATCACCGACCATGTTGATGGCCAGCACCGTGGTGGCCAGCAACAGGCCGGGGTAGAGGATGATGTGAAAGGCCACTGCCACAAAATTGCGGCCTTCGGCCATCATGTTGCCCCAGCTTGGCGTTTGCGCCGGCACACCGACGCCCAGGAAGGACAGCGAAGCCTCGATCAATACCGCCGAGGCCGCCACAAAAGTGGCCTGCACAATCAGCGGTGCCACCATGTTCGGCAAGACGTGGCGCCACAGGATCACGGGCAGGCGCGTGCCCACGGCGTGCGCCGCCTCCACATACAGCTGCTCGCGCAGGGTGAGCGAGAGTGAGCGCACCAGGCGCACCACGCGCGGGATCTCCGGTACCGTGATGGCCACGATGACCGTGCCCAGGCTGGCGCGGGTGACCGCCATCAGGGCGATGGCCAGCAGAATCCCCGGAATCGCCATCAGGCCGTCCATGACGCGCATCACCGGTCCCTCGGCCCAGCGCACGAAGCCTGCCACCAGCCCTAGCAGCACGCCGCCCAGGGTGGCCAGCACGGCCACCGAGAGGCCGACGATCATCGAGACGCGGCCGCCCCAGACGGCGCGGCTGAAGACATCGCGGCCGAGCGCGTCGGTGCCGAAATAATGTTCGGCTGAGGCGCTCTGCATGCGTGTGAGTGGATCGATGTCCTGCGGGTCGTGCGTGGCAATCCAGGGAGCTGCCAGGGTGATCAGTGCCACCACAAGCAACAACAAGGCACCCAGAATCAGCGTCGGGTTCTTGCGCAGCCAGCGCCAGCGCGAGACCACGAAGGGCAACTCGTCCGGCGCGACAGCAAGGGTTGACGGGGTGAACATGCTCAGTACTGGATGCGCGGGTCGAACAAGCGGTAGCTCAGATCGATCAACAGGTTGATCAGCACATAGACGCCAGCCGACAGCAGCAGCACGCTCTGGATGACCGGATAGTCGTGGTGCTGCACCGAGTCGATCACCAGGCGGCCGATGCCGGGGATGGCGAACACGGTTTCGGTGACCACCACGCCGCCGATCAGCAGGGCGATGCCGACACCCACGGTGGTGGCGATCGGGATGGCGGCGTTGCGCAGGGCGTGGCCCAGCACCGCGAGCACGCCGAGCCCCTTGGCGCGGGCGGTGCGGATGTAGTCTTCCTGCAGCACTTCCATCACGGTGGCGCGCGTCATGCGGGTAATGAGGGCGATGTAGACCAGCGCCAGGTTGATGCAGGGCAGTGCCAGGCTGTTGAGCCAGGCGCCCACGCCCTCGGACAGGTGCACATAGCCCTGCACCGGGAACAGGGGAATACGGATGGCAAAGGTGTAGATCAGCAGGTAGCCGATCAGGAACACCGGGACCGAGAACGCGAGCACGGCAAACAGCATCACCAGCCGGTCGGTCCAGCTGCCGGCGCGGTGCGCTGCCAGCGTGCCCAGCGGCACCGCCACGCAGACGGTGAGCGCCATCGTCAGAACTGCGATCGACAGTGTGGGTTCGAGTCGCTGCGCCAGCAGTTTTGTCACCGGCACCTGGGTGAAGATGGACATGCCAAGGTCGCCCGACAGCACGCGCCCCAGCCAAAGGGCAAACTGGCGCCACAGCGGCTGGTCCAGGCCAAGCGCGGCGCGGAGTTTTTCGATGTCTTCGGTGGTGGCCAGGTCGCCGGCAATCAGTGCTGCCGGGTCACCGGGCGAGAGGTGAATCAGCAAAAAAACCACCACCGCCACCACTGCCATCACCGGCAGGGTCGCGAACAGGCGGCGCAGCAGGTAGTTCATTTGTCCAGCACCCAGAGGTTGGGAATACCACCCCAGAGCCGGTCGACCCCCTTGAGTTCCTTGCGTGCTCCCGACGCCGGAAAGTACTGACCCAGGTTGATGTAGGGCACTGTCTCGAAAGCGCGACGCTGGAAGGCATCCAGCGCCAGACGGCGCTTGGCCGGGGCAGTCTCACTGATCCAGGCGGCGCGCAATTCGTCCAGGGCCTTGTCGCAGGGCCAGCCTGGCAGCGAGTTGCCGCAGGCGGCGCCCAGATAGGTGCTGACGATGGGGCTGTTGATGGAGAACTCGTTGGCCACCGTGGTGTAAGCGTTCCAGCCACCGGCCTCCGGTGCCTCACGCTTGGCGCGCCGGGCACCGATGGAAGCCCAGTCCATGCTGATGCCGTCGACGTTCATGCCGATGCTGCGCAGCGTCTGCAGCGCCATCAGGGACAGCGCGTTGAGGTAGGGCACATCGCTGGCCACCAGCAGCACCACCTTCTCGCCTTTGTAGCCGGATTCAGAGAGCATCTGTTTGGCCTTGGCAAGGTCGGTCGTGCGGTAGGGTTCGGAGCCCGCTGGCGTGTCATTGGCGCTGCCGCAGATGAAGTAAGTGGCGCAGTAGGTCATGCGCATGTCCAGCGGATAACCCATGGCGGCGTTGAAGCGCTCCTGGCTCACGGCCTTGAGCACGGCCTGGCGAACTTTCGGATTGTTGAACGGCGGGTACAGGTGGTTCATGATCAGCTGGCCCTGCTGCGCGCTCGATGGCAGCAGTTTCACGTTGGCATCTGAACGCAGCGGCGTGATGTAGTCCGGCGGCACCATCTCGACAAAGTCGACCTCGCCCTTTTGCAGTGCGGCAACACTGCTGTTGGCGTCCGGCAGGTACAGCCATTCGACGCGGTCGAAAGCCGGTTTCTTGCTGCCAGCCAGGCCGCTGGCGGGCTCGCTGCGTGGCACATACCCGGGGTTGCGGACGAACACGACCTTGTTGCCGGGCACCCATTCGTCGCGCTTGAACAGGAAGGGGCCGGAGCCGATCACCTCGCTGATTGGCGAACTGGTGGGCAATCTGGCGAGTCGCTCCGGCATCACCAGGACCGGAAAGCCCGAAGGTTTGGCGAGTGCCTCCAGCACCATGCCGAAGGGCTCCTTCAGCTGCAGCTTGAAGGTTTGAGCATCAAGCACCTGCCACTCGGCGCCAGCGGCGCGCAGCGGCGGGCCAAAGGAGTCGCGCGTGCTCCAGCGCTGGATGGAGGCCACTGCGTCGGCGGCGCTGACCACGCTGCCGTCGGAGAACTTGAGGCCCGGCCGCAGTGTGAAGGTCCACTGCCGTCCATCTTTGGAGGTCGTGTATTTCTCCACCATCTGTGGCTTGGGCTGGCCCTTGGCGTCCTGCGCGAACAGCGTGTCGTACACCATGTAGCCGAAGTTGCGCGTGATGTAGGCGGTGGTGAAGCTGGGGTCCAGGATCTTGACGTCGGCGTGGGCGACGAAGCGCAGTGTCTTGGTCTGGGCCAGTGCGGGTGCGGTGGCAGCCAGCGTCAGGCCGAGCGCCAAAGCAAAACGGATGGGCAGTTGGAAGGCAGTGAACAGGTTCATGCAGAGCTCAAATCAGTGTCGCCTCGGCGATGTTGTCGAGCGGCCAGATCGGGCGACGGATCCGGCTGTAGGGCAGGGTTGCGGTGTGCGGTGTGGCGGCCCCCGGGGCGCCGACGTAAATCACCTTTTTTGCGATTTTGGAGAAAGACGCATGAAAGTGCTGTGCCGACTTGACCACGATGATTTTGCAGGTCGCCAGTTCGCAGCCGAGTTGCGTGAAGACATCGGTATCCATGGCCTGGTTGCGCAGCGTAACGAGCACGATCTGTATGCCTTTGACCTCGAGCAGCGCGCAGTCACCCATCGGGGTGGGTGCGCCGGCCAGGCCGGTCATGACGAGGTCGTGCTGCAGTGCCTTGACTTGGCAGTCCAGGTCCAGCGGATCGCCTGACAGGGGGCCGATCTTGCCGCCGATGCGCAGCATCAAGTGCGCGCCGACACCAGCGTCGGACGCGATGCGCACCGCGACCGGGTCCCAGACCGGGCCGATCGCCGCGTTGACGATGCCGCGCTCCAGCATGCGGCTCAGGATGAAGGTGGAATCGCCCGGTGCGCCGCTGCCCGGGTTGTCCGCGCGGTCGGCCAGTACCGCCGGGCCGCCATTGAAGGCCAGCGCTTCGTCCAGCGCGGTGTCAATCGCCGGGTAGCGCACGGCCAGCTGGTCGCGCATGGCGATGATCTCTCCTGCCAGTTGCAGCGCCAGCGTGTCTGCCTGCGCCTGATGGCCGTCGGTGTAGACGAGGACCTTGGTGCCCATGTCGGGCACATCACCGTGCGCGAAACCGTGGGCGATGGAGATTGAGAGCACACCGTCCTGGCCTTCGAGTGACTGGATGCGTTGCACCAGTGCCTTGGCCGGGTCGCGCGTGGTGTGGAAGGGCACGATCAGGTGACAGTCAGCCACCGCATGAACTGGGCGAATGCGACCGGCATATCGGGCTTCGCACAGCGCAATCAGTTCATGCGCTCGCTCGACGATGTCGGTGTGCGGATATTCCTTGAAAGCCACCAGCACGTCGGCCATCTCGACCATGGTGCTGCTCAGGTTGACGTGGGGATCCAGCTCGGCGCCAACCACCACATCGGTGCCGACGATGGCGCGCACGCGCTCCAGCAGGTCGCCCTCGCAATCGGGGTAGCCATCGGCCACCATGGCACCGTGCAGCCCGAGCAGAACCATGTCCAGCGGTAAGGCGGCGCGCAGGTCTGCCAGCAACTCATCGCGCAGCGTTTCATAGGCGTGGCGCGTGACAGTGCCGCTGGGCTGTGCGGCAGCCACCATGCCTTCGATCAGGGTCCAGCCCCGAGCCTGGCTGACCTGGCGCGCCACCCACAGCGGGGCGGCAAACAGATTCAACTCCGGCGGATGCTGCCCGGCTGGGAAGTAACCCCGGTCCTTGAACGAGGACAGACCGGTGGGCATGGGGCCGAAGGTATTGGTTTCGGTGGCCAGCGCCCCGGTAAATACGCGCATTTCAGGCTGCTGCGGGCTTACTTGTCGAGCATCCAGACGGTGGGCAGGCCGCTGTTGAGCCGCTCGCCACCCTTGATGTTCTTGCGATAGGCGATCGCCGGTGTGTACTGGCCGACGTTGATGTAGGGCAGTGCCTCATAGGCGCGCTGCTGGAACTGATCGAGCAGGACGCGGCGCTTGGCGGGCACGACTTCCTTGATCCAGGCAGTGCGCAGTTCATCGAGCTGCTTGTCACAGGGCCAGCCCGGCAGGCTGGTGCCGCAGGCGGCGCTGAGGTAAGCGTTGGTTACGGGGGAGTCGGCATCGAAACCGCCAGCGACCGTGACGTACATATTCCAGCCACCGGCCTCGGGAGCGTCGCGCTTGGCGCGGCGGGCTCCGATGGAAGCCCAGTCCATGTTTTGCATATCGACGTTGAAGCCTATGCTTTTCATGGTCTGCGCCGCCATCAATCCCAGCGCGTTGAGGTAGGTAACGTCGGTGGGCACCAACAGCACGATCTTCTCGCCCTTGTAGCCGGACTCGGCGAGCAACTGCTTGGCCTTGGCGACATCGGCCGTGCGATAGGGTTCGGCACCGGCGTCGGTCTGATTAGGTCCACCGCACAGGAACAGCGCAGCGCAGTAGGTGACGCGCATGTCCAGTGGGTAACCCATGGCCGAAGTAAAGCGCTCCTGGCTCACCGCTTTGAGCAGCGCCTGGCGCACTTTGGCATTGTTGAAGGGTGGGTGCAACTGGTTCATGATGATCCAGCCCTGCCAGGCGCCGGAGGCTGCCACTTTCACGTTGGGGTCGGTGCGCAAGGGAGTGATGTAGTCGGGTGGCACCTGCTCCACATAATCGACTTCGCCTTTTTGCAGGGCGGCGATGGCACTGTTGGCGTCGGGCAGGTACAACCACTCAACCCGGTCGAAGGCGGTCTTCTTGCTGCCAGAGAGGTAGCTGGCCGGCTCGCTGCGCGCCAGGTAATGCGGATTGCGGATGAAAACGAGCTTGTTACCGGGTACCCATTCATCACGTTTGAAAACAAAGGGGCCAGAGCCCAGCACCTCGGTCATCGGTGTCGTGGTCGGCAGCTTGGCCAGACGTTCGGGCATGATCACTGGCGGAAAGCCGGAGGGTTTGGACAGGCCGTCCAACACCAGTCCAAAAGGTTCCTTCAGCGTCAGTGTGAACGTCGTGGCGTTCACGACTTTCCACTCCGGGCCAGAGGCAGCCATGGCGCGGCCAATGCTGTCCTTGCTGGCCCAGCGCTGGATGGAGGCAACGGTGTCGGTAGCGGTGACGGGGCTGCCGTCCGAGAACTTGAGACCGCTGCGCAGGGTGAACGACCATTCCTTGCCGTCTTTGGACGTGCTGTACTTCTCGACCATCTGTGGTTTTGGAACACCCTTGTCGTCGCGGCCGAATGGCATGTCGTACACCATGTAGCCAAAGTTGCGGGTGATGTAGGCCGTGGTGAAGGTCGGGTCCAGGATCTTGACGTCGGCGTGAGCGACCACGCGCAGGGTTTTGGTCTGCGCCAGCGCGGGCGTGCCAGCCGTGCCCAGCAGCAGCGCGCTCAGGCAGGCCAGGGTGGCAAGGGTACGATGTTTCATGGAAACTCCTCTTTTTGAATGTTGGAAAAACAGGTGCGCAGTTTCAGGACTTCAGCGGCCATTTCGGTCGCCTGACCTTGCGATAGGGCAGGGTGTTGAGGTCGCGCGCAACCGAACCCGGTGCATCAGCATAAATCACCTTGGCCGCAATCTTTGAAAACGAGGCATAAAAGTGTTGCGACGATTTGACCACGATGATCTTGCGCTGGGCGAGTTCGCAGCCAGCGCCAGTGAACAGGTCGGTCCCCATGGCCTGGTTGCGCAAGCTGCACAGCAGGATTTCGATGCCCTGCGCATGCACAAGTGCGCAGTCGCCCATGGGTGTGGGTGTGTTCGACAAGCCGGTCTGTATCAGCGAGGGTGTCAGGGACTTGACCGTGCATAGCAGGTCCAACGGCTGGCCCGACAGCGGGCTGATCTTGCCGCCTATGCGCAACGGCAACTGAGCGCCAACGCCAGCGTCAAACGCGATGCGCACGGCTACCGGGTCCCACAACGGGCCCAACACGGCGTTGCTGATACCGCGTTCCAGCATTCGGCGCAGCATGAAGGTGGAGTCGCTGGCGGCGCCGCCGCCGGGGTTGTCAGCACCGTCGGAGATGACGACCGGTCCGCCGTTGAAGGCGAGGGCTTCGTCAAGCGCGCTGTCCGGATCCGGGTAGGCCGGTGCCAACTGCTCGCGCATGGCGATCAGCTCGTCGGCAAGCTCTCGCGCCAGCGCGGCCGCCTTGGCCGGGTTGTTGTCGGTGTAGACAAAGACCTTGGTGCCCATGTCTGCCACATCGCCCCAGGGGAAACCGTGGGTGACCGAAATAGAAAGCACGCCGTCGCGACCTTCCAGGGACTGGATCCGGTCCACGAAGGCGCGCGCCGGATCGCGCGAAGTGTGGATCAGGACGATCATTTCGCAGTCCACCACGGCGAGCGTCGGGCGGATGCGCTTTTCGACCATGGCGGCGCAGAGGTCGACCAGTTCGAGGGCACGCTCCTTCACATCGGTGTGAGGATATTCCTTGTAGCAGATCAGCAGGTTGGCCTGCTCCAGCATGGTCTGACTCAGGTGGTTGTGCGGATCGA
Organism: Comamonadaceae bacterium; assembly: GCA_037139995.1. Classification (GTDB taxonomy): domain Bacteria; phylum Pseudomonadota; class Gammaproteobacteria; order Burkholderiales; family Burkholderiaceae_C; genus Rhodoferax. Next base: position 4,357 of record JBAXFI010000048.1, on the reverse strand, counting down.
GTTCGGCGCCGATAACGACATCGGGGCCGACGATCTGGCGCACACGCTTCAGGATGTCACCTTCGCAATCGTCGTAGCCGTCGGCGACCATGGCGCCGTGCAGCCCGAGCAGCACCATGTCCACCGGCAAGGCACTCTGCAGGTCGCGCAGCAATTCGTCACGCAGTGTCTCGTAGGCGTGGCGCGTGGTGGTGCCGCTGGGCTGGGCACCGGCGACCAGCCCTTCCACCAGATCCCAGCCGTGCTCGGCGCCGCGCAGCCGCGCCGCCCACAGGGGGCCGCTGAAATAAAGCATGTGATCGGGGTGCTGGCCGGCCGGGAAGTAGCCGCGATCACGGAACGAGGCCAGCCCGGTGGGCATCGGCGCGAAGGTGTTGGTTTCGGTGGCAAGGGCTCCGCTGAAGATGCGCATGGTGTGTGTGACAGGTAGTGAGTGGATGAAAGATTCAGGCTTTGAGCAGGCGCACCGGACTGAGCATTTCTGCACTCAACCCGAAGGCGGCGATGCGTTCGGGTAGCGGCAGACCTCGTGCCAGTGCGGCGCAAGCTTCACCCATGGCAGCGGATGTCTGAATGCCATAGCCGCCCTGCGCCGCCACCCAGAAGAAGCCGGGGGCCGCCGGATCGAAGCCACCGACCAGATCGCCGTCTGCCACAAAAGAGCGCAGTCCGGCCCAGCTGCGACTCGGGCGCCGGATGCTGAGGCTGGTCATGGATTCAATGCGGTCGATGGCCAGTGCGATGTCGAGTTCCTCGGGCTGCACATCCTGCGGCGCCACCAGGTCAGCGTTGGCGGGTGAGCCCAGCAGCATGCCGGCATCGGGCTTGAAGTACCAGTCTTCGGCTATGCCGATGGTCAGGGGCCAGCCGGTGCTGGACATGCCTTCGGGCGGCGCAAAGATGAAGGCCGAACGCCGGCGCGGCTCCAGACCGATGGTGTTCACACCTGCCAGTGCCGCCACCACGTCGGCCCAGGCGCCAGCGGCGTTGAGTACTACCGGTGCTGAGTACTCTACGCCACCCGCCTGCACCTGCCAGTAGTCCGACTGTCGACGCAGCGCCGTGACCTCGGCGTTGCACACGATGGTGCCGCCGGCGCGGCGCATGCCCCGCAGGTAACCCTGATGCAAGGTGTCCACGTCCATGGCCAGCGCATCGGGTTCGTGGACGGCACCCAGCACCCGCTCCGGGCGCAGCGCGCCTACCAGCGCACAGGCGGCGCTGGCATCGAGCAACCTGGCGTCGGGCGACAGCGCCCGTGCGCCTTCCCAGTAATCGGCCAGCAATGCGTCCTGTCCCTGCGTGGCGACCATCATGGCGCCACGTTGTGACAGCACCGGGTTTTCGCAGAAGCCCACGGGCGGAGCTTCAAAAAATGCGCGGCTGGCGCGGGTCAGTGCGCAGACCTGCGGTGTGCCATAGCTCTCCATGAACATCGCAGCGGAGCGCCCGGTCGAGTGGTAACCGGGTTGCGACTCGCGTTCGAGCAGAATCACGCGGCCATGCGGCGCCAGCCAATAGGCGACAGAGGCGCCGGCGATGCCGCCGCCAATGATCAGAAAGTCAGCCTGTTGTGGCATCTTGCGGGCTTCCATGGTGGTGCTGCGAATACGGTCGATGGTGTTCACGCACGTTCGCAGCTATCTGCTGCGCACGTCCTCAGTCAAGTATAAGATTTGTCCGGGAAACCCAATGAGAAATTAACAATGCAAAAATCAATCGACTACTACTTCGCACCGCAAAGCCCTTGGGCCTACCTTGGTCATGCGCGCTTTGCGGCCGTGGCTGAGAGAGCGCAAGCCAGGGTTCGTGTGTTGCCAGCAGACTTTGGCAGGGTCTTCGCGGCCACCGGTGGTTTACCGCTGCCCAAGCGCGCACCGGAGCGCAGGGCTTATCGCTTGATCGAACTGGCACGCTTTCGGGATTGGTTGCAGTTGCCGATGAATCTTGAGCCGCGCTATTTTCCCGTGGCAGCGGACGACGCGGCGCGCCTGATCATTGCAGTTGACTCGAAGGATGGATCTGCGGCGGCGATGCGCCTGAGCGCCGCTGTGTTCGACGCCGTCTGGGTGCAGCAGCGCAATATTGCCGACGCCCAGACGCTGGCCGAACTGCTGCAGGAATGCGCTCTGCCACCAGAGCGCCTGCTGCAGTCACGTGATTCCTCGGTGCAGCGCCAGTTCGATAGCAATACCGAGGCGGCGATCGCGGCGGGTGTGTTCGGCGCGCCCAGCTACTGCATGGACGGCGAGATCTTCTGGGGTCAGGACCGGCTTGATTTCCTGGAGCGCAAGCTTGAAAAACAGTAGCCCTCTGAAGCGGATGCTGGCACTCGTCTTGGCTGCCACTGGCACGCTCGCCTGGGCTGCCGATTACACGGGTCCGATCTTCGATGCACACTTGCATTACAACGAAGAGGCCTGGAACGGTCAGACCGGACCGCACCCTCTGAGCGATGTGTTGGCCCGCATGCAGCGCAATGGCGTCAAGGCCGTGATCGCCAATTCCAGGCCCAACGCGGGTACCCAGACCTTGGCAGCGGCGCAGCTTGAAACACGCCAAGCGGGCGTCGCGGTGGTTCCCTTCATTCGTCTTTACCGCAACCGCGCCGATTACAGCAACTGGTTTCAGGACCCGACCATTTTTGACATGGTGCAGACCGAACTGGGCAGGGGAACACCGGCTGGCCCTTAACGGGGCCTGGGTGAATTCCATCTGTATGAAAGCGCCAATGCCATGGGACCGGTGGCACGCAAGCTGATGCAACTGGCAGAAGAAAAGGACCTGTTCGTGCTGGCCCACGTGGACGACGTGGCGCTGGATCTGTTGATGGGAAACACGGCCGGCAAGGGTCAGAAACTGCGACTGATCTGGGCCCATACCGGTATTGGGGGTGCGGACCCGGCGCGGGTTGACGAACTGTTTGCCAGATACCCGTTGCTGCTGGGGGAATTGTCCTACCGCCCGGGACTGACCTGCACCGACGCAAGTGGTGCCGAAAAGTTGTGTCCGCAGTGGCGTGCCTTGCTGCTGAAGTATCCGGATCGCTTCCTGATTGGCTCCGATACCTGGGTCAATCAGCGCTGGTTGTACTACGACGAACTGATGCAGGCTTATCGCCACTGGCTCGGCGATTTACCTGATGGGGTGGCACGCAACATTGCCTGGAACAACGGCGCCTTGCTTTTCGGTTTGAAGTAGCGGTGCTGCGGCCCGATCGTGGCTTTTCATGTATTTCCAAACTGGGGAACTCTCGATGCTTCAACTTCACTACTACCCTGGCACCGCGGCGATGACGCCGCATATTTTGTTGCAGGAAATCGGTGTGCCCTTTGAGCTGGTGCTGGTCGATCGGACGGCCGATGCGCACAAGACAACAGACTACCTCAAGCTCAACCCGAACGGCCTGATTCCGGTGCTGACCGATGGCGACTTCGTGCTGTACGAAACAGCCGCCATTTGCCTTCATTTGTGTGACAGTTGTCCCGCGGCAGGTCTGGCCCCGACCTTGGGCACTGCTGAGCGGGCACACTTCTACAAGTGGCTGATCTGGCTGACCAACACCTTGCAGGCGGCCCTGATTCTTTACTTTTATCCGGAGCGCTGGGTTGTCGAGGGCAATGCCGCGGCGGCAGCCGAGGTCAAGGCGCAGGCGCAGCGCAAGATCGGCGGACTGCTGGACCAGTTGGACGACGAGTTGGCGCGCCATGGCGGACCCTGGTTGCTGGGTGAAAACTACTCGGCGCTGGATCCGTATGCCATGATGCTCTGTCGCTGGACGCGCGGCTTCTCGACAGCCCCGGCGCGTGATCGCACCCAACTCGGGCCCTATCTGCAACGGGTGCTGGCACGTCCGGCAGTACAGCGGGTGTTTACGGCGGAGCGATTGGCGCAGCCCTGGGTTTGAGGCCCGTCGAAGACCTCAATCAGGCCCGGCTTTAGCGGGCAGAGCGTTCAAGATAGCGTTTGCGGGAAAAGACGAGCACCAGAACAACCGCGGTCAGCAGCATCGCGCCCATGGCAAACCAGAAACCGTTGGACTGGTGCAGAAAAGGAATGAACTCAAAGTTCATGCCAAAAATCCCGGCAATCAGGTTGAGTGGGAGGAAGATCGCAGTCAGCACGGTCAATGTGCGCATGATTTCACTGGTGCGATGGCTTTGTGCGTTGAAGTGCATCTGGACGGCGGCTTCGGTACTCTGCTCCAGACGACGCACGTGGTGCACCACGCGCTCAATGTGTTCGAGCACGTCGCGGCTGCGCACTTGCAGCAGGTCGCGGTCGCGCTGGGCCGTGCTTGTGGTGGCGTCGGGCCATGTCTTGAGCGATTCGATCCAGTCCTGCACCGCAGCGCGCT
>JBAXFI010000047.1:0-16683 GCA_037139995.1 Comamonadaceae bacterium | reverse complement strand
CGGCCCGGTAGATGGCCCTCTCTAGCAATTTAGGAAGCCCCATCTACACAGTGCCCCAAGCTGCCCTTACAGTAAGCACCAGTGTCCAAATTTAACAACCTGTCTGGAGTTTCCCATGGTCAAAAAACTGCAAAAATCAAGCGCATCGAAGAAGAGTGCCCTGCCACTATCGGGTTCGGTGAAAGACTCCGCACAACAAATCTGGCAGGCTGGCCTGGGCGCCTTCACCAAGGCGCAGGCCGAGGGCTCCAAGGCGATTGAGGCCCTGATCAAGGAAGGTGTCAGCATGCAACGCAAGACACAGTCCGTCGCCGAAGAAAAGATATCAGAAGCCAGCAGCAAGATGTCGAGCATGGCGACCGACATTTCTTCCAAGGCGTCAGGTCAATGGGACAAGCTGGAAAGCATTTTTGAAGATCGCGTTGCCAAGGCCCTCAACAAGCTGGGCGTCCCGTCAGCAAAGGATGTCAATGCCCTGATAGCACGCATCGACGAGTTGAACAAGAGCGTGCAGAAACTGTCAGCCAAGGGCGCAGCCCCGAAGGCGCCAGCGAAAAGGACCGTCAAGGTCGCTGTCAAACCAGTACTCAAGAAAGCTGCAAAGCCCGCTGCAAAACGAGCAGCTCCCACGGTCTGATCGCAACGCCGATCGTGAGCTGATTCAAGGCGCTGACAGTGCCCGGTACGCCAAGTACCTTGATCGACATAAAGGGCGTCTGTGCGCCCTTTATGCATTGTGCCAACAGGCATTGCTGCATCGCAGCAACCATTAAAGACGTTCAGGCCTACACTTTGTTCTCATGAAGCGCAAACCATCACAAGCCCCAAGAATCGCACTGGCATTGTCAGGTGGCGGGCCCTTGGGCGCCATTTACGAAATTGGTGCACTGTGTGCTTTGGAAGAGTCCCTTAACGGAATTGACTTCACCAAGCTGCAACACTACGTCGGAGTTTCGGCCGGCGGTTTTATCGCCGCTGGCTTGGCCAACCGCATTACGCCGCGGGAACTTTGTGCGTTGTTCATAGAAAACGACAACCCGCTGGCAGAGACCTTCGACCCTTCCTTGCTGATGATGCCGGCCTACGGAGAATTTGCGCGTCGCGGCATCATGTTGCCAGCGCTGCTGGTGTCTGCCTTGTGGCAGCTCACCGCCGGGCGCAAGCCCTTTACTCAGGCGCTGCAAAAACTCGGACCCAGCTTGCCGGCTGGCATTTTTTCCAGCGAGCAGATGCAACTGCAGCTGGAACGTCTTTTTTCACAAACAGGCCGCAGCAACGATTTCCGCAAGCTCAAGACCCAGCTGACCTTGGTGGCGACGAACCTGGACAGTGGCGAGGCCGCGCCTTTTGGTCGGCCCGGCTGGGACCACATCCCGATTTCCAAAGCGGTGCAGGCCAGCGCCGCTTTGCCCGGCCTGTTTCCGCCAGTCGAAATTGATGACAATTACTACGTGGACGGCGCCCTGAAAAAGACCATGCACGCATCGGTCGCTCTGGAGCAGGGAATCGATCTGATGCTGTGCCTGAACCCTCTGGTTCCGTTTGACGCCACAGCGCCCCAGGTTGCCAAAGTCATGCGGCGCGGCCTGTCAGCCGAAAAGCACCACATACCGCGCATTGTGGACGGCGGCCTGCCGGCCGTGCTGAGCCAGACTTTCCGCTCGCTGATTCACTCCCGCATGGTGCTGGGCATGAGGCAGTACGAACACGCCTATCCGGACACCGACATCATCCTGATCGAACCCGATCATCGGGATCCCGAACTCTATCTGGCCAACACCTTCAGCTACTCGCAGCGGCGCCGCCTGGCAGAGCACGCTTACCAGCAAACCCGCCAACTGCTACGTTCGCGCAAGACGGGTTTGTCGGCCAAACTGTGGCGCCACGGCATCAGTCTGCACCATGAAGCGCTGGACGACCCGAAGAGACATTTGAGCGCCCCGCTACCAGCCTCCACCCACGTTGGGCGAGCCATCAGCAAGCTCCAGGAAATCATGGACGACCTCGGTCACGCCGTACTGCCTGCGACGCACGGGAGAGCGCCTTTATGGTGAAGAAGGCACCCCGGCGCACTGCCGAGCGCATTCTGGAAGTAACACTCGAACTGTTCAATCGCTTTGGCGAGCCCAACGTTTCCACCACCCTGATCTCGGCCGAGCTGGGCATCAGCCCGGGCAACCTCTATTACCACTATCCGGCCAAAGAAGAACTGATCAACTCCCTGTTTGATCGCTACGAGCACGGCCTCAACGAGTTGCTCAACGCCAGCGACGGCGTGCGCGACGTGGAGGATGCATGGTTCTTCATGCACACGCTGTTTGAGTTGATCTGGCAATATCGTTTCCTGTACCGGGATTTGAACGACCTGCTGAGCAAGAACCGGCGCCTTGAGACGCACTTCCAGTCCGTTCTGAAAAACAAGACCCGCGCCGTCAGGACCATACTCGACAGCATGAGCCGCTCTGGCGCCATTGCCATTGACTCTCGGGAAATAGAGGCCACAGCCACCAGCATGGTGGTGGTTTTGACCTACTGGCTGAGTTTTGAATATGTGCGCGATCCGCGCCGTGCGCTGGAAACCGAAAACGCACAAGCGGCCCTGCTGCGCGGCGCACAACACGTGCTGAACCTGCTGGTACCGTATCTGGAACAAAGCCAGCGCACCCATTTGCTCAAACTCGCAGGCGCCTACAATAATGAAAACAATTAGCAGAATAGGCACCGGAGACACGCATGGCCAACTGGACTGCCTTCCCCTATGCAGGCGAATACGTCTTTGACGCGGCAAGCGTCAAGAAGTACTGGTCACGCCTGCACGCCGGTGATGCAGAACCCCTTCCGACTGATGCGCAGGTGCTACAGGCTTGGGCGCTGTTTCACAGCGGTGAATTCAGGAAAGCCATGGACCTCGGTCTCAAGATCGGTGGCGCCGGTCTCGCCGTAGCCAACAAGTCGGCCTGCGTTTACGCCACCTATCTGGAAAAGCAGGAAAAGACCCGGCTTGACCTGTACCAGGAAGTGGCGCAGCGTGCAGCTGCGCAGGTCCAAGAAGATCCGCAGGACGTCAGCGCTCTGTACTGGCATGCCTATGCACTGGGTCGCTACAGTCAGGGTATCAGCGTAGCCAAAGCTCTGGCGCAGGGTCTCGGCAGCAAGGTCAAAGGTTCCCTGGAAAACGTCATACGCTTGCAGCCAAAACACGCTGATGCCCATATTGCCTTGGGTGCCTTTCATGCCGAGGTCATCGACAAGGTGGGCTCACTCATTGGGGGCATGACTTATGGTGCAAAGAAAGATACCGGACTGGCCCTGTTGCAGCAGGCGCTCAAGCTCAACCTTGAATCGGCCATTGGCATGATCGAATACGCCAATGCCATATTGATGCTCGAAGGCGACCGAATGATGAAAGAGGCGACCCGCCTGTACCAGCTAGCAGCCACCGCCAAACCGCTTGACGCGATGGAGCGGCTTGATATCGAAATGGCAAAAGGAGAGCTGGAGGATTGAGCCTCAGTCGCTCCAGGGCAACATCAAGGTCACCATCGCGAGTTTGGCAAATTCCGGCTCAAACTGGTCGATGATTTTTTGCGGGTCAGGACACAGCGTCGAATCGCTGATCACGCCAAACTGCACACCGCCGCCATAACTGAGTATCGAGACGCCCAGACCCACCGTACCTGACTGGGGTACCCAGAACAGGCTTTGCTCAAGGGTCGAACCGCAGAATTTGAGTTTCTCGCGTGGTCCCGGCACATTGGTCATGACCGCCGTGGTCTTCTTGGAAAACAGGCTCAGCATGGCATCCTGTGCCGGCTTGATCAACAGGCCCGCCACCGACAGCAAACCGAAAGCCATCAGGGGCTGCATGCTGCCCTTGAGCTGACTCATGCGGCGGCGCACTTCGTACACACGCTCCACCGGATTTTCGATACCAATGGGCAAGACGACAGGTGCCAGACCAAACCGGTTGCCCAATTTGTAGGCTTCCTCCAGAGGACGCAGATTCACCGGCACCATGGCCCGGATTTCCTTGCCGGCAACTTCGTCGCCAAAGGACTTCAGGTACTCGGCAATGGCGCCCGCCACGCAACTGAGCAGGATGTCGTTGATGGAACAGTTCAATGCCCGCCCCACGGCTTTTACTTCCTCCAGCGGAATCGGCTCACACCAGGCAACCCGTTTGGTCTGCCCCGGCACGCCCTTCAGGCGTGTCGGCGAGTCATCCGGCATCAACGCCAGCGCGGCACCATCGCGCAGCACCTGGTACACCATTTTTGCCAATTCAACCGAGCCCGCGACTCCCTTTTCCATGCCCTTTTGTGGGCCCATCATCATCCCCACCGCGTTGACCGCCCCATCGCCGGCGGCCCCCAGCGCTTTCACGGCCACATCCGTCAAGGGTTTGATGAAGGTATCCATCAACCAGTCCTCAGCGCCTTCAACCCCGGTATGAGGCAAGGCCTTGCTGCGGCGCTGCGGCGGCATGGCCCCGCCATCCACCAGCGACTGGGTCACAGAAATCAGCGCAATGCCGTCAGCAATGCAATGGTGAATGCGCACCAACAAGGCAGAGCCGCCCTGGTAGTGCTCGACCAGGTGAAACTGCCACAGGGGATGCTTCATGTCCAGCGGCTGCACTGCGAGTTCAGCCAGGCGCTCCTGCAAGGCCAGTTGCTCACGCCCCTTGGACCTGGCGCCGAGCTTCTCGATGACTACGTGCCGTTTGATATCGAAATCATGATCCTTGACCCAGGTGGCGCCGGCAGCGTCCTGCTGCACGCGTTGGCCGAAACGCGGGTACTTGAGCAGGCGCTCCTCAATTCGCTCACAGACTGCCTTGTAACTGACACCAGGCTGCAGAATCCAGACCCCGACAATCATCATCAAATTGCTCGCCGAGTCCATACGCAACCAGGCGGTGTCGACCTTGCTCATGCGCTCACCTGTCAGGCCCAAAGTACCGCCAACCGCATCAGAAACATTTTTCTGGACCACACGGGCTGCCCGGCGCACCGTCTTTTGTGCCATTTTTGCCGCAGGAAGCACGGCGCCAGTCACCGGCTGGGTGAGGCTGCTGGCTTTGATTCGAGTAACCATCAAGGACTCCAGATTCGAGAAAACAATGACAAAGGACCGACTCTTCGGGAATGCCCCCTATTTTGTGGCCAAAACCGAAAGTAAGATACTGCGCAAATACCCCAAGTGTGCTGGGTATTTGACTGATCCGGAGAAACCATGTCTGACCTGCAAACAAAATTCGAAGCCGCCGTCGCCAATTCAAAGAAACTGACGGAGCGTCCTGACAACGCCACGCTGCTCAAGATCTACGCCTTGTACAAGCAGGCCAGTACTGGCGACAATACCGAAAAGAAACCGGGTTTTGGTGACATGGTGGGACGCGCCAAGTGGGACGCCTGGAACGGCTTCAAGGGCACCAGCGCCAACGATGCCATGCAACAGTACATCGACCTGATTGAAGCCCTGAGTTGACCGCCCGGCCTGGCAGCGGCTACTTCTTCCTGATCCGTTCTGGTTTTGCGGCAGGCGCGTGAGGCAGCATGTCATCCAGCATTTTCACGATTTCGCTCTCAATCCTGCCCTTGAAGGCGCCAACCAGAAAACCGAGTCGCGCTGTGAGCTCGAATCGGTCCTTGGTGACCGCCAGCGTGCCGTCGACGCCGGCTCGTGTAAAGCAGACCTCGTCAGCACTCTTGCCCTCTTCGTAAGTGCAACTCATACCAAAATCGTTTTCGACCTGTTCGGCCCAACGGAAGGCGAGTTTTCGCGCGGCCGGCAGACCCAGGGTGTGATGGCGCAAGATGTGCAGATCAGCCACTTGACTACTCCTATGCTCTACAAATTCAAATCCAAAGGGACGGGCGACCTCATCATGCTGCAGCCCAACGGACGGCGCATGCTGGAGATCATCGGCAAAATCAGCGCCGGCGACAGTGACGATGCCGCCGGCAAGGGCATCATCCTGCCAGAACAAATGCCGGCGGCGCTGGCAGCGCTGGCATCAGCGGTGGCCCAGGAAGCCGCCGACAGGAAGGCCGCCCTATCACAGGCCCTGGAGCGCAATGAAGATCCACCCCGCTTTGAGGCCATCTCGCTGCGCCAGCGCGCCCTGCCCCTGGTGGAAATGCTGCAGCGCTGCGAAAAAGCGGGCCACGCCATAGTCTGGGGTGTTTGAACGAGTTGCCGAACCTAATCAACCCTGGCCCCGGAAGCCTTGACCACCGGCGCCCATTTCTTGATTTCAGCGTCTATCAGGGCCGCAAATTCCTGCGGTGTGTTGCCACTGGGAATGGCCCCCTGAGCCAGCAACTTTTCCTTGATGCTGGGCAAATTGAGCGCCTTGGCCGTTTCCTGCTGAATTCTCAACACAATGTCGGACGGCGTGCCTGCCGGCGCCAACAAACCAAACCAGCTGGTTGCCTCAAAGCCCTTCAGTTTGCCGGCCTCCTCGATGGTCGGCACGTCCGGCAAGGCAGCGGAGCGCTGCGAACTGGTGACTGCAAACGCCTTCAGCTTGCCAGCCTTGATCAGCGCCATGGCAGATGGCAGGTTATCGAACATCACATCGACAGTACCCGACACCAAGCCCATCAGGGCCGGGCCGGAACCGGTATAGGGAATGTGGGTCATGAAGATGCCGGTCTTCGATTTGAACAATTCACCGGCGAGGTGAATCGACGTGCCATTGCCGCTGGACGCCATATTCAACTGTCCGGGATGGGTCTTGGCGTACTGAATAAAGTCCATCACATTGTTGATGCCCATGGCTTTGGCTTTTTCGGTGTTCATCACCATCACATTGGGCACGCCGGCCACCAGTGTGATGGGCGCGAAGTCCTTCTGCGGATCGTAGGGAAGGCGGGCGTAAAGCGACTTGTTGATCCCATGCGTGCCAACAGTGCCCATCAGCAGGGTGTAGCCGTCGGGGGTCGCCTTGGCCACCTGATCCGCCCCAAGGTTACCGCCAGCGCCGCCGCGATTGTCAACAATGAAGGATTGTCCGAAGACCTTGGACAACTCCGGAGCCACTGCGCGCGCCAGGATGTCGGTCGTACCGCCGGGCGCAAAGGGCACCACGATTCTGACTGGCTTGCTCGGCCAGGCAGTTTGTGCTGTCACCTGACCGGCAATGCAGACCATGGCCACGCCGACCACTGCGGCAAGCCAGCGGCGGAGAAAATTAACAACACCTGACCTCATTGAAATCTCCTTGTGTTTTGATCCAGACCGGACCTGATTCAATCCACCCGTATTAAACAACGGGTTTGCCTATCAGGACTGTGGCGCGCAAAGCTTGCAGGTTCAAAACCCGCAAGCCTCCGTACTCAACTCGAATCGACCCCTGTTCGGCCAAAGTGGTCAGCGCTTCATTGACGCGCTGACGCGAGAGACCCACCAGATAGGCCAGCTCTTGCTGGGTAATGCGCAAGACCTCGCCCACACCTGGGTAGAGGACCGGATTGAAGAGAGCGGCCAGACTGCGCGCGACCCGAATGTCGGGGTTGTTCATCCGGTCGATCTCACGGGCGGCAATGAATTGGCCGAGCCGCTCATTGAGCTGGTTCATGATGAACCGGTTGAAACCGATGGAGTGGTCCAACAACCAATGAAATGTGTCCACATGCAAGCCGGCCACCCGACTCCTTCGAAGTGCCTGAATGTTGTACCGGTAGCTTTCACGCTTCAGTGCGGTACCCTCGCCAAACCAGCCCCCAGGCGGCATGCCAATGAACGTCATGGTCTTGCCTTCGGCGTTATCACTGCTCATCTTCAGCAAGCCGTCAATCACACCAAACCAATACGTCACAGGGCGACCGGTTCGACACACGTAATCACCCGCGCTGGCATCAGTGATCTTGAGGTCGTCCACGGCACGCTCGCGCTCGGCAGAGGTCAGCAGATGAATCCAGGGAATGGCATCCAGTTCCAAAGCCGTCAGGGGACGTCTGCGCTGATGCAGGGATTTGTCGTAGTTCATTGCTGCCTGGTTCTCCTTCGGTGGGTAGCCCAAAAGTGCAGGGAAAACACCTACCCAGAAAAGTACGGATTGTCGTCCAAACGACAACCTGACGTCAAACGAGTGACTATTATTCCCCCATTCGAATAGCAAGGCACCGGGATGCAGACCACATTTCCTCAACTTCTTCTAGATCACGCAGCGCAGCGACCAACAGAGCCTGCCATGCGCGAAAAAGAATATGGCATTTGGCAGGCCCTGACTTGGGCCGATCTGGCAACGCTGGTCGCCCAACTGGCTTGCGGCCTGCATCTGGCCGGCCTGCGTCGCAATGAGCACATGATCGTGATCGGAGCCAACCGACCCCGCCTGTACGCCACCATGCTGGCCGTTCAAGCGATCGGCGCCGTCCCGATTCCCCTTTACCAGGATGCCGCAGCACCAGAGTGCGTTTTCCCCATCAACAACGCAGAGGTACGTTTTGCCTTTGCCGAAGATCAGGAGCAGGTCGACAAGCTGCTCGAAATTCGCGATGAATGCCCGCAACTGAGCAACATCTATTTTGACGATCCACGCGGTCTGCGCAACTATGACGAGCCCGGTCTGGCTTCGCTGGATGACCTGCTGGCCGCTGGCAAGGCCTTTGCCGCGCAGAATGTCGGCTTCCTGCAGGCAGAAATTGATCAGACCAAGCCCACGGATGTGGCCGCCATGTTCTTCACCTCAGGCACAACAGGCAACCCAAAGGGGGTGGTGCACACCCACGATTCCTTGCTGAACCGGGCACGCGCCGGTGCCGATTTCGACAAGTTGACCCATTCCGAAGATGTACTGGCCTATCTGCCGCCGGCCTGGATCGGGCAAAACATCTTCAGCTATGCCCAATGGCTTTCCTGCGGCTATGTCGTGAATTGCCCCGAGTCCGCCGCGACCGTGACGATCGATCTGAAAGAAGTGGGACCCACCTATTATTTCGCGCCACCCCGGGTCTTTGAAGGCCTGCTCACCAGTGTCATGATCCGGATGGAAGATGCCAGCGCACTGAAACGCCGCATGTTTCACTACTTCATGGGCGTCGCGCAGCGGGTCGGTCCGACGCGCATGGACGGCAAGCCGATCGGCTTTGCCAACTCGATTCTGTACGCGCTGGGCAATGCGCTGGTCTATGGGCCTTTGCGCAACAACCTGGGCATGAGCCGGGTGCGGGTTGCCTACACCGCAGGCGAAGCCATCGGTCCGGACCTGTTCAGCTTCTACCGCTCTATCGGCATCAACCTCAAACAGCTCTATGGCTCCACCGAAACCGCCGTCTTTGTCTGCCTGCAGCCGGACAACGAAGCGCGCGCCGACACCGTTGGCGTGCCCTGTGCCGGTGTTGAAATCAAGGTCGCCGAGAACGGAGAGATTCTGGTCAAGTCACCCGGTTTGCTCAAGGAATACTTCAAGAACCCGGCGGCGACCGCCGAAGTGTTGACTGCCGATGGCTGGTACCACACCAGTGACGCCGGCTTCCTCGACGCCCACGGCCACTTGAAGATCATCGACCGCGTGAAAGATGTGGGACGCATCAAGGGCGGCGCCAACGACGGCGCCATGTTTGCGCCCAAGTATGTCGAGAACAAACTCAAGTTCTTTCCCCATATCAAGGAAGTCGTGGCCTATGGCGATGGCCGCGAGAAGGTCTGTGTCATGATCAACATTGATTTTGACGCTGTCGGCAACTGGGCCGAACGCCGCAATCTGCCCTATGCCGGGTATACCGATCTGGCGCAAAAGCCCGAGGTCTACCAGTTGATCAAGGAATGCGTTGAAAAGGTCAACGCCGATCTCAGCGTGGACACGCTGCTCGCTGGTTCACAAGTCAGCCGTTTTCTGGTGCTGCACAAGGAACTTGATGCTGACGATGGTGAGCTCACCCGCACCAACAAGGTGCGCCGCGGCTTCATTGCGGAAAAATACGACGTCTTGATCGATGCCCTGTACGGCGGCAAGACCACGCAGTTCATCGAAACCCAGGTCAAGTTCGAAGACGGTCGCACTGGCAGCGTCAGTGCGACGCTGCGAATCGACGACAGCAAGACCTTTGCACCGGTCAAAGCGGCTGCCTGAACAACAGACTGAGAATCATGGCAACAAAACAAATCGGCGACGTCATTCTGGACGTCAACAACATCTCTCTGAGCTTCGGTGGCGTCAAGGCCTTGACCGACATTTCGTTCAATGTTCGTGAGCACGAAGTCCGGGCCATCATCGGGCCCAATGGCGCCGGCAAGAGTTCCATGCTCAACTGCATCAACGGTGTCTACACGCCGCAGCAGGGTTCCATCACCTTTCGTGGCAAGGCTTTTAGCCACATGGACAGCCACCAGGTCGCCGTGATGGGGATCGGGCGCACCTTCCAGAACCTCGCGCTGTTCAAGGGCATGAGCGTGATTGACAACATCATGACCGGGCGCAATTTGAAGATCAAGAGCAATCTTCTGTGGCAGGCGCTGCGGATTGGGCCGGCCCAGCGCGAAGAAGAGATGCACCGTGAAAAGGTCGAGCTGATCATCGATTTTCTGGAAATTCAGGCGCATCGCAAGACGCCCGTCGGTCAGTTGCCCTACGGTCTGCAAAAGCGCGTTGACCTGGGACGCGCCCTGGCCATGGAGCCGCAGGTCTTGCTGCTCGATGAGCCGATGGCGGGGATGAACGTCGAGGAAAAGCAGGACATGTGCCGCTTTGTGCTCGATGTGAACGAGGAGTTCGGTACCACCGTGGTCCTGATCGAGCACGACATGGGCGTCGTAATGGACATTTCGGATCGGGTCGTGGTGCTGGACTACGGCAAAAAGATTGGTGACGGCACGCCTGACGAAGTACGCAATAACGAAGAAGTGATCAGTGCCTATCTGGGCACCGGTCACTAAGGACAAAAAAATGGCATTCTTTCTTGAATCACTGCTGGGTGGCCTGATGGCCGGCATGCTTTATTCGCTGGTTGCGCTGGGCTTTGTGCTGATCTACAAGGCGTCTGGCGTATTCAACTTTGCGCAGGGCGCGATGGTGCTGTTTGCGGCCCTGGCGATGGCGCGCTTTGCCGAGTGGATTCCACTCTGGACCGGAATGACCAATCCGATTGCCGCCAATCTGGCTGCTTTTGTCATCGCAGGCATCATCATGTTTGCCGTGGCCTGGCTGATCGAGCGACTGGCACTGCGCCATCTGGTCAATCAGGAAGGCACCACGCTGTTGATGGCCACCTTGGGCATCAGCTATTTTCTTGATGGCCTTGGACAAACCATTTTCGGTAGCGACATCTACAAGATCGACGTCGGCATGCCCAAAGAGCCCATCATGGCGTTCGAAACATTGTTTGACGGCGGCATCCTGATCAACAAGGAAGACCTTTATGCGGCACTGATCGCGGCTGTGCTGGTAACGCTGCTCAGCGTCTTCTTCCAGAAGACGGCGACCGGTCGCGCGCTGCGCGCAGTGGCTGACGATCATCAGGCCGCACAAAGCATCGGCATTCCCTTGAACCGGATCTGGGTCATCGTCTGGTGCGTCGCGGGCGTGGTCGCCCTGGTCGCCGGCATGATCTGGGGCAGCAAGCTGGGAGTGCAATTTTCACTCACGACGGTGGCGCTGCGCGCGCTGCCGGTGGTGATTCTGGGTGGCCTGACTTCGGTGCCGGGCGCCATCATTGGCGGCCTCATCATCGGCGTCGGCGAAAAGTTGTCCGAAATATTTTTGGGACCTTATGTGGGCGGCGGTATCGAAATCTGGTTTGCCTATGTGCTGGCCCTGCTGTTCCTGCTGTTCAGGCCACAAGGCCTGTTCGGCGAGAAGATCATTGACCGCGTCTGACCGCCAGGAAGAAAAGAAACACCATGTTTTACAGAGAAAACGGTCAATTCAAGACCAGCTACCGTACCGATCAGCAGATCTTTCCGATCACGCAGGATCGCTGGGCCATCCTGCTGATCATCGCCGCCGCCTTCATCGTCGTGCCCATGCTGAGCAGCGGCTACATGTTCCGGGCTATTTTCATCCCGTTTCTGATCATGTCGCTGGCTGCCCTGGGCGTCAATATTCTGGTCGGTTACTGCGGACAGATTTCACTCGGATCGGGCGCCTTCATGGCCGTCGGAGCCTACGCTGCCTTCAACTTTTTTGTCCGAGTACCGGGTATGCCGCTGCTTGTCGCCCTTGTCCTGGGTGGTCTGTGCGCCAGCGCTTTTGGCATCCTGTTCGGCCTGCCCAGTTTGCGGGTTAAGGGCTTGTACCTGGCGGTAGCCACGCTGGCGGCCCAGTTCTTCAGCGACTGGATGTTTCTTCGCATCAAGTGGTTCACCAATGACGCGCCGTCCGGTTCGGTCTCGGTCTCGGGCCTGCAGGTTCTGGGTATGCCAATTGAAAGCCCCACCTCCAAGTACCTGTTGTGCCTGACCATTCTGGTGGTACTGGCGCTGCTGGCGAAGAACCTGGTGCGCTCGGCCATCGGGCGCGAGTGGATGGCCATTCGCGACATGGACGTGGCCGCCGCCGTGATCGGCATCCGCCCGATGTACGCCAAGCTCAGTGCTTTTGCTGTCAGTTCCTTCATCATTGGCGTCGCCGGTGCCCTGTGGGGCTTTATCTATCTCGGCGCCTGGGAGCCAGCGGCCTTCTCGGTAGACCTCTCGTTCAAGCTGCTGTTCATGGTGATTATTGGCGGCATGGGCTCCATCATGGGCGCCTTCTTTGGCGCCGGCTTCATCGTGATCCTGCCGATTGTCCTGAACCAGTTCCTGCCTTTGCTCGGCGACCTGGTTGGCGTCCAGATTTCGACCGCCGGTATCTCACACGCTGAACTCATCATCTTTGGCGCCCTGATCGTCTGGTTCCTGATTGTGGAGCCGCATGGCCTGGCCAAACTCTGGAGCGTCGGCAAGCAAAAGCTGCGCCTGTGGCCATTCCCTCATTGACGCAATCCGTTCAATACGTTTTCCCGTTCGTTAACCACGGCATGCAAGTGCCAGTACTTTAGGAGACTTCCATGAAAATCAAAAATATCGTCTTGGCCAGCATCCTCGTCGCCGCCAGCGCCGGGACCTTTGCGCAACCCAAGGAGCAGTTCTTCCCCGCACTGCCCTATCGCACTGGTGCCTACGCGCCCAACGGTGTGCCGTGGGCCAATGGCTATGCCGACTACCTCAAACTGGTCAATGCCCGCGGCGGCATCAACGGCGTGAAGATCAGCTACGAAGAGTGCGAAACTGCTTACGACACGGCGCGTGGCGTCGAATGCTATGAACGCCTGAAGGGCAAGAATGGCGGTGCCACGGTGTTCCAGCCGCTCTCCACAGGAATTACCTTTGCGCTGACCGAGAAAGCTCCCGGCGACAAGATCCCTCTGATCACTGCTGGCTACGGCCGCAGCGAAAGCCAGGATGGCAACGTGTTCAAGTGGAACTTCCCGCTGGTTGGCACTTATTGGCTGGCGGCCGACGTTCTGGTGCAGACCTTGGGCAAAAAAGAAGGTGGTCTTGACAAGCTCAAGGGCAAGAAAATCGCGCTCGTCTACCACGACAGTCCCTACGGCAAGGAGCCGATTGCCCTGTTGCAAGAACGCGCGGCCATCCATGGTTTCAACCTGCAACTGCTTCCGGTCACGGCACCAGGCGTTGACCAGAAAGCCACCTGGTTGCAAATTCGCCAGTCCAAGCCTGACTACGTTCTGTTGTGGGGTTGGGGCGTCATGAATTCCACCTCACTGAAGGAAGCGCAAGCGACCGGCTACCCGCGTGAAAAAATGTACGGTGGTTGGTGGTCGGGCGCCGAACCTGATGTCAAAGATGTGGGCGAAGGCGCCAAGGGCTACAACGCTGTCACCTTCCAGCACGGCGCACATCCGGAATCCAAAGTCGCACAGGACATTCTGAAAGAGGTTCACGGTAAAGGCCAGGGAACCGGTCCGAAGGAAGAAGTCGGCTCCGTGCTCTATATGCGCGGCGCCCTGAGCGCAATGCTCGGCGTTGAAGGCGTGAAACGCGCGCAGGAGCGCTTCGGCAAAGGCAAGTGGGTCAGCGGCGAGCAGGCACGCTGGGGCCTTGAGAATTTGGCCCTTGACCAAAAGAAGCTTGACGCTTTGGGCTTTGCTGGCGTGATGCGTCCGGTCAGCACCTCCTGTGTTGATCACATGGGCGCCAACTGGGCCCGCATCCACACCTGGGATGGCAAGAAATGGAACTTCACCTCCGACTGGATGCAGGCTGATGAGCAAATCCTGAAGCCGTTAGTCAAATCGACAGCTGCCAAATACGGTGCAGACAAGAAGTTGGAAACCCGCACTGTGGCGGATTGCCAGTCCTGATCGATTTGTCATCCTGGCCCTCTGGGATGTCATGCCGGACCTGATCCGGCATCCATGGTGCGGGTGCAGTGGCACCTGCCTGGATTGCGGATCAAGTCCGCAATGACAAAGGGGCGGCTGGGGTGACAGCCCAACCCGAAGCACTGCGCGCAGTGCTTCCGATTGGTAAAAGGTAAAACGCTATGGAACCCACAAACATCGTTCTCAACGTCAATGGCATCGAAGTCATTTACAACCACGTGATCCTGGTGCTCAAAGGTGTCTCGCTCAACGTGCCCGAGGGCAAGATCGTGGCTATCCTGGGTGGCAATGGCGCAGGAAAGACGACAACTCTGCGCGCAGTTTCCAACCTGCTGCAAGGCGAGCGCGGTGAAGTCACCAAAGGTTCCATTGAATTGCGTGGCGAGCGCATTGAAAACCTCTCTCCCTCGCAACTGGTGCAACGCGGCGTGGTGCAGGTAATGGAAGGGCGCCACTGCTTTGCCCACCTCACGATCGAGGAAAACCTGCTCACGGGCGGCTACACGCGCAAGAGCAAGGCCGAAGTGGCCGGCAATCTGGAAAAGGTCTACACCTATTTTCCACGCCTCAAGTTGCGACGTACCAGTCAGGCCGCCTACACATCGGGTGGCGAGCAGCAAATGTGTGCGATTGGACGCGCATTGATGGCCAACCCCAGCATGGTGCTGCTTGACGAGCCATCGATGGGTCTGGCACCACAGATCGTGCAGGAAGTATTCGAGATCGTGAGAGACCTGAACCGCAAGGAGAAGGTCACTTTTCTGCTGGCTGAGCAGAACACCAACATGGCCCTGAAGTACGCTGATTACGGCTACATCATGGAGTCGGGCCGCGTCGTGATGGATGGTATGGCCAGTGACCTCGCCAACAACGAAGACGTCAAGGAGTTCTACCTGGGTGTTGGCGGCGGCGAGCGCAAGAGCTTCAAGGATGTGAAAAGTTACAAACGGCGCAAGCGCTGGCTGGCTTGAGCAGGTTGATCCAACGCACTGGCGCCGTGGTGACCAGCGCCAAAAAGGGAAAAGAATTATGTCTGAACATTACGATGCGCTGGAAACGCGTGACAGTGCTGCGCGCGAAGCCGCCCTGCTGGCTGCCCTGCCGCTCCAGGTAGCGCATGCCAAGAAATCATCGGCAACACTCGCGCAAATTCTCAAAGATGTGAATCCGGCCCAGGTCACGAGTCGGCAGGCACTGGCGGAGTTGCCCGTGATTCGCAAGCATGAACTGCTGGAACGCCAGCAAGCCAGCCGGGCTGTTGCCGATGGTGATGTGTTCGGCGGTTTCAGCACGGTGGGCTACGGCAAGCGCATGCCGCGGATTTTTGCCAGCCCCGGCCCGATTTATGAACCCGAAGGTACAGCCAGGGACTATTGGCGTATGGCGCGCGCCATCTTTGCAGCGGGCTTTCGTCCCGGTGAACTGATTCACAACTGCTTCAGCTACCACTTTGTTCCCGCCGGGTCGATGATGGAGTCCGGTGCCCATGCGCTGGGCTGCACCGTGTTTGCCGGCGGCACCGGCCAGACGGAGCAGCAAGTTCAGGCGATGGCGCAACTGCGACCAGCCGGCTACATCGGCACACCCAGTTTCCTGAAAATCATTCTGGACAAGGCCGCCGAGATGGGTGTGCGTCTGCCCAGTCTGACCAAGGCCATGTTTGGCGGTGAAGCCTTTCCGCCTTCCCTGCGTGACTGGTTTGCGGAGCGCGGCGTTGCTGGTTATCAGTGCTATGCCACCGCCGACCTGGGTTCGATTGCCTACGAGACCGGCGCACGCGAAGGCCTCGTGCTCGACGAGGAAGTGATTCTTGAGATCGTTCGCCCTGGCACCGGTGACCCGGTCGCACCCGGTGAAGTCGGCGAAGTGGTGGTGACCACGCTTAACCCGGACTACCCCCTGATCCGTTTTGGCACCGGGGATTTGTCGGCGGTGCTGGCTGGTCCCTGTCCTAGCGGACGCACCAACACCCGCATCAAAGGCTGGATGGGGCGTGCGGATCAGACCACCAAGATCCGTGGCATGTTCGTGCACCCGGGACAGGTTGCCGACATCGTCAAACGCTTCCCCGAAGTGGCGCGCGCCCGTCTGGTGGTAACCGGCGAGATGGCCAATGACGCGATGACACTGAAGGTTGAGACGGCCTGCGGTGGGCCGGACGCACTGGCCGCGAAAATTGGTGAGGCGATTCGCGACGTCACCAAACTCCGCGGCGTGGTCGAATTCCTGTTGCCCGGAAGCCTGCCCAATGATGGCAAGGTGATTGAGGACGCGCGCAGTTACAGTTGAATCAGGGAACCAGCGAAAAGACGGATGCCGGAACCGAAACGCCACGAATGAGCAGGCG
>JBAXFI010000046.1:0-16698 GCA_037139995.1 Comamonadaceae bacterium | reverse complement strand
ACTGCAGGATGCGCAGGCCGAGGAAGATGTGCTCGCCTTGAGTCCCGATTTCAGTTTGGCTGAACTCATTGAAGACGAAGTACTGATGGCTTTGCCGTTGATACCTCTGCATGATCCATGCCCGGTTCCTGTCACGCTGGAAGCGGTGGATCCAGGATTTGATGCGGCATTCGAGGAAAAGCGGCAGCCTTTTGCCATTTTGGCAAAGCTAAAAATCGGGAAGCCGGACTGAACGGGCGACTTGCCCTATAATGGCAGGCTTCATGCGGGCCTGAGGCGTCGCAATTTTCACCAACCCAAGGTGCTGCAATGACTGCAGCACGCACGACAAGGAGCGGATCATGGCCGTCCAGCAGAACAAAAAATCACCTTCCAAGCGCGGTATGCATCGTTCACACAATGCACTCGTCGTCCCTGGTATCGCGGTTGAGGCCACCACGGGTGAAACCCACCTTCGGCATCACATCAGCCCGACTGGCTTTTATCGAGGTCGCAAGGTCATCAAGACCAAGTCCGAAGCCTGATTTCTCATAAAGCGAAGGCCCGAGGCTACTGTGAATGTAGCGTCGGGCTTTGTCATTTATATCGTCCGCCAACCCTTGCGCCCTGTTCGGTCGAGCTGACTGCCCATGATCACTATCGCTGTTGACTGCATGGGAGGTGATCACGGTCTTGTCGTGACACTTCCTGCCTGCCGCAATTTTCTGGAGAATCACCCAGATGCGCGCTTGATCCTGGTGCGGCTGCCTGACGGTCCCGGCACGTTTTCCCATGCACGCGGGACGACCGTGACCGCGACCGAAGTGGTTGGCATGGATGATTCGCTCGAAGTAGCACTGCGACGGAAGAAAGACTCGTCCATGCGTGTCGCCATCCAGCAAGTCAAGGATGGCCGGGCACAGGCGGCGGTTTCCGCCGGCAATACCGCGGCGCTGATGGCGATCTCCCGCTACCTGCTCAAGACACTCGATGGTATTGACCGGCCGGCCATCGCCGGGCAGATTCCGAACGCCAAGGGTCAGGCCACCACGGTACTTGACATGGGTGCCAACGTGGATTGCTCGGCGGAGCACTTGTTGCAGTTTGCAATCATGGGATCGGCCCTGGTTTCAGTTTTGAACGGTGTTGAAAATCCGACAGTCGGCTTGCTCAATATCGGTGAAGAATCGATCAAGGGCAATGAAGTCATCAAGAAGGCAGGGGAACTGTTGCGCTCCGCAGCCAGGGCTGGGGATTTCAATTTCTATGGCAATGTCGAGGGCAATGACATTTTCAAAGGCACTTCAGACATCGTGGTCTGTGACGGTTTTGTCGGCAATGTGGCTTTGAAAGCCAGCGAGGGTCTGGCGACCATGATTGTTGATTTCCTGAAGATCGAGTTTTCGCGCAATATGTTCACTAAACTTGCGGCCCTTGCTGCGTACCCGGTCATCGCGGCACTCAAGAAGCGGATGGATCACCGACGCTACAACGGTGGCGCCTTGCTGGGTTTGCGTGGCCTGGTGTTCAAGAGTCACGGCTCAGCCGACGCGATGGCATTCGAGTATGCGCTGACCAGGGCTTACGAAGCGGCCCGCCACCAATTGCTGGATCGTGTGCAGGCTCGAATTGCCCACGTGGCACCACTGATCGGTGCGGTTGCGCCAACGCCACAGTGCGTCGCACCTTCCCTCGACTGATTCATGAAGCCCTATTCGCGCATCATCGGTACCGGCAGCTACCTGCCACCGCGCCGATTGACCAATTCCGAACTGGTTGCAGATCTTGCGACGCGTGGAGTGGAAAGCTCGGACCAGTGGATTGTTGAACGCACTGGCATACGGGCACGCCATTTTGCAGCGCCCGATGTCTGCAGCAGTGACTTGGGCCTGCAGGCGGCGCGCAGCGCTCTGGAGGCGGCCCAGTGCGAGCCCAAAGACCTTGACCTGATCATTGTCGCCACTTCGACCCCCGACATGGTGTTCCCCTCGACCGCCTGTATCTTGCAGAACAAATTGGGGGCCAATGGCTGTCCCGCTTTTGACGTGCAGGCAGTATGCAGCGGCTTTATTTATGCGTTGACGATTGCCGACGCGATGATCAGAACCGGTGCTGCCAGCAGGGCGCTGGTGGTGGGAGCAGAGGTTTTTTCCCGCATTCTTGATTTCAAGGACCGGGCCACTTGTGTCCTGTTTGGTGATGGGGCTGGCGCAGTGGTGCTGCAAGCTTCTGAAACTCCGGGAATATTAGCCAGTGATCTGCACGCTGATGGCAAGTACTCGGGTATTTTGTGTGTTCCCGGGCAAGTGTCCGGTGGTCAGGTGCTTGGCGACCCCTTGCTCAAGATGGACGGCAAGGCGGTGTTCAAACTGGCAGTAGCGGTGCTGGACGAGGCTGCTCGCGCCACCTTGGCGAAAGCTGGCAAAGCGACATCGGATATTGATTGGCTGATTCCACACCAGGCCAATATACGGATCATGCAGAGCACCGCCAGAAAGCTTGCGTTGTCGATGGACAAGGTTGTGGTCACGGTGGACCAGCATGGCAACACGTCTGCTGCATCGATTCCTTTGGCGCTGGACAGCGCAGTCCGCGCTGGAAAGGTCAAACCCGGTGAACTGCTTTTGCTCGAGGGAGTCGGCGGTGGCTTCACCTGGGGTGCGGTGCTATTGAATCTGTAATTTATGAGTTCCTATCCGGCATGAAACCTTTCGCTTTCGTTTTTCCTGGTCAAGGCTCCCAGTCCGTAGGCATGCTGGACGCTTGGGGCGATCATCCGGTAGTAATCGAAATGCTCCGGGAGGCGTCGGACGCGCTGCACGAAGATATTGCTGAGTTGATCCGCAGCGGACCGAAGGAAGCGCTTGCGCTCACAACGAACACACAGCCCGTCATGTTAGTGGCCGCACTGGCAGCTTATCGGGTCTGGATGGCGGAGACCGGCATAGCGCCCGTGGCAGTAGCGGGGCACTCGCTGGGTGAATATTCCGCTTTGGTCGCTGCCGGCGTACTGACGCTCGGGCAGGCTGCACCGCTGGTTCGTTTGCGTGCCCAGGCGATGCAGGAAGCGGTACCCGTCGGCGTCGGTGCGATGGCCGCCATTTTGGGTATGGATGCGGCTAAGGTGGCTGCGCTGTGCGCCGAAGTGACGCGTGGTTTTGGAGAAAATTCGCATGAGGTGGTAGAAGCGGTCAATTTCAATGACCCCATGCAAACCGTGATTGCTGGCAGCAAGATGGCAGTTGAAAAGGCTTGTCTCGAATTGAAGGCTGCAGGCGCCAAGCGGGCGTTGCCGCTGCCGGTGTCAGCCCCCTTTCATTCCAGTTTGATGAAACCGGCCGCCGAAAAACTTCGCCGCAGACTTGAGGAGATGGAGTTTGCGCCGCCACAAATTGACGTGATTAACAATGTTGATGTCAGAGTTGAGGTAGACGCTGACCGTATCCGGGATGCCTTGTATCGCCAGGCGTTTGGACCCGTGCGATGGGTCGAGTGCATGCAGGCGCTCAAGGCCAGGGGATTGACCTGTGTGGTTGAATGCGGGCCTGGCAAGGTGCTGGCCGGATTGGTCAAGCGCATCGATCCGGAACTGAGCGGACTTGCGTTGCTGGATCCGGCGTCCCTTGCGCTTGTGAAAGAAGAATTGTTGGGTCTTGATCATGAGTGATATGAAATTTGAAGGACAGGTGGCGCTGGTTACGGGAGCGTCACGCGGTATCGGTGCAGCCATTGCATCGGAATTGGCAAAGCGCGGGCTTAAAGTGATTGGCACCGCAACAACCGACCTCGGGGCAGAGAACATTTCTCAGGCTCTGTCTGCCTTTACCGGTTGCAGCGGCAGGACGCTGGATGTCAACGATGCACCGGCTGCAGAAAATCTGATTGGCGCCATCGTCAAGGAGCACGGCGGATTGCATGTGCTGGTCAACAACGCAGGCATCACACGAGACAATCTGGCGATGCGGATGAAAGATGATGAGTGGGATGCGGTGCTGGACACCAACCTGAAGGCAGTATTTCGCATGAGTCGTGCTGTCATGCGGACCATGATGAAGCAGCGTTATGGTCGCATCATCAGCATCACCTCGGTGGTTGGCGCCTCAGGCAACCCGGGGCAGGCTAACTACGCGGCTGCCAAGGCGGGCGTTGCCGGCATGACCCGTGCGCTGGCCCGTGAACTGGGTTCACGCAACATCACGGTCAATTGTGTGGCGCCTGGTTTTATTGAAACCGATATGACCGCAGGCTTGCCGGAAGAGCAGCACAAAGCCTTGCTTGGTCAGATTCCCCTGGGTCATCTTGGCAAACCATCGGACGTTGCACATGCTGTTGCGTTCTTGGCTTCACCCCAGGCTGGCTATGTAACGGGACAGGAATTGCATGTGAATGGCGGTATGCTGATGTAAGCCGATTGATCCGTTCGGCAGTCGGATTAGGGAATCATCTCTAAGCCCGGCTAAAATCGCGGATCCATTTACAACCCTCTGAGGGAACCCATGAGCGATATCGAAGCACGCGTGAAAAAAATTATTGCCGAACAACTCGGCGTTGAAGAGTCACAAGTGACCAGTGAAAAAGCCTTTGTGGCTGATCTGGGCGCAGACTCTCTCGATACCGTCGAGCTGGTCATGGCCCTGGAAGACGAGTTTGGAATTGAAATTCCGGATGAAGACGCGGAAAAGATCACGACCGTACAAAACGCCATTGACTACGCGAATACGCATAAAAAGGCGTAAGTAGCTTGCCATGTCGCGCCGTCGCGTTGTTGTAACAGGATTGGGATGCGTCAGTCCCGTGGGTAACACGGTGGCTGATGCTTGGGCCAATGTGATTGCTGGCAAGTCCGGCATTGACCTGATCACAAAGTTCGACGCCTCGACTTTCTCCTGCAAGATCGCAGGTGAAGTGAAGAATTTTCAGTTGGAGTCCTACATTGGCTCCAAAGAAGCACGCACGATGGATACCTTCATTCATTTTGGCGTGGCGGCGGCGGCTCAGGCGATTGCCGATGCCAATCTGCCGACCCAGGAGGCTCTGACTGATGAATTTTCAACCCGCATTGGTTGCTTGATCGGCTCGGGCATCGGTGGTTTGCCGATGATCGAAAACATGCATGCCGAATTCCTGCAACGAGGCGCACGTCGCATTTCGCCATTCTTTGTGCCGGCCACGATCGTCAATATGATCGCCGGGCAGGTGGCGATCCGCTTTGGCTTCAAGGGGCCGAACATGGCCATTGTGTCTGCATGCACGACCGGTCTGCACTGCATTGGTGAGGCCGGCCGCATGATTGAGTACGGTGATGCTGATGTGATGGTGGCGGGTGGTTCTGAGGCCACTGTTTCACCGCTTGGCATAGGGGGTTTTGCCGCCATGCGCGCCCTGAGTACGCGCAACGACGATCCGCAGACGGCCTCGCGCCCGTGGGACAGAGACCGCGATGGTTTTGTGTTGGGAGAAGGTGCTGGCGTGATGGTCCTGGAGGAGTACGAACATGCCAAGGCGCGTGGCGCCACGATTTACGCCGAACTGGCTGGCTTCGGCATGAGTGCGGACGCTGGTCACATGACAGCGCCGAATCTTGATGGTCCGCGGCGCGCCATGCTCGGCGCCATGCGCAACGCGGGCGTCAATGCAGACCAGGTCGATTATCTCAATGCCCACGGCACGTCGACTCCGCTCGGCGACCTCAATGAGTCCAATGCCATCAAGGCGGCACTGGGGGATCATGCAAAGAAGATTGTCGTCAATTCCACCAAGTCGATGACGGGCCATTTGTTGGGTGGTGCCGGTGGTATCGAGTCGGTCTTTACCGTGCTGGCCCTGCATCACCAAAAGAGCCCCCCGACCATCAATATATTCAACCAGGATCCGGAGTGTGATCTTGACTATTGCGCCAATGTCGCGCGAGACATGAAGATCGATGTTGCCCTGAAGAATAACTTCGGCTTTGGCGGCACCAATGGGTCACTTGTGTTCAAGCGAGCACCCTGAAGCTTTCTTGATTGCCGATTTTTCAGTCGCCACCAGACGCGGTTCAGCATGCACAAGGCTCCGGCGGTTACTTACCCGGTGGGGCGCTCAGGCCTGCATGCCTGGCTGCTTGGATCGATCAGTTTGATCGGGGCTTTGGCTGGCTGGTTCTGGTGCATGCAGGCAGCAGCCGAATCGTGGTCACAGTGGCTGTACGCGCTTGTCCTGCTGCTGGCCAGTCTTGCGGCCTTTCGGAACTGGTGGTTTGCTCCAAGTGGCCACCTGAAATGGGACGGGCAAAGCTGGAAGCTCTACGTGCTGGATCGCTGTCTGTGTGGGCCAGTGAGTGTCCATCTGGATTTGCAAGGATGGTTGCTGTTGTGCCTGCACTCAGTAGAGGGTGGCCGCAGATGGCTTTGGCTGGAGCGCCGTACGGATGCGATCAACTGGCATGCTTTGCGAAATGCGGTGTTTTCTGCAGACGGGGGCAGTGTGTCGGGTCTTGAGCGCAGCCAATGAGTCCCCATTTGGGGGGTCTGTTGATTTTTTCAGAGAAAGGTTGATGATGATTCCATTCGGTTTGAAAAGACTGCAAGTCTGGTCTCTGGCGGCCGGCTGCAGCATCGCGGCGGTTGTCGCTTTCGTGCCATTCAGTGATGCGCGGGCACAGCAGCGGACCTTGCCGGACTTTACGGACCTGGTTGAGCAAGTAGGTCCGTCGGTAGTGAATATTCGGACCCTGGAAAAGGTAACTCCCAGGGGCGGGCCTGACGGTGACGGCCAGGACGAAATGTTTGAGTTCTTTCGGCGTTTTGGTCTGCCTATGCCTAACGTGCCGCGCCAACAGCCGTCACCCCATCCGAAGCGCCCGCAGCAGCAGGAAGAAGAACAGCCGCATGGTGTGGGCTCCGGTTTTGTATTGTCTGCGGATGGCCTGATCATGACCAATGCGCACGTCATCGAAGGTGCAGACGAAGTCTTTGTGACTCTGACCGACAAACGCGAATTCAAAGCCAAGATCATGGGTTCCGACAAGCGCAGCGATATCGCACTGGTCAAGATCGAGGCCAGTGGTTTACCAGCGGTGAAGGTTGGCGACGTCAATCGACTCAAGGTCGGTGAATGGGTCATGGCGATTGGCTCGCCGTTTGGACTGGACAACACCGTGACCGCTGGCATTGTGAGCGCCAAACAGCGTGACACGGGTGACTACCTGCCATTTATCCAGACTGATGTCGCCATCAACCCCGGCAACTCAGGCGGACCTTTGATCAATATGCGCGGCGAAGTGGTTGGCGTTAATAGTCAGATCTATTCCCGCTCGGGTGGCTCTATGGGTATCTCTTTTGCCATTCCGATGGACGAGGCGGTTCGCGTCAGCGAGCAGTTGCGCGCGACGGGTCGTGTCTCGCGCGGTCGCATCGGGGTCCAGATCGACCAGGTTACCAAGGAGGTGGCTGAGTCCATCGGACTGGGAAAGCCTCAAGGCGCCCTGGTGCGATCAGTGGAGAGTGGCTCACCGGCCGAGAAGGCAGGGGTTGAAGCTGGCGACATCATCACCCGGTTTGACGGTAAGGTGGTTGACAAGTCCAGCGATCTACCACGCATGGTTGGCTCAACCAAACCTGGAACCCGCAGCACCTTGACGGTATTCCGGCGTGGCGGTTCCAAAGAAATTGTCGTCACCATCGCAGAGATTGACGCCGACAAGCCAGCCAAGAAACCGGCAGAAAAGGAAGACAAGGCCAAGGCATCCAGCGCCGGCCAGGCGCTCGGCTTGTCGGTCAGCGAGTTGACGGAAACCAGCAAGAAGGAACTCAAGATCAAGGGCGGTGTGAAGGTCGATGCCGCGACGGAGGCGGCAGCGCGTGCTGGTTTGCGCGAGGGCGATGTCGTCATTCAAATCGGCAATTTCGAGGTCACCAGTGTCAGAGAGTTTGAAGCAGCGCTTGCAAAGCTCGACAAGAACAAGGCTGTCAACGTGCTGTTTCGACGCGGCGAATGGGCGCAATACGCCGTGATTCGAACCGGGCGCTAGGTCTCCCGGGCTTTGCAGCATTGGCCTCAAAAAGACAGGTGAAAAAATATTTTTACCTGTCTTTCCGGTTTTTTAATGTGTGCGGATACTAACTTTTCGACCGGAATACGCTTGGTTTTGGTTAGAATATAGCGAATCATCAAGGGTTTAAGGCATATCAACAGGCATGCAACCCACCATACGGGAAGAATTGAATGGATTCACAGGCGATCCACAGTTCGCCCACAAGTTGTCCATATGATGACTCTCCAAAATTGTTAATAAACTGTGTATAAAAATCCTGTTGCGGTACTGCAACGACTTGTGATCGTGTTGAAGGGGGCTGTATCTTGCAGGCTTTTTGCCTACAATGAAGTTCCAACCTTCGCAGTTGCCAATGATTGTTGGTTCAGGGCGCGTCACAACTCGACGCGCCCTTTTTTCTTGGCCCTCGCCGTTCTAATTCAACCACTTAAGTGCTCTCGTTGATGAATCACATCAGAAACTTTTCGATCATTGCCCACATCGATCATGGTAAATCGACTCTGGCAGATCGTTTGATTCAGCGCTGTGGTGGCTTGCAGGACAGAGAGATGCAGGCGCAGGTCCTGGACTCCATGGATATCGAAAAAGAGCGTGGGATAACCATCAAGGCCCAGACCGCCGCGTTGAAATACAAAGCACTCGATGGTGAGATCTACAACCTCAATCTGATTGATACACCGGGGCATGTGGATTTCTCCTATGAGGTAAGCCGCTCGCTCTCAGCTTGCGAAGGCGCGTTGCTGGTGGTCGATGCCAGCCAGGGTGTGGAAGCGCAGACGGTGGCGAACTGCTACACCGCGCTCGAACTGGGTGTTGAGGTTGTGCCGGTCCTGAACAAGATGGATTTACCCAATGCCGATCCTGACAACGCCAAGATTGAAATAGAAGATGTGATTGGCATCGACGCCACCTATGCCATCCCCTGCTCGGCCAAGACCGGCATGGGAATTGAGGACATTTTGGAAGCGGTCGTCGCCAGAATTCCCGCTCCCAAGGGCAATCCGCAGGGTCCGCTGCGGGCCATGATCGTCGATAGCTGGTTTGACAACTACGTCGGCGTCGTGATGCTGGTGCGTGTCGTTGATGGGCGGTTGGCCAAGGGCGAGCGCATCAAACTGATGGCGACCGATACGACCTACAACGCCGACAGCCTGGGCGTCTTTACGCCCGCCAACGAATCAAGGGAATCACTGGAAGCCGGCGAGGTTGGCTATGTGATTGCCGGCATTCGTGAGTTGCAGGCGGCCAAGGTGGGAGACACCATCACCCTGATCAAGCCTGGAACCGGTGGCGCGGCCTTCACCGCGACCGAGCCGCTGCCGGGCTTCAAGGAGATCCAGCCACAGGTCTTCGCCGGCCTGTATCCGACCGAAGCCAACCAGTATGAAGGCCTGCGCGACAGCCTGGAAAAGCTCAAGCTCAACGACTCATCGCTACACTACGTGCCCGAGGTGTCGCAGGCTTTGGGATTTGGCTTCCGGTGCGGCTTTCTCGGGCTGTTGCACATGGAAATCGTGCAGGAGCGTCTCGAGCGCGAGTTTGACCAGGACCTGATTACCACGGCGCCCAGCGTCGAATACCAGGTAGTGCAGGTTGACGGCACCGTGAGAATGGTGGAGAACCCGTCGAAGATGCCCGATCAGGGGCGCCTCGACGAGGTGCGCGAGCCTATTGTCACCGTGCACCTGTACATGCCGCAGGACTATGTAGGCGCCGTCATGACGCTGGCCAATCAGAAGCGCGGTGTGCAGATGAACATGGCATACCACGGGCGCCAGGTGATGCTCACCTATGAGATGCCGCTGGCTGAGATCGTGATGGACTTCTTTGACAAGCTCAAGTCGGTCTCGCGCGGCTACGCCTCGATGGACTACGAGTTCAAGGAATACCGCACAGCTGATGTGGTGAAGGTGGACATCCTGCTCAACGGCGAGAAGGTGGATGCCTTGTCGATCATTGTGCATCGCTCGCAATCACAGTACCGTGGACGGGCTGTGGTTGCCAAAATGCGGGAGATCATTTCGCGCCAGATGTACGACGTTGCAATCCAGGCAGCCATCGGCGCCAATATCATCGCCCGTGAGACAATCAAGGCACTGCGCAAGAACGTGATCGCCAAGTGTTACGGTGGCGATATTTCGCGCAAACGCAAACTTCTGGACAAGCAAAAACAAGGCAAGAAGCGGATGAAACAGATTGGTTCGGTTGAAGTGCCACAGGAAGCCTTCCTGGCAATATTGCAGGTGGAAGACTGATGCAGGCCCTCACCTCAGCAGTACTGGCAGCGTTTGTCGGATACATCGGTGCCTGGTACTTCGGTGTCGTTGAAGGGAACTTTGCGCTGTTGTTGTTTTTGGCAACGGTTGTAACCGGGATTTACTGGCTGCTGGAGCGCTTTTACTTCCTGCCCGAGCGCCAAAAAGCGGCAGCCCAGCTGGAGTCGCAAACGCTGCAGCGCCGTGAGGAACTGGGCAAGTTGGGGATCAGCCAGGTTGATGACAATATTGCGGAGGCGCGCAGCCGCATCCTGGCGCAACCCTGGTGGCTGGACTGGACGGCGGGTCTCTTTCCGGTGATCATTGCAGTCTTCTTTCTGCGCTCGTTTCTGTTCGAGCCTTTCAAGATACCGTCAGGTTCCATGATTCCTACCTTGCTC
The DNA here is from genome assembly GCA_037139995.1 of Comamonadaceae bacterium. Taxonomy (GTDB): domain Bacteria; phylum Pseudomonadota; class Gammaproteobacteria; order Burkholderiales; family Burkholderiaceae_C; genus Rhodoferax. Next base: position 6,028 of record JBAXFI010000046.1, on the reverse strand, counting down.
GTGGGGGACCTCATTCTGGTCAACAAATTCCACTACGGTTTGCGTCTGCCGGTGATCCACACCAAGGTCACCGAAGGCATTGCGCCGCAACGTGGTGATGTCATGGTGTTTCGTTACCCGCCAAAACCCAGTCTGGATTACATCAAACGGGTTGTCGGAACGCCGGGTGACGAGGTGGCCTACCTCAATAAGCGTCTGACGATCAATGGCAAGGTCATCGAGACCACAGCGGTGCCGGAATTCTTTGACGACGACGCCATGCGTTACTTCAAACAATACGAAGAATCGCTCGGTCAGCACAAACACCGCCTGCTCAACGACGATGACCGCCCGGCATTTGTGCCCGGCGCCGACGACTTTGTTTTCAAGCAGAACTGCCGCTATAGTATTGAAGGCGTTGTTTGCAAGGTACCGCAAGGTCACTATTTCATGATGGGAGATAACCGCGATAATTCGCTCGATTCTCGTTACTGGGGCTTTGTACCGGACAAAAACATTGTGGGCAAGGCGTTTTTTGTCTGGATGAACTTCAGCAGTTTGAAGCGCATAGGGTCATTTGATTGAATTGGAGGACGGTATGACGATTCAGTTCAGATCCAGGCAACGTGGCTTGTCATTCTTGGGGCTTCTGGTGGTCGGCGGGATGCTGGCGGTCTGCGGTGTGATCATCGTTGAAATTGTGCCGACCGCGATCGAATATCAGGGCGTTCGCAGAGCCGCCGACAAAGCGCAAGAAGGTACTTCCATGGCTGAAGTGCGCAGCATTTTTGACAGGGCTGCCTCGGTGGACAACATCAAATCGATCAGTGGCAAGGACCTTGAGGTAAGCAAAGAGGGCGAAAAGATCGTCGTCAGTTTCGCCTATCAACGCGAAATTCATCTGTTTGGCCCAGCCTACCTGACGCTCAAGTACAGCGGGCGCTCCAAGTAATGTTGGCAAGTCAAAGAGGCACAAGCGCGTGAACGAGGCGCTGACTGCATTGCAAGTTCGCTTGCAGCACAGGTTCTCGGATGCCCACCTTTTGCTGCGTTCGGTTACACACCGCAGTTTTTCGATTGATCACAATGAACGACTCGAGTTCCTGGGGGATTCTGTACTGAACCTGGCGGTGGCTGATTTGCTGTTTCAGCGTTTGAGCGCATTGCCCGAAGGCGATTTGTCACGGGTGCGGGCCAATCTGGTCAAGCAGGACACCCTGCATCGCCTGGCGGTCGAGTTGGGCTTGCCAGAGGTCATTCGCCTGGGCGAGGGCGAGGCCCGTTCCGGAGGGCAAAAGCGGCCGTCCATACTGGCCGATGCGCTGGAAGCCATCATCGGGGCCGTTTATCTGGACGCCGGTTTTGCGGCTGCACAAAGTCTGGTGCACCGCCTGTTTCAGGCGGTTGAAATCAATCCCGAAATGCAGGCCATTGGCAAAGACCCCAAGACCGAGTTGCAGGAATGGTTGCAGGCGCGCAAAATGAGCCTGCCGCTGTACCGTGTGGTTGGCACGCTGGGAGCTGCGCACAAGCAGACCTTCGACGTCGAGTGTGAGGTCATCGAACTCAATTTTTCAGAGCGTGGTATTGGCGCCTCGCGCCGCGCTGGTGAACAGGCAGCGGCCAGCGCCATGCTGCAAGCGATCAAGGCCAGGACCACGATATGACTGACACAAAGCTTTCGGCTGAACAGGCTCACGCAAGCGCTCCCGAGGGTCAGGCTGATCTCGAAAGCATGCTCAAGGGCCTGCATAGAACAGCAGCGCCAGGAACACCTGCTACAGACCAGCGCTGCGGCCTGATCGCCATCGTTGGCAAACCCAATGTGGGAAAGTCCACGCTGCTCAATGCGCTGGTGGGTCAAAAGATCAGCATCACCTCGCGCAAGGCTCAAACCACGCGCCATCGCATCACCGGCATCCACACGCAGGGCAAGACCCAGTTTGTCTTTGTCGACACCCCCGGTTTCCAGACCCGTCACAACAATGCCTTGAATCGCTCGCTTAACAAGACCGTGCTTGGCGCCGTCGGCGATGTTGACCTGATTCTGTTTGTGGTCGAAGCCGGTATGTTCAACCAGGCCGACGCCAAAGTGCTCGAACTTTTGAGCAAGGAAGTTCCTGTCCTGTTGGTGGCCAACAAGCTCGATCAGGTGACGCGCCGCTCCGACATCGCGCCCTGGCTGCAGCAGATGCAAGAGCGCCATGCGTTCGCGGAGTTTGTTCCGATGTCGGCCAAGAATGCCAAAGATATCGAGCGCCTGCTTGCCATCTGTGAGCGCTTCCTGCCCGAGCAGGCCTGGTGGTACGCGCAGGACGAGTTGACGGACCGCAGCGAAAAGTTTCTGGCGAGCGAGACCGTGCGCGAAAAGCTGTTTCGACTCACGGGCGACGAGTTGCCCTACACATCCACTGTGGTGATCGACAAATTCGAGGAAGAAGCCGGGCGCGGTAAACAAAAGCGCTTGCTCAGGATCGCCGCCACCATCGTGGTGGAGCGTGATACGCACAAAGCCATGGTCATCGGGGACAAGGGCGAGCGCATCAAGCGCATAGGCACCGAAACACGGGTCGAACTCGAAAAGGCGCTGGACGCCAAGGTTTTTATCGAACTGTGGGTCAAGGTGCGTTCCGGCTGGGCCGACGATGAAGCGCGGGTGCGCAGCTTTGGCTACCAATAAGCGCATCTCAGATGAACCGGCCTATGTGCTGCACCGCTATGACTGGAGCGAGTCCAGTCTGATTCTGGAGGTATTCACGCGCCATCATGGGCGCATTGCGCTGGTGGCCAAGGGGGTCAAACGACCCAGTTCCAGTTTTCGTCCCATCCTGCTGCCGCTGCAGCCCCTGCACCTGGCTTTTGGTGGTGATGGCGAAATACGTTCCCTCAAAGGGGCTGAGTGGCAAGGTGGTCACATCATGCCCAGCGGCGAGGCTTTGATGTCGGGCTACTACCTCAACGAATTGCTGCTTCTGCTGTTGGCACGTGACGACCCGCACCCCGGGCTGTTTGATGTCTACGCCAACGTCGTGCAAGTCATTGCTTCAGAACATGGTGAGGCCTTGCAGTCGGCATTGCGGGCTTTTGAGTTGCTGTTGCTGCGCGAGATTGGCTTGCTGCCGCTGCTCGATGCACAAACGATGACACTGCGCTCGCTTGATGCCCAGGAGCGTTACAGCCTGGTACCGGAAGGCGGTCTGCGCCAGGCCGGTGCCGCCGACCGCAGCAGCCTTAGCGGTGCACAGTGGCTGGAACTACAGGAATCGCTGACCACGGCTGCGCCTTTCACCGCCACTTTGCGTGCCTGTTCGCAAGTGATGACTGAACTCAAGCCGCAACTACGCACGCTCCTGAATTACCATTGCGGGGTCGGCACTTTGCGGACCCGGCAAATGATGATCGATCTGCAATCGCTATGAACAAGACCTCTCTTTCAGTCAACCTCAACAAGGTCGCCCTGGTGCGCAACACCCGCCATCTCGGCATTCCCAGCGTGACGCGCGCGGCTACGCTTTGCCTGCAGGCGGGTGCCGGTGGCATTACGGTTCATCCGCGACCCGACGAACGCCATATACGCGCTGCGGACGTGCGTGATCTGGCCGAGTTGCTGCGTGCCTGGCCACAGCGTGAATTCAATGTCGAAGGCAATCCGCTGCACAACCTGATGGATTGCGTACGCGACTTGCGTGAGCGTGGCCTTCCCGTGCACCAGGTTACTTTCGTGCCCGACAGTGAAGGTCAGTTCACCAGCGACCATGGCTGGAATTTTCCCCTCGATGCGGACCGACTGAGCCCCCTGATAGCGCAGGCCCATGCTTTGGGCGTTCGCGTCAGCCTGTTCATGGACGCCGAGCCGCAGTTCATGGCGGCCGCCAAGGCGGTTGGGGCAGACCGCGTCGAACTCTACACCGAGCCCTACGCTGCCGCTTGGGGCACGGCGCAGCAGGAGACTCAGTTGGCGCGTTTTGCCAGCGCGGCGCGTTCGGCGCTGGATGCCGGTCTGGCGGTCAACGCCGGTCACGACCTGAACCGCGACAATCTTGCCGCTTTCATCCGTCGCCTTCCTGGTGTCAGTGAGGTGTCGATCGGTCACGCCCTGATCTCCGATGCGCTGGAGCTGGGCTACGCCGCCACCGTTGCCGACTACTTGCGCTGCATTGACGAAGGCTTGTCGTGATATTTGGCATTGGCACCGACATCTGCGACGTGCGCCGGATCCGACAGAGCCTTGCGCGCCACGGTGATCGCTTCGCCAGAAAGATTCTGAGCGAGACCGAATTCAACACCTGGCAGGAACGCAGTGCCCGCTGGCCCGAGCGCGGTGTGCGCTATCTGGCGAGCCGCTTCAGCGCCAAGGAGGCCTTCAGCAAGGCGATCGGCCTGGGCATGGTCTGGCCGATGCACTGGCGTCAGTGCGAGATTGGTAAGCTGACCAGTGGCAAGCCGACCATCGTGCTGCATGGTGAACTGAAAGAATGGTTTGAATCGCGTCAATTGGCCGCGCATGTGAGCCTGACCGACGAGACCGACTATGCCGCCAGCTTCTGTGTGGTCGAGAAAATTTGATACCCACCAGCGAGACATTCCATGGCACAGCACGCGCCCCTGATCATCGACATTGCAGCACTGAGCCTGAGCAAGATTGACCGCCAGCGGCTCATGCACCCGCTGGTTGGCGGTGTCATCCTGTTTGGTCGCAACTGGCAGGATCGTCAGCAGTTGACCCGGTTGTGCCGCGACATCAAGGCGCTGCGACGCGACCTGCTGATTTGCGTTGATCACGAGGGCGGTCGGGTACAGCGTTTCAGGACCGACGGCTTCACCCACCTGCCGCCCATGCGCGCCTTGGGCGAGATGTGGCTGCGTGACGGCAAAGAGGGCGCCGGCAGCGGCGCGCTCAGGGCCAGCAACGCCGCTACCGCTTGCGGTTTTGTGCTGGGGTCCGAATTGCGTGCCTGCGGTGTCGACTTGAGCTTCACCCCGGTACTTGATCTTGACTATGGCGGCAGCAGCGTTATTGGCGACCGCGCCTTTGCGCGTGACCCACGGGTCGTCAGTGTGCTGGCCAAGAGTCTGATGCACGGTTTGCTGCAAAGCGGCATGGCCAATTGTGGCAAGCACTTCCCCGGTCACGGTTTTGTCAAGGCTGATTCACATACTGACATCCCGGTTGACCGACGCAGTCTGAAAGCCATTCTGGCCGATGACGCAGCACCCTACGGCTGGCTCAACACCACCCTGTCCAGCGTGATGCCGGCGCACGTCATCTACCCCAAAGTGGACAGCCGTGCGGCCGGCTTTTCAACGCGGTGGTTGAACGACATCCTGCGCGGCCAACTGGGTTTTGGTGGTGCCATCTTCAGCGACGACCTGTCCATGGCCGGGGCCCGACTGCTAGACGGCAAGCCGCTGACTTACACGCAGGCAGCGATTGCGGCCTTGAATGCGGGTTGCGACATGGTGTTGCTGTGCAATCAGACACTGGTCGATAGCGTTGGCGGCGGACTGGCGGTCGACGCCCTGATGGCGGGTCTGACCGAGGCTTTACTCAAGGGACACTGGCAGCCGCACGAAGTCAGCGATGAGCGCCGGCGTGCGCTCCTGCCGCGTTCACCGGCACCGGCATGGGACGATTTGATGCTGCAGCGCGACTACATGCATGCGCTTGACTGGGTACCGTGAGCGCTGCTTTTGCGGGCTTATTGACGGAGGTAACGAATGAAATATCTGAAACTGGTCGCCGGATTGGCGGTCGCCCTGGCTGCCCTGCCTGGGGTTTCACAGGCCCAACTGGCCTACGCCGCCAAACAGGTCAATCTGCGCGCCGGGCCAGGGATGGAGTACCCGGTCATTGCCATCCTGCTGGCCGGTGTTCCAGTCACCGTGCAGGGTTGCGTGGCCGACTATCGCTGGTGTGATGTGGAGGCAGGACCGAGCCGGGGCTGGGTCTACGGTGCCAACATTGTTTACCCGTATCAGGGATCCAATGTTCCAGTCATCAGCTACGGTGCCATGATCGGTATCGGCATCCTTGCCTACAGTGTTGCCA
>JBAXFI010000045.1:0-16844 GCA_037139995.1 Comamonadaceae bacterium | reverse complement strand
GGGCTGGGCTGCCGCATCGCCATCGCCAGCAGCGCCGTGATGTCATGCATCACCGTCTGCATGCCGGCGCGGATCGACTGAAATCCCGACAATCGGAGCAGGTTGAGTGCTGCCGTCCGCAGTGTGGCCATGGCTCCAGCTGGCAGCGGTGCCGTGTCCACTTCGCCAGAAACCTGTTGTAGCGGGTTCCCAAGCCGCAAGGCTTCTGCGAAGCAATAGGCCCACCAGGGCATGGTCACCGCTGCACTGCGCTCCGTGTTCGCCCAGGAAACGGCTGCTGAGATCCTCAGCCGCTGGGATGACCTGGCCGCCTCGCTGGCGGAGCGTTTCCCCAAAGCTGCTGAACTGATGAACGAGGCCCGGGAGGACGTGCTGGCGTTCCGTCACTTCCCACAGCCCCACTGGAAAAAGGTCTGGAGCACCAACCTGCTGGAGAGGGTCAACGAGGAGATCAAGCGCCGCACCCGCGTCGTCGGCATCTTCCCCAATGACGCCGCGATCACCCGCCTGGTAGGGGCGGTGCTGCTGGAGCAGCACGAGCACTGGCAGCTGGAAGGCCGCCGCATGTTCTCCGCCGAGAGCATGGCTGCCATCCCGGATCTGGAGAACATCCCTGCCTTGCAGACCGCCAGCGCCTGAGGAGTGCAGCACGCAGGCCCCAGGTGGTCGAGGTTGCAGCGCCCCCATAGGGCGCAGCAACCTCGATCGCCGCCCGGGGGCCGGTGCTGTAACCCCAGCGCTGTACAGACCCCTCACGCTCACAACACACAGCGGCAATCAGATGAGAGGCTTGACAAGTCAATCCTCCCGATTCATCATGGAAAAACGAGGTGCATCTGCGCCTCCGGGATGACAGCCCGTCATTCCACCCTGTTCACCCTCTGATCAGGGCATTCGGGCATTCGGGATTTACACCACGCAAAGGGACGCGATCAACTCCTAGCCCTGCAGAGACCGACCCTCCGCGCGTGAAAGGCTCAAAGTGTTACAACTTTTGGGCTGATGCCAGCTTGGGCAACCATTAAGCCAAAAGCACGCTAAGATTAAAAAGTGTTTTGCCTGGAGGCCCTTGCTTTACATGCAATCCTCCATGTATTACGCAAAATAAAAAACAATTGAGGAATTTCTTTTGAGTTCACTATCGGAATTTGCAGTCCAACAGATCCGTGGCACGAGGGTGCCCACGCCCGAGCAGATGGAGGAGTACACAAATGCACTCCTGCACATCGCGGGCGCAGACGGCGAGATTTCTCCCCAGGAATGGGAATTCCTGGTGTTTCACGGCCGCGCGATAGGTGCGGACGATGCAACGATCGAGAAATGGCGTGCCATCGATTATAAGAGTCAGACACTGGAAGATCTTACTAAAAGCGCTTTCATCAAGACCCGAGGCAAGTCGCTCTTGTACGATGCTATCAGAACTGCAAGTGCAGACCACTATGCAGCGGAGGAAAAAGCCGCAGTGGCACAGGCGGCCACCCTCCTCGGCGTCGAACCCAAAGTGGTTGCCGAGCTCGAAGCATTCGTCGAGATGGAGGCGTCTGTGACAAAAATGCGCAGTTCGCTCCTCTACACCGACTGAGGCCGTAGCGATCGTCTTGGGGGCGTACTGCACGTGCTCCGAGTATTTGCTTTCTCTCCCCCGAGGCGATCGCTTTCCCCATCCCGTGGTTCTGGTATTCCTGCTCATTTGGCAATAACAAAAGGTCTGAAAATTTAAAATGAAACCGATAAGATCGATAGAGAGCCATTAAATGATAGCTTTTGTAAGTATCTTGTATACTTTGGCGAATATTCTCTTCCTGGGGAATATTCTCATTATGCTTGCGTGGAGATGGTTCGCTGAAAAAACGCGGGATCCCAAAATCCTTACTTTTGCTAACAAAACCATTAGGAAAACGGACCGGTTGCTTTTGGGCCCCTCAGCCTTAGCCCTTACGATTACGGGGAATATCCGCTCCTCGCTTACTCATTCCTCAATTTGGAGCAATCCGAGACTCGCGGTGGCAATGGTTTTTTTCATTCTCTCTGGTGTGGTTTGGCTAGGCCGACTTGTACCAATAGAGAAACAGCAGGTGAGACTCTGCGAACAATTCTCAGACGATAGCTCTGTGCCACATGCTTATTTCGCGCTTACAAAAAAGTGGTTCCTGTGGGGGGGGCTGGCGGCAGTACTGGCATTATGCTCAACCATTATTAGGGCTGCTGAATAATCAACATAACACAGTATATTCGGTAGTTCGAGTAGACGAGATCAAGAAAGGAGGTCCGAAGGAAAAGAGAATGTTGGATTGTTCATCAGTTTGTAAAATTGACTAACAGACCATGACCCTTTTTCTTTCGCATCTTTGAACATCGCATCAAGTTCACTTTCATTGACTGGGTAAGGAGGGTTTGATTCTCGAACCACGAAGTCAACTCGCCCGTGGCGGGCGTCAACATAGTTTATACATGCTTTTTTTATTTCATCTAATATGCATGTTTCCGTAAGTTGAGCACTTGATGCGCGGCTCACTGCCTTATCAAGCAGTAGTGCAAGCGTATAAACGTCTTCAAATGCCTGTGCTGCACCATTTTGCAGGAACGGTGGAATTCCATGCGCCGCGTCACCCAGCAGAACCACGCGGTCGGTCGGGCTCCCCCAATAGATGTCGGAGATAGATTCAATGAAAAGTGTGCTTAGTTCGTCGGTTTTCACCTCAGTAATGACCTCAGGAATCACGCCGCCATATTCGGAGAATATTTTCATGAAGCGCGCCTCGCTTTCGTTATCAGTTAAGCGATCAGGCTTGGGGATGACTTCGTGTGCATAGATATAATAACGGTCACCACTAGTATCACTGTTTATAGGGCAAAGCATCAGCATTGAAGTTAGACTGAAAAAGTATATTGAATGCTCCGGCCAATTGGGCTTGCCATGGACTAGGGTTCTCCATGCGCGGACGTTTCTGAATACCGGTTTTGGTGCAACAGTAGGTTGGCCTGCAGACTTTGCCTTATCTCCAGTAGCTTTTACGGCTGCGTGAACCAAATCACGAACTGTTGAATACATGCCATCAGCGCCAATCACAAGATCAAAATCATGCAGGGCACTTTCTATCCCGCCATAATTGACAGAGCTACTAAACCTAACGGTAACCGGTGCATCCGATGCGGCAGGAAGGAGTAGCTCATTTATCGTGGTCCTAAAGTTAATCTGTACTATCGCACGTTCAAGAAGCATACGGTGAAGATCGCGTCGAGCCACCGCCATGAACTGAGCACCCAAAGGATGGATCCGCGTTAATTCTTGCAGACTCAGCAAATCACCATTGGATTTTGCCCAAGCCATATGGGAAATCTGACGAGCTATATTTTTGATCTCGAATTCGTAGCCGAGGAGTTTGAGTGCATGCACGGAATTAGCTGGCAAACCAATTGCGGAGCCCTCCACTCCAGTGTCAGCTCTTTTTTCAACGAGGCACACGTCACAAGAGGAAGCAATAGCATTTGCCATGGCAACTCCACCAAGCCCCGCTCCGACGATAAGAACCCGCGGTCGCAGAGTTTTATGATGCGTAGAAGAACTGTCCACAACGGGTTGTTGATTGGTTTCACCAACACTTTTAATGTGCACTTGGGCTGCCTCTTTAGTAATTGAATAAGTTTTTAAAATCACTGGGCTCTGGAATCCAGGGCGCGCACCCGATAACCGCGGAGGCGCTGCATCCATCGACCATCAGCATCAAAAGAGATCGCCATTCCGACATACTCATCGGTCCGAGATGTTTCGGCACTTTCCAGTTTAAATTCGCCAAAACATTGAGTGCGCGGGCTTTCCGCAGCCCTGAGATCGATGCGCTCGATAGCTACGGGAAGGCAGATATTTCCCGCCATGACAACCTGCGCCGATTGGAGGAGAGCATCGCGCGCGTAGGGATCACCGAGCAGAAGCGGACCAACTTCCGGGTCGATGTAAAGTCCAGAGTCGTCCCATTCTCCTGAGCCGGCAAGAAGATCGAATTGACACGAATCGCTCTGTATTCCATAAAAGGATCCCAACCTTTGATAGCGGGGGCCCTGGAACAGGATCGACCCGTAGAGATCGGTGTCGGGTACGAGTTCAAGCGGCAGTGGCTCTCGATCCATAGGGAGTATTGGTGGCGCTTGAGAGGCTATATCCAAACCTCCGCTGCCGGCAAATACAGCCGAAAAATGCGCACGAGCGAATCCAGTGGATTCCATTCGGATCTCGACCTTGACGCGTACAGGGGCACCCGGGTCCCGAGGCAAGACAAGTGCACGTATCTCGATGGTGGTACCTCGGTCAGGGTCGACTGGAATAGGTCGAGGAAGTTCGATATCCTCGATGGCTGTTATCGAGAACGTAAGCCCGGCAGCGAGAGTTGCGGCTTGGGCCATCGCTTCAAGGCCAAACACCGTGGGGAACAGCAATGTGCCGCGGAAGTTGTGGTCGATTAAGTAGGGATCTCGAGAGAGATGCAGGTGACTGCGTGCTACTACCTCTACGCCAGGCTCGACCGCCACGATCGTCTCAAGGAAGTGAGCCGCATGAACCTTGCCCGTAGCCATCGGATGCCATGTGTCCAAGCCCATGCGCCCACCAACGATGACCTGTCTCGTCCGCACGCGATGGTTCACGAGATCCAGAAAATGCTCCACTGCCTCAGCTCTAGGCAGCGCGCCGATACCCATCTTCGCCAACGTAGCGACGCTGCCCATCCGAGCGCCCATGCCGACCTCTTTCCAGACACCGAAGGCGATGGAAAGCGTTGCGGTCTCAGGGTGTTCCTTCCCGTACGCCTCCAAAAGGGTCGCGATTAGCTCGTTTGAAAGACCATACCAGGCATTTCCGGGCATTCCGGTCACACCTATGATTGACGTGAGGGCGAAAAGAGCCTTGAGGGGCCTGCCTTGGAGTGCATCGAGAAGATGGTGCGCGCCGATGACCTTCGGGGCGAGCTCGTCAAATACATCATCTGGTGCAACTCGCTCTATACGTCCGGGCCGGTTTTGCGCGCTTCCGTGAAGAATCATCGAGACCCTGCCGACCTCACGGTCAATACGGCTGATAAGTTTGTTCACGGCCGGGCCGTCAGTGACATCGCAAGTTTCGTAGATGGCAACGAGGCCCTCATCTTCGAAGCGTTTCAAAGTTCCCGCGATCTCCTGGCCCACTGGATCCGACGGGCTGGAGCTGGAAGGATGTGGCGAACGGCCAACCAGAACAGCGCGGGCGCCCGTCTGACGGGCGAGAGCCAAGGCACACTCTGCTGTGATGCCGCGCGCGCCGCCGGTTGCCAAGAGAACGTCCTCGGAGGTCCAGCTTATTTGCCGGAAGGCTGAGGCCCGCACATCAAGGGGCCGCTGTCGGGGCACACGCCGCACAAGGTTAGCGTCGTACCCTGCAGTGCTCCATAGTTCCGCTGTCAAAAGTTCGGCGGCGATGGCTTCAGCTACGAAGGCTCCGCCCGTTTGCGGCGCGAAGTCGAGCACGCGAACTTTCCAACTCGGACGCTCCAAATGGAGGCTGGCCGCAAATGCGACTGAACAGCACATCTCGGGATCTGCCGGCTCGCCGTGTGCTCCAAAGCGCCCACCGCCGAATTGGACGAAGGCAAGCGTACGTGGTTCGGTGATACAACTTGGGTCGCGTAATGCGACCAAACCCAATCTCGAAATTATCCGGCGCAGCCGGCGTTCTGGATCTGTGTCGGAGCTCGCGACATTAGGCATCAGCACGATGATGTGCGAAGGCTCGCAGAGATCGTCTGTGTCCGGACCGAACACGACCTCTGCTCCAGCCGCCATCAGTTCTTCGCGGAGAGGCGTTACAAGTCGGCAGTCCCCGTCGTCAGTCACCAAAAGAACCCGCGCATTATGAAGGGAGGCCTCCTGATCTGCGTTCGGGATAGCCTCAGACCAACACTCAGTTACGAAGTCTCGCACCCACGAGTCATCGTCCGCGTCGGGAACAGCCCTTGAATCTCGAGCGAGATACAAGGCCTCCGCAATTTGCTCGATCGAAGACGTGGCAAAGGTGACCGAATCAATACGTCCCGCCAAGCCAATCCGGTCCGCCGTCATGGCGACAACTTCGGCGGCCTTTATTGAGTCGAGTGCGAGATCTTCAAGAAGACGCATGTGGGGGGCGACAGTCGCGCGGGGGTATCGCGTACGGTCTACAATTATTTCGATGAGGATTGCTGCAATGCTCGCGATGGAGAGCTCTTCGATACCCTGTTCAGGCGCCTCCTGAATGATGCTGGCTTGGCTGTGGAGCGCCTCTGCGGGGAGCGACGCCGACGAAGTACAAGTGGTATCGAGCATCGCCCCGAGGCTATCGAGGTCGGACCGTACTATCGCCGCAAGAAAGGGCGTACGTTTCTCAAGATAGCGAGTCAGACGTTCAGCTGAGGCTCCCGACGCTGCAGCAAGACTTGCTTCTAGTCTTCCATGGGGTTGCATCGAACGGGGAACGGTCGGCACATCGAACGGGAGCTCGCAGGGGTTGGTGATGAACACTTTCTCGCAAGCAGGCAGGAAAGGCCTGACAAGCCTTCCCTCGCAGAGGCGCTCCCATCGAACGGGTATGCCAAATGCGTGGGCTGCCGCCAACGCCATGTTGAAGTCAACGTCACGGCCCGGGCGTGATTCCAGGGCGAAGCACTGCGGGCCTTCATCACCGAGGATCTGTTGCACCAAGGAAGATAGAACTCCTCCGGGACCAACCTCGAACATGAGATCAACGCTCTGGGCGAGGTTTCGCACCAGCGAGACAAAATCGACGCGCGATATCACCTGTGAGGCAAAGTGCTCCCGCAGTTGGATTTGCCCTGCCATAGCTTTGCCGGTCAGCCCTGAAAAAACACCAATGTTCGACGACTCAAAGGAGTCCGGCAGATCCGCTTGCCGCATTGCCTCGCATGCGCCTTCGATCATTCTTGAATGGAATGCGTTCGAAACGGGCAGAATGGTGGCCGAAATTCCCTCAGCATGGGCACGATCGCGAAGCGCCGAAATCGCGCTGCTTTCGCCGGACACAACAATCTGAGAAGGGCTATTGATGTTGGCGATGACAACATAGCCTTGAGTTTCGCTTACCAGAGACTCCGCGCGCTCGAGGTCACAACGAACGCTCATCATTGCCCCTGCCGTCGCGTGCTGCGCGGTCATTGCCTGTCCGCGCAGCGAGGCCAATTGCATCAGGGAGCATTCGTCAAAGGCCCCCGCGGCGTGAAACGCTGTCAGCTCCCCGAGGCTGTGGCCACCGACCGCATCTGGCGCGATGCCGAGTTCGTCGAGCCGCCGGAGCCAGGAAAGTGATGCAAGACAGATCGCGGGTTGAGCGTTCTCCGTCGCAGCTAGGCGCCGTGCACACTCCGCCATCTGCTCGTCAGACGCCACGCAATCAAGCGCGGGCAGCATTAGAGCGACGAGCGAGTTGTTAACACTACGCCCAAGCCATGTGTCCGCCTCGGCAGCCAGCGTCGCTCCGCTCTCATGGCGACGCAGGGGAACGCCCGCCATGCCCGGCATCTGCGACCCCTGCCCGGGAAACAGGAAACCCACGCGTCGGGACGGACTGCCTACTCCAACCCATACCCGACGCGTTCGACTCCACACAACACCTTCAGGGGCCCGCGAGGCTTCCTCGGCCAGCGTGACCGCTTCGAGCGCAAGCTCCACCACTTCCCCGGGCGAAGCAGCGACCAGGGCGCCACGAAAACCAGGCAATGCCTTGTCGGCTGCGCAGCGACGCGCGAGAGAATCCGAGAGGTCGACCAGATCACCCATGCTTGCATCGCGCGCGACGTCAGCCAGTTCTCGGGCCCGCGCGCTGAACTCCACGACGTCGCGGGCCGCGAGCACGAAGAGCTCGGTCTCCTGCGCAGAAGCGAGCAGCGTGTTCTCATCGATCGCAGGTGCAAGATTAGCCGCAGGCGGGTCTGCGGATTCAAGGGTTACGTGGCAGTTGATTCCGCCGAAGCCCATGGCCGAGACGCCCGCACGCAAGCTTGATGTCGCGGGATGGACGCTGCCTTCCATAACTGGGTAGAGACTCCGGGCTTCACCCTCGAAGGTCGCGTTCGGATCGCGGCACGCTGCTGTCGGTGGAATCACGCGACGATTGACCGCAATGGTCGCCTTGATGAGACCTCCCACTCCGGCGGCCGCCTTGGTGTGTCCGACGATTGACTTGAACGAGGTGATCCCGACTGACTTGGGCTTGCTACCGGCCGAGCCGAGTACTTTCGCCAAAGCTTGAAGTTCGATTCGGTCACCGACGACGGTACCGGTACCATGCCCTTCGACGAAGTCCAGCGTGTCGGGGCCGTAGCCCGCTTTCTCGTATGCGCGCCCGATGGCCAGGGCTTGTCCATCACGGTCGGGTGCCGTGATTCCTCCTCGCCCGTCAGAAGAGACACCCCATCCTCGCAAAACAGCGTAAACGCGTCGCCCGGAGGCTCTGGCATCGGCCAGACGCTGCAGAACAACAAAGCCGCAACCTTCACCTGCAATAAAACCGTTTGCGCGCTTGTCGTAAACATGCATATCGCCAGTGGCGATCGCTCCTGTCCTGGAGAATGTCACAAGTTCGAATGGATCGATGCTGACGTCAACTCCGCCAGCGAGCGCGAGATCGAGGTCGCCACGCTGTAGTGCATTGGCGGCAGTCGTCACTGCCAGCAGCGAGGAGGCGCACGCACCGTCGACGGTATAACCACCGCCGTGGGCGCCGATTGCTGTGCAGATTCTCCCCGCGATGGTGTTGGAGAGTCCTCCTGCGAGTGAATCCTCTGTGGGCGCCGCTAGAACTGATTTGAAGGTTGTCTCGGTGGTCGAGGCAATCGCCTCGATCTCGGCATTCGACATCCCGTGAGCTTCGAGTGCTGCCGAAATCGCGCGGCGGAAGAATGGCCAGCGCAGGCGCAACGCATGGGAGCGCATGATCTCGCCTGTTAGTGTGTTGCCAACGATGACGCCAGTGCGATCCGCCGGAATCGTTTCACGTGAATGGCCGGCATCGCTCAGCGCCTCAAGAGCAACCTCGAGAGCCAGCCAGTGGACGATGTCTGTGGAATCAAATGTCGTGCGCGGTACACGCCGTGCAGCCCAATCGAAGATGAATCCATCGATCACGGCGGCGCGAGTTGCATAGGTCGTGTCTGGGTCGCCTGGACTCGCCTTCAAGTATTCTGCGGACAGTCTCTGGGATGGGATCCGTCGGAACTCACGCCGGCGTGTCAGCACATTCTCCCAAAGCTGGCGTGGGCCGCGAGCTCCGGGGTAGTAGGCCCCTAGACCAATGATTGCAATGGACTCGTCGGCCACGTAGTTCGCGTTCAGATCAGACCTAGATCATACGCGGGAGCACCGCCAAATGCGTTCGTTGTAGCAGTAAGAACACGTTACTTCAGCTCAGAAGCGATTCTTGGACTGTCCAAACTACACCTCACGCTTGGTCGCCATCTTCTTTCCGATGGTCTGGCTTGGTTCCGCGCCGTGACTACCGCCAGTTGCCACCACAAGGCTGCCCGCATCTGCGGCAAGCACCCCATCTACCTGCCGAAGTACCGGTGGCTCAAAATCCTGCTGGACAACCTAAAAACCAGCTTCAGCTGTACATACAACGCCTTGAGCCTTGACAAGTGCGCCAAGCTCTAGCTGGGCGGCTTCATCATTTTGTCTCAACCGTCGCTACTTGATGGCTAAGATGACCGAGTGGATCGCCAATGCGGCCAGCTGCTGCATGTCGTTCACCGAAAGGGATCTCAGGGTTGCAGGGGCTTATGGGTATTCAAGATCCGAAAAGAGCCAAGGTCCTATCGCCGAACATCGGACCGGCTGTGGTCACAATGAATCGGCGGCGGCGCTGATGGGGGGAGATTTACGTCATCATTCGTTTGCCCGGCGTCGTTGTGGGGTGCGTTGGGCTGATCAATTTTAGGACTGTATGGACAAGAAAGTTCATCACGGGTTTTATAGTCTTTCTGAGGGAATGGGCCGGCAACTTTACCGAGGAGCTCTTGTGCGCAAAGATTGGCGATTGGGAGTGGAGCCATTCGGTTGATTTCTCTAGTAGGCTTTATCGAAAGATCTGTAGTCCAAGGCATTGGCGAGATCAGCGGGCGACCTAGTTTGTGCAGATGTCCAATGGACATCACAATTTGCCCCTGGGTTCGCCACGACCGACCAGCTAGATCAGTGCATATAAAGACTGGCGTTTTTGGGGTTCCGGTACGCGACCTCGTCCCCGTGATTGTCACAACTATAGGCCCCAACTTCTGCGCTGACTGATTTCGAAATGGCAATATCTCTGCAGAATTTACTATGAGCATGGAATTATTGACGGCCATAGTTTTTGCTTTTCATGCATGGGTTGGTGCTTTCGGCGTAAACTCTGCATTTCTGTTGAGCTTGAGATGGTGTGCTGAGGGTTTGTATTTGATGCAATGGCGGCATGCATGGTTCAGAACTTGAAAGTTGTCTGAATCAAGCCGCCAAAGGTTGCAAGCGTGCTGCCATTGCTCACTCCCGCATCCTCGAGGGCAGATCGGACGTTGGACGTGCCGGTAAGTTGACCGAGAGGGCGAGTCAACCAGAACAATGCAGGGGTCACAGCAATATGATCGGAGACCTGAAACTTATAAAACACCTCAAAAGCGTACTGGCCGTCCTGGACATTGCCATCGATGCCAGGGCCAGAAAGGGCTGTGATGAACGTAGGCTGACCGATTGCCATGCCAAGGGCATTGCCCTTGATCAACGCATCCTTCCAGTTCAGGCCTACATACCAGGATTGGCTGGTAGCCGAATCAAGACCAAAGGAGGTTGTCGGTGCGACGGCAAATTTGTTATTATAACTGTAGGTGTTGTACCCCCAGCCTGCGCTTATCGAGGGTAGCCAGCCGCTCTGCAAAGGTTGCCAATAGCCGGCGATTGACCAAGAGCTGACGTGGCCATCGCCAGTCGAGGAGTTATAGATATTTGGCAGCAGTGCCTGGCTTAATGGGGTCCCAAGAATGGGGAGTCCTCCACTGTTGTAAGCATAGGCGCCGCTGAGATTCCAGTTTTTGCCGCTGTATCCCAGCTGTAGGATCCCAGTTTGCTGCGAAGCCTCGTTTCCTATTCCACCGTTGCTGCCGAAGGTGTAACTGTTGCCACCGGTCCCGTTGGGCTGTCCGGCGTCAGCATTGCCTGAGACGTAGGTTCCACCAAAGCCAAATCCTGTTTTTCCAGACTTCCAAAAAAGTCCGGCTCCTGTGCCATTTAAACGATTGTAGGTTCCCGGCGCGCCGGCTTGCTGGAAAAGTCTCAGAATCTGATCTGACTTGTAGACACTTGGATAGCCGAATGGTAAACCCGCCTCCGAGGCGAACAGCGGACCGATGATGGCAATAAAATGCGAACGGATTGGGAATCTGTAGTAAAGCCTATTAACCGCTACAACATCCCGGCCGTCAGCGTTCCCGAGATTTTCCTGAAAGCCAGCTTCTAGCTGTGTCAGCTTGGTGGGAGGACCTCCGAAGCCGGAATATCCGATGTTGCCTGCTCGCAGCTGGACTTGCAGCAGATCCTTACCGGTGAAGCTGGTGTCGAAGTTGATCCGGACATCATAATTGAACGTCAGTGCATCTCTAAGCTGGGTGTAGGTGTACGGTGAGGCTACAGTCCCTTTCCCACCTGTGGGTGGCTTGTAGGTGTTGTCCGCTCCGTTCTTCTGATTGCCTGAATAGGAGAGTCCACCTATCACCCAGCGTGTGTCAGCCTTCAGTCTGGTGGTGGTTGAGAACTGTGTGGCTTCAAGTTCACCGACTTTGGCCTCGAGACGATCGACTCGACCGCGCAGCAGAGCGAGTTCCTTATCGAACTCTTCTAGCAGCTTCTTGAGTTCGTCGGTCACTTCGGTGACGCGATCAAGGCACGCGTTAAGCAGGGCTGCCGCTTCAAAACGGGTCAGAGCCTGACCGCCCTTGAAGGTGCCGTTGGGATAGCCAGCAACGCAACCGTAGCGTTCAACCAAGTTGGAAAGTGCCTGATAAGCCCAGTCAGTTGGATGTATGTCGGAAAATTGCCTGACGCTGTTGATCTGATCGGCAGAAATTTTGCCACTGTAGTGAGCCATGCCATTGAGGTTGAGCTCAGCGGCAGTGCTAGCCGACGTTGATAGCAATCCTATGGCTGCTGGTGCAACCAGGAAGCGTCGCAATGCATTCATCAATTCATCAGACATCGATATCTCTGCTCGGATGCGTTTTCGAATGTAACAAGGCATGTATAGCTGATTTCGAAAGCCAGGCATACCTGTAGGAAATAAGAAATACAGTGACTCAATGTCGGCGTCTTCGCAGGGTCTACTAAAAACTATGTGCTGCAACGGCTTTGGGAGGTCCACAGTCGTAAACTGGCCTGGGACTTTGAGGCCTCTGATTGATTTCATAATTGCAAGCAGTTCATGGCAGTTTGCCTTAATGCTCTGCCCTATGTCAATTCCTTAGGAGTTTGCGGAAAAAGCCCTGCTGCCTCTGACATGGACCCAAAAAATATCCAGATAATATCAGAGACACCCTGGGTGACTTGCCTGGCCAGTTGAAGGCCTGACTGCCCGACACAAGCCTGAGAACCCATGCGACAGCATGGGTCTCAGTCAATGGGGTGGGCAGGGAGCCATGGGAGCTTGGCGCTACGAAACCAATTCAATCCACCGTGGATCCCCAGACCCGGCTCGATCGTCAGCTGATTGGCCTCCTGCGTCAGCACAGCGCCTTCTGCGATCAGCGGCACTTACTGCTGTTGGGCTGGATGGTCGCCGGGTTGCTGCTGAGTCAGACGGTCTGTTTTGATCGCTGGTCAGCGTGCTGCCTCTGGGCCTTTACCTGGCCGCCAGCTGGCAGCGGCGCGTTCAGCGCTGGCTGAGCAACAGCCGCATCGACGTTGAGGCGCTCTATGGCCCCCTGGTGCTTTGGGCGATCCAGCACTGGCAAAAGCCAGGCCAGGCCTTGCATCTGGCGCTTGACACCACGATGCTGTGGAACCGCTTTTGCACGGTGGTGCTCTCGGTCGTGGCCCACGGCAGGGCGATCCCCCTGCTGTGGATGACGCTCGAGCACCCGAGTGCCAGTGTCAGCGCTGAGTTCGTGATCGCGCTGTTGGCGCGGGCCAATCAGCTGCTGTCTGGCTTTGCCGCCATCACCCTGCTGGCTGATTGCCCGGTGTCAACTACATAGGCGCGCCCGCCTATCTAATCGTCGCCGGACAGGCTGATCGCGCCTTCCCCAGTGCCGAGCTGCTCAGCTGGTTCGAGGCCAAGCCCCACTGGCACGATCTGATGCGGCTGCGGGACGACACACAGGATCCAGGGGACCGCAGCTCTGATGGGCTGTGAGGTGCGCCGGCTGCGCTTGCCGCGCGGCCACTGCGGCGGTTTCCGCGATGTACAGCTGTGGGCTGATGGCAGCCAACGGGCCAACCTGCTGCTGGCTCACCCCAGCGGTATCGACGTTGATGAGCCCTGGTACCTGGTCAGCAACCTTGATCCCCCGCTGGATCTGGTCTGGGCCTACAGCCAGCGTTTCTGCTGTGAGTAGCTGTTCCGCGACCAGAAGTCGGGGATCCTCCGGCTAGACAGCAGCGGCTTGCGCGATCCTGCACGCATCGATCGCCTACTGCTGGTGGTGGCGACCGCAGTGCTGGTCAGCAGTCAGGAGGGATTCGCCGTGACTCTGGCCGGCCAGCGCCGCCGAGTCGATCCCCACTGGCATCGAGGCCTGAGATTTGTGCGGGTCGGTCTGCAGTGGCTGCAACAGGCTGTGGTCCACGCCGGCAGAACGCTGCTGGTCTGGATACCGATTGAGCTGGCGTCACGGCCACGCCAGTCCCAACTGCTGGCTGTCGCATGACCGTCTCGCATGAGATGTGTCGGGCAGTCAGCTTTGAATTAGCCCTGGGAGGGGACAACTGGTAGGATTTTCAAATGCTTAATGTATGTCCATGATCTGGAATCCGGTAACCACCATTTCCCCTGCTTTCGATCTCAGCTTCCTGGCAGATATCAGTCTCAGCATCACCCGCATTGACAGCCTGACAGCCGTCCGCTCCTCTTTTGCCATCGCACGCCCAGAGGACGAGGCCGAGACCCTGCAACGACTGCTCACCGATGGCCAGCCAGCTTCACTCGATTCGCTGACCAGCAGCAAGATCTTTTCCCAGGATTCCGATATCAATTGGAGGAGCACCGAAGGTCATGCCATCGGCGGCTCACGAGGCACCCAGATCAATGGAGCCGGCACCTACATACCATTGATCTTCGCTGGCAATCAACAATTTCCCAATTCGGAATCGATTGTAGAAGCAGTGGCGATTGGAAATACGATTAAAATCAAGACCAGCCAAGGGTTGCAATACCAGCTTGCCCAGCAAGGGACAGGCGTGCTTAATGTCTCAGACAGCGCTGATCAATTCGCCATCACGATCAAACGTCTCGGTCGAAATCAGAACAGTTTCGCCCTCTATCAGGTCAACTCCGAGACCGGGAGCATAATGCTGAATGGACAGACCTTTAGCCCCGTTCAACCTGGATACGCCAAGGCAGCACTCGAATCTGCAGCAACCAGCCAGCTGGTTTTCAACACTGGCGCCATGCCTGAATACGATGAAGAGATCACCCTGAGAGATATCGTCCTTAGCCCTGGTGCTGAGTATGGAATTCTGTTTTTCAATGACACCAGATCGACCACATATTCCTCCTTCGCTGCTGCCAATCCAGACTACGCCGTACAGGTCCAGAGCTACTTGCCCAACAAGGATGGTCAACTCGTTTTTGCCCTGGAAGACATCAGCATCAGCGATCCGACATGCGACAGAGATTATAACGACCTGATCGTTACCATCGAAGCGGAGCCGGTGACAAACTTCGAGCAACTTACTGTCTTTGGAGACAGTATGAGCGATTTCGGCTCACGCTCCGCAGTCCAAAAAAAACAACTGCTCTCGAAGCCAGATCTTGTGCCTGCGTGGAGCGGTTCCACGTACAGCGACGCCCAGTCCATTTGGCAGACCGAGCTTCGCACCGCGCTTCATATCCCCTACGACAGCGTCACCGGAGCGGGCATTACCAACAGTTTTGTCGGCGGATCGCTCAGCCCGATTCCAGCTGCTCCAGAGAATCCCTCTTATGCATCCGATGGCGCTCTCTCAGGTAGGAACTCACTATATGATGTTTACGCAAGTCTAAACCCTCCTCAGTTCCCCCCAGCACTCTTAGGACATCCCTACTCGGTAAGCGGAATAGGCGTGCAGTCCCAGATTATACAAGCACTGACTGTTGACAACAAATCACTTGCCAACAATTTGGTCGCTCTATGGAGTGGCATTGATGATTTTCCAGCTGCTATCAAACTTGGACAGACACTGAATGCCTTCGTCCAGGATGTGCTGTCGAAAACAAGGGCAAACCTGATAACGCTTTTGCGCTCTAGCGAGACACGCTCAGTGCTCATTTCAACACTTGCTCCTTTGCAGGGCAACGTTGACGGGGTTGTTTATTCCATGCCTTATCTGAAGACTTTGCCCCCCGAATTTACGGGTACTGTTGAGGCCGGCACTGTTTTAAGAGCCGCAATCGCGTCAATGGTTGTCGAGGTTAATGCGATGTTCCCCTATGCTGCACTAGTTGATTTTAATAATGAATACGAATTCAACTGGAATCGATTTGGCGGCGAGCTTGGCAACTTTTCCGATTACGGCATTACGCAGACTACAGAAACAGCACAGTCAAATAAAGCGACTAATGCCAACGAGTATCTTTACTTTGACCTTAATGGTGTCCACCCGACGGAGTCAGGTCATAAAATGATTGGGAAGGCGATTGAGCTGACGCTCGCAGCCGAAAAATCTTCCCTAGATGCAGCTTGCCTGAATGACACATTTGCTGCCGAAGGTCCTGCGGCCTCAGGCAGTTGGCGAAATGATTCCATTACTGCCGCTCAGGGTGGGAGTGAACTCAATGGCCTCGATGGCAATGACTTTTTAACGGGCCTCAACGGGTCCGACACTCTTAACGGTGGCAATGGAAATGATCTGCTCTGCGGTGGCGGTGGAATCAACGTCCTCAACGGCGGATTGGGTGCTGATGTCTTTGACATCACCAAAGACAGTCTCGCCGGTGGACTGCAGACTATCAAGGATTTTAATGCCATCGAAGGCGACCGCCTGTTGCTGTCTGAAGCCTATGCCGAAGCCATCGGTGACTTCTTCTTCGTTCCTACCCAGGCCGATTGGCAAAAGGCTGTCACTTTTGAGTCCACAGCACAGGGAGGTCTTCTGAATGTTCACTTCACAGACCCTACAAAGGTGGATGGCTTGATTGCGCTTAACGGATTGACCAGCTTCAATACAGCCTGGATCAGCTGATGATATTGGTTCATCAACCTTGTACAGCTTAATTGATCTATGGATTCACCGCTCTGCATCCCGATGGACAGCCTGGGTTGCCCAAGCCAGCACTTGATTCCCCAGCTCGCCCCGCGCAGGGCAGACTAGGCGCTTTGGCTGTTTCGCGTATACGAGTCAGTCAATGAAGCGCAGTGCCATCCAGTTCCAGGACTGCCTCTCTGCCTGAGTTCCAGCGGCTGTACGGCTGCAAGGAGCAATGTGGGGCTGAGGTGAGGCGTCTCTTGAGAAGGAGCGCTGCCCTGATGGCTTCCGCTGTCGGCGTTGCGATGGGCATGACTATGGCCTCGTCTACGGGCGCCGTCACGGTGACTGCCAGGAAAGATGACGCCCCTGCCGCGGATCAGGCGGCCAGCACCAACGTAGTCGGAATGATGCTGTTTTCAGGA
>JBAXFI010000044.1:0-17117 GCA_037139995.1 Comamonadaceae bacterium | reverse complement strand
AGGGTGAAAGAGCCGAAAACCAGCGACCGGCATTGATTGCCTCGCGTTCTTCGATAGTAAGAATAGGGTCGTCCATAGCCTGTCTTGTGGGTGACTGAAAACAGATCCATTGTCGCGCTGGTGACGAAAGCGCGCCGACCGGCTTGTCACCTGCGTGTCTGGCGGCAGGCGGTTGCGGCGGTCACGGAGAAAGAAGATAACCATTAAACTTGTCACAATCAAGCTGAAAGCCCGAGGATCGCGACCGATGCGCAAGGGCAAGGAGCCTGACCGGGACTGGGCATTCGACATACTCTGCATGGGGAAATAGCATGAAACTCAAAGAAGTTAGCGAAGACAACAAGGTGCTGTTGATCGAGCTGAACGAAGACAATCTGGATGCCAGCAATGCGCGTGAGTTCAGGGATGCCGTACAACTCATGATGCGCGATCGGACGCGGGTTGTGCTGGACATGACAGGTGTCAGGTTTGTTGACAGCTCCGGGCTGGGCGCATTGATTTCCTGCCTGCGTTTGCTCAATGGCAGAGAGGGTGATTTCAAGCTCTGCGCTATGTCCAAGCCGGTACGCGCGCTGTTTGAACTGATGCGCATCGACCGGGTTTTCAATATCCACAATACGCGCGACGAGGCAGTCAGCTCTTTTGCCTGACCTACGACCTTGGCGACTCTGGATCCCGGTCTGGCAAACATGATGCGGCTTTCTGCGAACGTCTGGGGGCGGCCTTTGGTGTTGGCTCTGCTGGTCTGCTTCGGCCTGTCCTGTGGCCCGCCGGCCATGGCGGGACCGGTATCCGATCGGATCAAGGCGGCCAAGGTGCTGCGCGTCTGCATCTGGCCTGAATACTATGGCATTACCTATCGTAATCCCCGCAATCACCAACTCGACGGCATCGATATTGATCTGTCCGCCGAGTTGGCCAGGGATGTGGGGGCTCGACTCGAGTATGTCGAGACTTCGTTTTCCAGGCTGGTCGTTGATCTGCTTGATGATCGTTGTGATGTGGCGATGTTTGCGGTTGGTATCACGGCGCAGCGTCAGCAATCGCTGAAATTTACCCAGCCCTACTTGCAAAGTGACATCTATGGCGTGACGACCCGTGGTAGCCGCAGCATCAGCAGTTGGGACGATATCGACAAACCGGGGATTCAGGTTGCAGTTCAGGCCGGAACGTTTATGGAACCCGTGATGACGACCGCCCTCAAGCAGGCCAAACTGGTCGTGATTCGTCCTCCCTTGACGCGTGAGCAGGAGCTTGAATCGGGTCGTGTCGATGTTTTCATGACTGATTACCCCTACAGTCGGCGTCTGATGGCCAGTGCCGACTGGGTACGCCTGGTGTCGCCGCCCAAGCCATTCAACATTATTCCGTATGCCTATGCCGTCAAACCGGGTGACCCGGAGTGGCTGGCACAGATGGATCAGTTTGTCGCTCGCATCAAGAGCGATGGACGCCTTGAAAGAGCGGCCAGGAAGTACGGCTTGAGTGAAATTGTTGTCGCAAGATAAGGCCATCGTGTCAGATCAGACAGGGCCGATGGCATCGCCCCTGAAGGTCTGGTTGACCAGTGCTCATCTGATTGGCATTGCCTGTTTGCTGTCGGCACTGGTGGTGGCCCTGAGCATGGGCTTCATTGACCTGGAGAGAAGCGACAAGCGCTCAGAAAATCTCCTGCAATTGCAACAACTGTCCAAGCTGATGGCTCGCCAGTCGGCCACTGATATCAGCGCCGTGGAGTCGATGCTGATGGTGCTGGCTTCGGCGGATCGTGACTTACGCAACCCGCATCAGCCCGGTCAACTCGACCCGTTGATCGACAGCGTGGTGCGCAGTTACCCCCAATTGAGAAGCCTGTCTGTCCTCAACGAAGAAGGCCGTGTGCTGGCGAGCAGTTCAGGTGCAAATGTCGGCCTTTCGGTCCAACTGGCTTTGTTTGGTGTCACTCCTCTTGACGCATCCAAGGTGGTGATGGGTCAGATGCTGGAGGGTCGAGACCTCGCAGACCTTGCGCGCAGAGCACCTGGCGTCTCCAGGTTGAATGTATTGCCGATGCTGATTCGACTGAGCACAGCAGCGGGTCAGGGGCAGACGCTGGTGGCGCTGATCAATGCCGACTATTTCAGCTCCGTTTATGAGGCTTCAGCCAACGATCCAACCGTGCGGGTCGCACTGGTGGGCTACGACGGCGAACTGCTGGTGGCAACCCGCAATACGGTGCGCGTCATCGGCAGTTCCTTGCGTGCGCTGCGGCTGTTTACCGAATTCCTGCCAAGCAGGGAGTGGGGCAGCTATGTTGGTGCAGGGTTCGATGATGAAAACGCCTCAACGGCATTTTCTGTATTGCCGCAGTGGCCTATGGCTCTGATCGTTGAGTCCTCCCTCCGTGACGTCATGCGTGATGTGGTGCGGGTTGAGAGATGGACCCTGGGTCTGGCCGCGCTGGCCTTGCTTGTGATCATGGCATTGACGCTGCTTACCACGCGCAGCCTGAAGCGCCACCAGGCCATCAATGAGGAACTGCATCAGGCGGTTTATGCCAGCGAAGCGCGCCAGCGTGCGATGTTCGAATCGTCCATCGACGGTATCTTGACGGTGGACTCAGTCGGCCGCATTGTGGCCGTCAACCCGGCGGCACAGAGCATTTTCGGGAGAACGGATACAGAGGTCGTTGGCAAACTACTGCATGAGTTCATGGTCCCCACGCACTTGCGGCCGCACCACCAGGAAGGGCTGGAACGCTTTCTCAGGAGCGGCGACGGCCCGGTGCTCGAGCGCCTGAGCAGGCGCATCGAAACCGTGGGCATGCGTGCCGATGAAAGTGTTTTTCCGATCGAGCTGACGATTGTGTCGCTGCAGGTTCATGGGCAGCTGTTTTTTACCGTTTCAGTGCGTGACATCAGCGAAAAGAAGGATAACGAGAGAGAAAAGGCCGATCTGCTACTGAAGTATCGGGAACTGACCACCGACCTGGAGCGCCAGAAGATGGCCCTTGACGAGCACGCGATCGTCGGTATCGAGGACGTTGACGGAACCATCATCTATGCGAACGACAAACTGGTGCAGATTTCCGGATTTGCCAGAGAAGAACTGCTCGGCAGGAAGTACTACGAGTTTCGCGAGCGCTTGAACCCGGTGGCATACGCTGAAATGCGTTCTGCCCACGCGCTCGGGTCGATCTGGCACGGGGAGTTGTCGCTGCGCCGACGTGATGGCGGTAAGTACTGGGTTTCCAGTACTACCGTACCGGTGCCGAACCAGGACGGCAGCATCCGGCAATACATCACCATACAAACCGATATCTCTTTGCTACGTCAGGCCGAAATCGCCCTCGCGCAAGCCAGTGAGCGGGAACTGGAGATTGGTACCCGAATCCAGCAGTCGCTATTGGCGGCGAGTCCGTTGCGGCAGTTGAGCGACCTCTGGATGAGCAGTTTCAACCAGGCTTCCAAGGGAATTGATGGCGACTTTGTTGAAGTGATTCAAGTCGGTGAGGATTGTGTGGATATCATTGCAGGCGATGTCATGGGCAAGGGTGTGCCGGCGGCGTTGATGGGCGCCGCTACCAAATTGCAGTTCAGTCGGTCCATGGCAGAACTGCTGGCCACGCAGAAGTCAGGGCAGGAAGTTCCACAGCCGATCGCCATCGTGTCTTTGGTGCACCAGGCGATGACACCGCATCTGCAGGCACTGGACGCCTTCGTCACACTGTCCTACGTCCGGATTGATCGGGTCCGCAAGGTCATTACCTGGGTCGGCTGTGGTCACGAGGAATCGCTTGTGATTCATGCGGATGGCCAAACGCTGTTGTTGCCCAACCAGCATCCTCCCCTGGGGGTGCTGGATCAGCTTGAACTCATTCAAGACCAGTTGCCACTGGCCGCTGGCGACGCCCTGTTCTTGTGCTCTGACGGCTTGGCCGACGCCATTTTGCCCAACGGAGAGAGGATAGGACGGGAGTCCATTAACCAGACGGTGCGCACACTGGTGCGGGAACACCCGACACCCGGGGCGGTATTGCACTGCCTGCGTCGCGACCTGCTGCCGAGCGAGGTCAGCATCAATGATGATGTCTCGCTGCTCCTGGTGATGCAGGCACCGGTAAACAGCGGCAGGGTGCGTTGCGAACTGCTCATTGACCTGACGTCCTTGCGCGCGTTGCGCGAGTTTGTAAGGCAGCAGGCCATGCGATCCGGGATGACAGATACAGAGGCGGCAATCATTGAAGTCGCCAGCGCGGAGATTTTCACCAACATCGTTCGCCACGCCAGAGGACTGTTGCCGGGAGCGTCGGTCGAACTGGTGGCGCACTCCTCGGGCCAGGAATTCATCCTTGAGGTGATCCATCTAGGGGAGGCATTTGTGCCTCCGGACGAACTTGTGGAAACCAACTTCGACATCTTCCCGGAAGGTGGCTTTGGTTTGATGATTATTCGCAAAGCCTGCGATCGCGTCGAGTACCTTCACCACATGGGTGTCAATACGATACGCATGAGTCGCTATATCGAGGTCTGATTTCTTCTCATTCCTCTTCGTGCAACAGGCTCAGCCCAATGGCACCGCGCCGGCGCAGCCAGGGGCTGGGACGATAGCGCGGGTCGCCATAGACGGTCTGCATGTTGAACAGGACTTCGAGCACGTTGGTTGGCCCGTACAGGTTACCCATTGCCAGCGGACCCATCGGGTAGCCCAGACCGAGGGTGACGGCGGTTTCAAGATCGACGGGCGAACAGACGTTTTGCTGGCACATGTCGCTGGCGATATTGACGATGGTCGCCACCACGCGTTGGCTGACGAAGCCGCCGCTGTCCCGGATCACGCTGACTGCTTTGCCGTCGCGTGCCATCAGGGCGTGGGCCGCGCGGCGCATGTCAGCGCGGGTGGCAGGGTTGGTGGCCAGCACTCGGCGTTTGGTAGTGGCATCGTCCACCAGCATGTCGATGCCTATGGTGCGTGCCGGGTCGAGGCGCTCCACCACAGCCACAGTGGTGATATCAAACCCGAGGGGCGCGACCAAGGTCAGTGCCTGCGCTGAGGGCGCAGCACCTGTTTCGATCCGGGCGCCCAGGTTCTTCAGCAACAACAGCAGTTCGGCGCGGCGCGCCGCCCGGGGCGACAGCCAGACTGGCGGCATTTCGTCGACCTGCGGCACGGCTGGCTCCGCACTGATTTGCGCCGCGCCACCAACGTATTTGTAAAAGCCCTCGCCGACCTTCTTTCCCACAACACCACCGGCGAGTCGCTGGGCCGTGATGATGCTGGGTCGATAGCGCGGCTCTTCAAAGTACTGGTGGTAAATCGATTCCATGACGGGATGCGAAACATCAAGCGCGGTCAGGTCCATCAATTCAAAGGGGCCGAGCTTGAAACCGATTTGGTCTTTCAGTATGCGGTCAATAGTGGCGAAATCAGCCACACCTTCGCTGACGATGCGCAGCGCCTCGGTGCCGTAGCCACGACCGGCATGGTTGACGATGAAGCCCGGACTGTCATTGGCCTGCACCGGTGTGTGCCCCATTTGCCTGGCATACGCCGCCAGGTCGGTGCAGACGCTGGCACTGGTCCTGAGTCCGGCAATGACCTCCACCACCTTCATCAGCGGCACCGGGTTGAAGAAGTGATAGCCGGCAAACTGCTGCGGGCGCTTCAGTTGGGCGGCAATGGCAGTGACGGACAGGGACGAGGTGTTGGTGGCCAACACTGTATCGGGCTCAATGATGGCTTCAAGCTCGGCGAACAGTTTGGTCTTGACATCGAGGCGCTCAACAACCGCTTCCACAATCAAGTCGCTGGAGGAGAGTTCGGCGAGCGTGCCGACGCACTGAAGACGCGCCTTGTACTGTGCGGTCTGCTCCGGGTTGAGGCGCCCCTTCTCGCACAGCTTGTCCCACTGGGAAAAAACTGCGGTTTGTGCAGCTTGCGCTGTTCCGGATTGCATATCGAACAGCTTGACGCTGCTGCCTGCCTGAGCCGCAATCTGGGCAATGCCGCGACCCATGGCGCCGGCACCGACGATGCCGAGATTGGAAAATGTTGGTTTCATGCGCTCAATTATGACTCGCCGCCAGGCTGGTCATCCCATGCTTGAATCTGCTGTGACACAATGAACTATTGCCTGATCCCCTTGCGCTGCGGGTGTGCAGTTCCAACCCTTGATTCGAAAATTTCATGACCCTCAAGCTATGTGGTTTCTCAGCCAGTAACTACTACAACAAGATCAAACTCCAGTTGCTGGAGAAGGAAGTTCCGTTTGAGGAAGAACTGGTTTGGGTCGGCAATTCAGAAGCGGCGCTGCTGCAGCGCTCGCCACTCGGAAAAGTACCTTTTCTGGACACGCCACAGGGGCCGATTTCGGAATCCATGGCGTGCGCAGAATACATCGAAGCCGTCTTTCCCCAGAACCCCTTGCTGCCGTCGGACCCTTATGCGGCGGCCAAGGTGCGCGAGTTGATCATCTACAGCGAACTGCATATTGAACTGGTGGCACGGCAACTTTATCCAGAGGCTTTTTTTGGAGGCAAAGTCAGTGACGGTACCAAAGAACGGACTTACAAGCAGCTCGTCAAAGGCGTGGCCAGTTTTTCCAGGTTGACCCGGTTTGCACCCTATATCGCGGGCTCGCAATTGACGTTGGCCGACTGCGCCGCCGTTGCGCATTTGCCGCTGGTTTCGAGCGTCAGCAAGATGATCTACGGTGAGGATGTGTTGGCGGCTTTGCCGCTGAAAGACTATCTGCGGTCAATGAATGAGCGCGCCGCCGTGCAAAAAGTCAACACTGATCGCAAAGCCAACACCGAGCTATTGATGAAGCTCAATGCATCGAAAAAATAGTGGCCTGCAGCGTCAGCGACGGACCTGCAGGGCACCCGGATTGACGATATTGGTTGGTGTGCCCTTGATGAAATTGATGACGTTGTCAAAGGCGGCGCCAAAGTACATCTCGTAGCTATTTTGCTCAACGTAGCCTATGTGTGGTGTGCAAATGCAGTTCTCGATGCGCAGCAAGGCATGACCTTGCAAAATCGGCTCGGTCTCAAATACATCGACTGCTGCCAGACCCGGGCGGCCCCGATTGAGAGCGCTGATCAGGGCCTCGGGTTCGATCAACTCGGCGCGCGAGGTGTTGACCAGCAGTGCGGTTGGTTTCATGCGCGCCAGATCGTCCAGGCGAACCAGGCTGCGGGTCTCATCGACCAGTCGAAGATGCAGGGAGAGCACGTCGCATTGAGAGAAAAAATCGTCGCGGCTGGCGGCCGCCGCAAACCCGTCGAGTACTGCTTTTTCGCGCGACGGGGTTTGCCCCCAGATCACAACGCTCATGCCAAACGCCTTGCCGTATTGCGCCACCAGTTGGCCGACCTTTCCGTAGCCCCAGATGCCCAGCGTCTTGCCCTTGAGAACGACGCCCAAGCCGAAATTTGCCGGCATGGAGCCAGCCTTGAGTCCCGATTGTTGCCACGCGCCGTGCTTGAGGTTGCCTATGTACTGCGGCAGGCGGCGCATGGCTGCCATGATGAGCGCCCAGGTCAACTCGGCCGGAGCCACCGGTGAACCAGTCCCTTCAGCGACCGCAATGCCACGCTCGGTGCAGGCGTTCACGTCAATGTGCGAGCCGACCCGTCCGGTTTGCACAATCAGTTTGAGCTTGGGCAGTTTCTCGATCAGCGGGCGCGGCATGTGGGTACGCTCGCGTGTCAGCACAATGACGTCAGCATCCTTAAGTCGAAATGACAACTGACCCAGTCCTTTGACGGTGTTCGTATAAACCTTGGCCGGGTAGGGTTCGAGCTTGGCGGCGCATTCGAGCTTGCGAACGGCATCCTGGTAATCGTCCAAAATCACAATATTCATAGGTTGATATTGTGCCTTGGCATTTCCTTGGTGCCCTGCAGACGCAACGCCCAAAAGAAGAATCAGTGCAGCGCTGCGAGCCGATCCAGTTCAGCGCAGACATCGGCCATGCGGCCGGAGATGGTCATCCGACCCACGTGCGTTGGCGCCTGACCTGCTTCGAGAATGCGCACGACTCGAAGTGGCTTGAGAACCAGGGGTGTCGTGGTCACCTGGGCAGGGGCGACCCGATGCCGTGGCGCGGGTCTGGATGCAGGAATGTGCTGGAAACCGCGCCACCAGGCATGCAGCGGAGACAGGACGCCAGGAATGGCAAACAGGGCAATGCTCATTTGGAAAGTTTTCGGTAGAAAGCAGTCTGTGCGCTTACATCAGCATGGTGTTGCGGATAAGGCCAACAGCCAGACCTTCAATTTCAAAGGGCTCACCGGGCTCCACCACAATGGTCTGGTAATCCGGGTTTTCGGGGTGCAGTTCAATCAGGTTCTTGTTGCGCCTGAAGCGCTTGACTGTCACTTCGTCGCCCAAGCGAGCCACCACGATCTGGCCGTTTTTGGCGTCTTTGGTGGACTGCACCGCCAGCAGGTCGCCGTCCATGATGCCGGCATCGCGCATCGACATGCCCCGTACCTTGAGCAGATAGTCAGGCTTGCGCTGAAACAGACTGCTCTCCAGGTAATAGGTTTGATCGATGTGCTCCTGCGCAAGAATTGGCGATCCGGCGGCAACCCGTCCAATCAGTGGCAAAGCCAGTTGTGCCAGACTCGGGAGTTGGAAGGAGTACTGCTTGTTGCGTGATTCATTGATTGAGCGCAATGCTTCGCTCTTGAGGCGGATGCCGCGCGAGGTGCCGCTGACCAGTTCAATCACGCCTTTGCGTGCCAGCGCCTGCAGATGCTCTTCGGCCGCATTGGCCGACTTGAAACCCAGTTCGGTTGCGATCTCGGCCCGGGTTGGCGGTGCGCCGGTGCGCGCGATGGCACTCTGTATGAGGTCCAGAATCTGTTGCTGACGGGCTGTCAGTTTGGGGCTCTCAAGCATGGCGACTCCTTGGTAATTGGGCGGGGCTTGCTGTCGGTCTATACACACTGGATTCATATCCAGTAGCTGTATTTTTAACCAGTTTTCAAAAGAATGCAAGCGATCGCGAAAAATATTTACCAGGGGCCGCTGCTGGCCCGCTTGCGCTGATCAGCTCACCAGTGCTGCGAAGGCACGCGCCGAAATTTCGTTGACGTCACCCGTACCGCTGATAGCACGGTATTTGGGGGCTGCAGCGGGCTCCGCCGTGGCCCAACTGGCGTAGTATTCCACCAGAGGACGGGTTTGAGCGCTGTAGACCTCAAGGCGCTTCTTGACAGTTTCTTCATTGTCATCGGCACGCTGAATCAGGGCTTCACCGGTGATGTCGTCCAGACCGGCGACCTTTGGCGGATTGAATTTGACGTGGTAGGTACGCCCCGACGGTGCGTGCGAGCGTCGCCCGCTCATGCGTTCGATGATGGCGTCAAAAGGCACATCGATTTCCAGCACGTAATCGAGTTTGACACCCGCCGCTTTCATGGCGTCGGCTTGCGGGATGGTGCGCGGAAACCCGTCAAACAGGAAGCCGCCGACGCAGTCTGACTGGGCAATTCGTTCCTTCACCAGATTGATGATCAACTCGTCGCTCACCAGCCCACCCGCATCCATTATTTTTTTCGCCTCAATGCCCAGTGGCGTGCCGGCCTTGACGGCAGCCCGCAACATGTCGCCGGTTGAAATTTGCGGAATACCGTATTTTTGACAGATGAAGGTGGCTTGCGTACCTTTGCCAGCGCCGGGGGCGCCCAACAGAATAAGTTTCATGACGATCTTTCGAGCAATTGAAAATCAGGCCGCATTGTTCAGCGTATTTCCAAGCCGACCACAATGCCTTGTTGGTTCGAAGAATAGCACGTCGCTCAGGCACGGAAGAGGCGGCGCACACGCTCGAGATCTTCCGGCGTGTCAACGCCAGCGCCAGGGGCCTCCTGCGTGACGTGCACCGCAATCCGGTAGCCATGCCACAAGGCGCGCAGTTGTTCCAGCGACTCAGCGAGTTCCATCGGTGCCTGGGACAGTGTTGGGAATTTCCGAAGGAAGCCGACCCGATAGCCGTAGATGCCAATATGGCGCAGCGGCGCTGGGCTGGGCAGGCAGGTCGGTTGATCACGCCAGAGCGGGATCGGGGCTCGACTGAAATAGAGCGCCATGGCGCTGGCGTCCAGCACCACTTTGACGACGTTGGGGTTGCGGAAATCGGCCACGTTATCAATGGCATGAGCCGCCGTGCTCATGCTGGCTGTCGGCTGTTCGCTCAGCAAACGAGCCACCGCCTCTACCAGCGCTGGTGCTATCAGCGGTTCGTCACCTTGCACGTTGATCACGATTTCTTCGTCGCCCAAACTCAGCAACTCACACGCTTCGGCCAGACGATCGCTACCTGAAGCGTGGTCAGCGCGCGTCAATACTGCTTCGACCTGATGCAAGCGGCAGGCTTCCATGATTTCGCTGTTGTCCGCGGCCACTACAACGCGGACCTTGCGGCCCTTGTGGGCCAGCGAGCCGACGCGCTGCGCGACCCGCACCACCATGGGCAGACCGGCAATATCTGCCAGGGGTTTGTTGGGCAGGCGGGTGGAGGCCAGGCGCGCGGGAATCAGGACTGTGAAATTCAAAGTCCGAGTTCCTCGTCGCTCAAAGTACGCGCCTCGTTCTCCAGCAGGACCGGAATGCCGTCGCGCACCGGGTAGGCCAGGCGCGCGCTACGGGAGGCTAATTCCTGCTTCTCGCGGTCATATTCAAGAGGGCCTTTGGTGACCGGGCAAACCAGCAATTCAAGAAGTCGTGTGTCCATGTCGACATGATAGCGCCGCCTTGGAGCGATCAGTCAGCAGACCCGAAAGCAGGCTGTCAAGGCGCGCAATGAAGTCCGGCTCCGGTGTGCACAGCAGTGGTATGGCCAGTGCGTCAGGCAGCAGGGGCCACAGCTTCACCGCATCCTTCTCCGTGCAGACGATGCGATAGGCGCTGTGATCCTGCTTTGACCAGGAGACCAAATCATCATGATCGGGCAGAGCGTCGGTACGAGCCAGCTTCAGACCCGTCGCGCGCAACATGGCGAAAAATTCCTCCGGCTTTGCAATCGCCGCCAGCGCCAGCAGCGGCTTGGCGTCGGGCGCCATCAAAGCTCCCAGGTCAAGAGCGCTGCCATCGGCTCGCCGGGCATGATCAGCCAGCATGCGCTGGGCGCGAAAACCGCCAAAGGCCGGGTGCTTGCCGGTGTGCAAGACCAGATCCGCCATGCGCGGCCAGGGTTCACGCAGCGGCCCGGCGGGCAGCAAGAAGCCGTTGCCGACACCACGATCGTCAAACACACAGATCTCCAGATCGCGATGCAAGCCCCAATGCTGCAATCCATCGTCGCAGACAATGAATTCGGTCTCAGGATGGCGCTGCAGCAGGGCCCTGGCCGCATCAACGCGTGCCGGAGCGACAAAGACCTTGGCCCCTGTGCTCCTTTGGATCAGTAAGGGTTCGTCGCCGACGTCGACGACGCTGCTGTCCGTTAGCACTTCGCGGCAGTCGCGTTGGCCGCGCCCGTAGCCGCGCGAGATGACGCCGACCGTGCGACCGCTGCGCTGCAGGTGTTGTACCAGTGCCATGACGACGGGTGTCTTGCCCGAGCCGCCCGCCACCACATTGCCAACCACTATCACCGGGACGCCAACCCGACCCGTCTCGAACACCCCAAGCTTGAACAACTGGCGCCGCAGCGATGCCAGGGCGCCATAGAGCAAAGACAGCGGCCACAGCAAACAGGCCAGCGCTCCCCTGTGCGCCCAGGCGTCAGTCAGTGAGCGATGCAAGGCTGCTTGTTGCGCGGCCATGTTCATGGATTAGGGCGTTGCGGCCCGCGCCGAAGACTGTGTGGCAAAGGTGATTTGTGTCAGGCCGCTGCGGCGGGCTGCCTCCATCACCGTAACCACGGCCTGGTGTCTGGCGCTGGCATCGGCGCTAATGATCAGCACCGAGTCCTTGCCTGCCTTGGCTGCTTCAAGCAGGGCAGCTGCAAGCGCTTCGACGCTGCGTTCAGGCAGTGGCACTTTGTTGATCGCGTAGGCACCTTCGCTGGTAACGCTGACCAGCACCTCCTTGGCGTGATCCCGTTGTGCCTGAGCGTCAGCGACCGGCAACTGAAGTTGCAGCTCGGTGAACTTGCTGTAGGTGGTGGACAACATCAGAAAGATCAGCACCACCAGCAGGACGTCGATGAACGGAATCAGGTTGATCTCGGGCTCATCGTGGACGCGCGGTCGGAAATTCATGTTGCTTTACTTGCGCAGCGTGTTGAGGTGGCGTGCCATTCGCTCGGACGCCAGTTCCAGGGTCAGCAGATAGTCATCGATCCGGGCCCGGAAGTAGCGCCAGAAAATGAGCGACGGAATAGCCACAATCAGACCGAACGCCGTGTTGTACAAGGCCACCGAAATGCCGTGCGCCAGTTGCGCCGGGTTGCCTCCCGTGGCACCGCCGGCCGGGGTTTGGGAGCCAAAAATTTCAATCATTCCGACCACCGTGCCAAACAGGCCCATCAGCGGCGCCGCCGAGGCAATCGTGGCCAGTGCGCTCAAATAGCGCTCAAGGCGGTGCGCCACCATGCGACCGACCCCCTCCATGCTGGAGCGAAGGTCAACTTCGCTGCAGCGCGGGTTGCTGTGCAGCGCTCGAAAACCGCTGGCAAGGACCTCGCCGAGCGCTGAGTTCTTCTCCAGTTGGTTGATCACCTCGGGCGCCGGTACGGCGGTGCGCGAAACGCTCAGAACTTCCTGCAGCAAATGCGCTGGCGCAATCTTTTTCACCTGCAGGCTGATGAACCGCTCGATGACCAGGGCCAAAGCCAGGATAGAGCAGGCAATGAGCGGCCAGATCGGCCAGCCGGCGGCTTGTATGATGGAAAACAAATGCAATCTCCGCACAGATAATGGGCAGCGTGATTATGTCCCAGCCTCCTGAATCCGAATTCTCCCCGCCCGCGCCCAAGGTCTGGCGTGTCGACGCTTTGTGCCGCGCTGTTGCCGATGCGCTGGAGGCACGTTTCAACCCGGTTTTGGTGCGCGGCGAGGTATCCGGTTTTTCTCGGGCTTCCAGTGGCCACTGCTATTTTTCCCTGAAGGACGAAAACGCCCAGATTCGCTGCGCCATGTTTCGCCGTGCCGCCGGCA
This sequence comes from Comamonadaceae bacterium, assembly GCA_037139995.1. Classification (GTDB taxonomy): domain Bacteria; phylum Pseudomonadota; class Gammaproteobacteria; order Burkholderiales; family Burkholderiaceae_C; genus Rhodoferax. The sequence continues at coordinate 4,023 of JBAXFI010000044.1, read as the reverse complement.
TGCTCGATTTTTCCCCACGTGATGGCGAACTGGTTGAGTTGTACGGCCGACTGGGCGTCTACGAGGCGCGTGGCGATCTGCAACTGATTGTTGAAAGCATGAGGCAGGCCGGAGCGGGCGCCTTGTTCGAGAAATTTCTCAAGCTCAAGGCCAAGCTGGAGGCGCAAGGACTGTTCGATGCTGCCAGAAAGCGTCCCTTGCCAGTTATGCCGCGCGCCATCGGTGTCGTGACTTCGCTGGGTGCGGCCGCTTTGCATGACGTGATGACTGCTCTGCAGCGGCGCGCGCCGCACATCCCGGTGCTGTTGGTGCCGGCCGCGGTTCAGGGCAGCAGCGCGCCAGAAGAGTTGATTCAGGCCCTGTCAAAGCTCTACCTTTTGACGAAGCAGGGCAGTGCGCCTATCGATGTGATCCTGTTGGTGCGCGGTGGCGGTTCGGCAGAAGACCTGTGGGCGTTCAATGACGAGCGCTTGGCATACACCCTGGTGCAAAGTCCGGTGCCTGTCGTTTGTGGCGTGGGGCATGAGACCGACTTCACGATTGCCGACTTCGTGGCTGACCTGCGGGCTCCGACCCCGACGGCTGCCGCCGAACTGGTAGCGCAGCCGCGCGAGGTTTGGCTGGCCCGACTGGACGGTCTGGCGCGGCGCTGCCAACTTGCGGCCTACCGGCATATTGACCAGCACAGTCAGCGCCTTGACCTGACAGCGTCACGCCTGGGGCGTCCCTCCGCGCGGGTGGCGCAGCAGCGTCTGCAACTGGCTTCGCGCGCGCAGCGACTGAGCTATCTGGCGCTCGATTTTGTGAAGCAAAAGCAGCAGGACCTGCAGCGGGCCTCGCTGCGCCTGGGTTTGCTCGACCCCAGTCTGGTGTTGCAGCGTGGCTATGCCTGGCTCACTGACAGTGACGGAAAGACCATCACCAGCGTGCAACAAGCCCGGGTCGGACAGGCGCTGCAGGCAACTCTGGCCGACGGCAAGCTTGATTTGACGGTCGCCGACGCAAATTGAACAAAGTTTCTACAATCGCCCATCTTTACCCATCAACCGACGAGGATCTCATGGAACACACACTGCCCGCCCTGCCTTATGCGCTTGACGCCTTGGCGCCGAACTATTCCAAGGAAACGCTGGAGTTCCACCATGGCAAGCACCACAACGCCTATGTCGTCAATCTGAACAACCTGCAAAAAGGAACGGATTTTGAGAACATGGCACTGGAAGACATCATCAAGAAGTCCAGTGGCGGTATCTACAACAACTCGGCACAAATCTGGAACCACACGTTTTTCTGGAACTGCATGAAGCCGAGCGGCGGTGGTGAGCCATCGGGTGCTCTGGCTGCGGCGATCACTGCCAAGTGGGGTTCTTACGCAGCCTTCAAGGAGGCATTTGTCAAATCTGCAGTCGGCAACTTTGGCTCTGGCTGGACCTGGCTGGTGAAAAAGGCAGACGGCTCGGTTGACATCGTCAATATGGGCGCTGCCGGGACGCCGCTCACGACTGCGGACAAAGCGCTGCTGACCGTCGACGTCTGGGAACACGCCTATTACATCGATTACCGCAATATGCGCCCCAAGTTCGTCGAAACCTTCCTCGACAAACTGGTCAACTGGAGTTTTGCCGAAAGTAATTTCGCCTGAGGCCGGGCGGGGGACCTCTTAATTGCCCTGAAACGATCTTGCCGAGAGCTTGAAACCGGCCTTGATGCCCTTCTTGTCGAACCAACCCTGGTTCATCTCAAGGACGTAGCGCACCGGCTTGGCCGAGCAGTGGGAATCGGTGGTCTGAGGCTTCATGTCTGCCAGGTTGACGATGGTGCCGTCGTCGGCGACAAAGGCTGCCGACAGCGGGATCAGCGTGTTCTTCATCCAGAAGCATTGTTCGCTGGCCTGCTCGAAGACGAACAGCATGCCTTCAGAGGCCGGCATTTCTTTGCGAAACATCAGACCGGTCGCTCTTTGTTGGGCGTTGGTCGCCAGTTGAGCGTCAATCAGATGCATGCCGGCGCCAATCTTGACGCGCGGCAGGTTCATTTGCGGCCCGTCTTGTGCGTGCACCCTGGGCCCGAGTGAAAGAGCGCAGCCGAGCAGGACTGTGAACAATTTTTTCATACGCCGATTTTGCTGCAAAGAGTGCAGGTGTCAAAGTGACTCAGACAAAAAAATGCCCGCCAAAGCGGGCATTTTGATAAGTTTCAGAAGCTGTGCTTCTGAAGGTCTTATTACTTGGCAGCAGAAGCGGCAGCCTTCTTGGCAGGAGCCTTTTCAGCCTTGGCAGCCTTGCCAGCAGCAGCTTTTTCAGCCTTGGCAGCCTTGGCAGCAGCAGCCTTGTCAGCCTTGGCGGCCTTGGCAGCAGCAGCTTTTTCAGCCTTGTCGTCAGCCTTAGCAGCAGCCGGAGCAGCAGCAGCAGCGGGAGCAGCAGCCTTGGCGGGAGCAGCAGCAGGTGCAGCAGCAGCAGCGGGAGCCGCAGCCTTAGCGGGAGCAGCAGCAGGTGCGGCAGCTTGAGCGAAAGCACCAGCAGCGAAAAGACCAGCAACCAAAGCGGCGAGGATTTTGTTCATGTTCAGTTTCCTTGAGATAACGTTATTTCAAAAATTTCCCCCCAAGCTTTGGAAGGTCTGTCCGTAACGGGCCGGGTTTGCCGCTGGTTGACAAAAACTGGCGTTTTTTTGGAACTAAAATCAAAAAGTCCCTTCAACCCGGTGTGGAATAGGGCTATTTGGCTGATTTGGGTTCCAAACCGGGCCTGAAATCGACCTTCCAAGGAGAAATTTCATGTACCAGCACATCAAGGTGCCATCCCAGGGCCAAAAGATCACGGTGAATGCCGACATGTCGCTCAATGTGCCAGATCAGCCGGTGATTCCGTTTATCGAGGGTGATGGGACCGGCTTTGACATCACGCCGGTTATGCTCAAGGTGGTTGATGCCGCTGTCGCCAAGGCTTACGGTGGCAAGAAGAAGATTCACTGGATGGAGGTTTATGCCGGCGAGAAGTCGACCAGGGTCTACGGCCCGGACGTCTGGCTGCCCGCAGAAACCTTGCAGGCCTTGCGTGAGTACGTGGTGTCCGTCAAGGGCCCGTTGACCACGCCGGTGGGGGGTGGCATACGCTCCCTGAATGTGGCGTTGCGCCAGGAACTTGATCTGTACGTTTGCTTGCGTCCGATCCAGTACTTTGACGGCGTTCCCAGCCCCGTCAAGGAGCCGCAAAAAACCAATATGGTGATCTTCCGTGAAAACTCCGAAGATATTTACGCCGGTATCGAGTTTGAAGCCGAGTCCGACAAGGCCAAAAAACTGATCAATTTCCTGCAGAACGAGATGGGAGTGACGAAGATCCGCTTCCCTGGAACTTCCGGCATAGGCATCAAGCCGGTCTCGCGTGAAGGTACCGAACGTCTGGTGCGCAAGGCCCTGCAGTACACCATCGACAATGACAAACCGAATTTGACCATTGTGCACAAGGGCAACATCATGAAGTACACCGAAGGTGGCTTCCGTGACTGGGCCTACGGACTGGCACAAAAGGAGTTTGGTGCCGAACTGATTGACGGCGGACCCTGGTGCAAATTCAAGAATCCCAAGACCGGCAAGGAGATCATCGTCAAGGACAGCATCGCCGATGCATTCCTGCAGCAAATCCTGCTGCGCCCGGCGGAATACAGCGTGATTGCGACCTTGAACCTGAATGGTGACTACATCTCGGACGCACTGGCAGCCCAGGTTGGCGGCATCGGGATCGCACCGGGCGCCAACCTTTCCGACACCGTGGCCTGCTTTGAGGCAACGCACGGTACGGCGCCGAAGTACGCGGGCAAGGATTATGTGAACCCGGGTTCCGAAATACTTTCGGCAGAGATGATGCTGCGTCACATGGGATGGGTCGCAGCGGCCGATCTGATCATCAGTTCGATGAAGAAATCGATCGCGAGCAAGAAAGTGACCTATGACTTTGCCCGCTTGATGGAAGGCTCAACGCAGGTTAGCTGCTCGGGCTTTGGTCAAGTGATGATTGACAA
>JBAXFI010000043.1:0-17147 GCA_037139995.1 Comamonadaceae bacterium | reverse complement strand
GCGGGTAGGACTTGAGCCGTTCCTTCGGATTCGGGATACCGACTTCGGTCATCAGGTCCAGTGTGCGGTCCAGTGCCTGCCTGGAGTTCAGCTTGAGGTGAATGCGCAGCACCTCGGCGATCTGCTCGCCTACCGTGAAGACCGGGTTGAGCGAACTCATGGGCTCCTGAAACACCACCGAAATATCCTTGCCACGCAAGCGACGCATGTCTTCCAACGGTGCGGCCAGCAGATCGCGACCGTTGTAAAGAACCTTGCTGTGCTGGCCCAGAATGGCGTTTTCCGGCAGCAGGCGCACGATGCTCATGGCACTCACACTCTTGCCGCTGCCCGACTCGCCTACCAGCGCCACCGTGCTGTTGGCCGGGATGTCGAAACTCACGCCGCGCACCGCCTCGACGGTTTCGGTCTTGCTCATGCGAAAGGACACGTGCAGATCCTGCACACTGATCAATGGGTTCATGGCTTGTTCTTTGGTAAATCCATACACGTCATTGCGGACTTGATCCGCAATCCAGGGCTCGCAAAGACTGGATGCCGGATCGAGTCCGGCATGACAACTTCCCCGTCAGGGATGACGACTTCCTCGTCTCGCATGGCAACTGTAAAGGATGGCATGACAAGAGGTGCATTGTTTTCATCATCTCAACGCAACTTCGGGTCCAGCGCATCGCGCAGGGCGTCGGTCAGTAGCGCAAAGGCGGTGACAAAAGTCGCCATGAAGACGGTCGCAGCCACCAGCTGCCACCACTTGCCCTGCACCAGTTCAGTCTGCGCCTCAGACAGCATGGTGCCCCAGCTGACCATGTCAATCGGCACGCCCAGACCCAGAAATGACAGGATCACCTCGGCCTTGATAAAACCGACCACATGCAGGCTCAGTTGCACCAGAACGACGTGGCTGATGTTCGGCAGGATGTGCGTGAACATGCGCGAGGCGTGTGAGGCGCCTATGGCCTCGGCGGCACGCACATATTCGCGCGAGCGGTGCTTCATGTATTCGGAGCGCACCAGGCGGTAAATGCCGGTCCAGCCAACCAGGCTCAGAATAATGACCACGGTCCAGGCACCACTGCCCAGGGTGCCGGCCAGCGGCCCGGATTTGAGCACGGCCGCCAACGCAAACACCAGCAGGATGTAGGGGATGGCGGTGAAAACGTTGTAGACCCATTCCAGAAAGTCACCAATGCGCCCACCGAAATAGCCGCCCAAGGCGCCCAGGATGGTGCCAATCAGCGTGGCAAACAGGGCTGCCGTCAATCCCACGGTAATCGACACCTGAGCCCCCTTGATTACCTTGCTCAGCACATCGCGCCCGAGCTGATCACCACCTAGCGGCAGGGTATCGGATTTCTGCGTGATGGTGGCCTTGAATTCAGCGGCGCGCTTTTTCCACTCTTCATAACGAGGCGCCAGCGGATCGACATCGCTCATATCGACGCTCGGCCCGGCAATCGCATCGATCACCGCTGTCTGTGAGCCATCGACGATTTTGCCAACGATGTGCGGCGGCGCAAACGGTGTGCCCACTTCCTTCTGCCAGTCCTTGGCTACCAGCCCCAGTTGCGCCAGCAGCACCAGAACAATAAAGAACAGCGTCACCCCGAGGGACACCATGCCGACCCGGTCGTTCTTCAGGCGGGTCCAGGCCTGCGCCCAGACGCCGGGTGAACGGGGCAAGGCTTGCAAGAGATCTGTGCTCATTTCAGTGTCACCCTCGGGTCAACAAACTTGTACAGGACGTCGGTGATCAGGTTGATCACCATGGTCAGCGCCGCCAGATAAACGGTGGCCGCCTGGATGACCGGATAGTCACTGCGATTGACGGCGGTAACGATCTCGCGTCCCAGACCCGGAATTGAGAAAAAGACCTCGATCAGGAAGGAGCCGATAAAAACGCCCGGCAGGCCGGTGGCGACATTGGTCAGAATCGGAATCATGGCGTTGCGCAACACGTGCTTGAGCAGAATGACGTTTTCAGAGACGCCCTTGGCGCGCGCCGTGCGCACATAGTCCTGACCGATCTCGTCGAGGAAAAAGCTGCGGTAGAGCCGGGTCTGCGGCGCCAGACTCACTAGCACCGCGAGGAACACCGGCAGTGGCGCGTAGGTGATAAGGTTCTTCCAGACGCTGTTGCTCCAACCCTGCACCGGGAACCAGCCCAGCACAAAGCCGAACAAAAACTGCCCGACGATGATGTAAACCAGAAAGCTGATCGACAGGGCGACCGTGGTGATGATCATGATGGCGCGATCCGTCAGACTGCCGCGCACATAAGCCACCGCCAGACCGGCCACAATGGCCAGCAGCACTTCAAGCAGCATGATCGGGATCATGATCGTCAGCGTGGCCGGCAGCCGGCTTGAAAAGATGTCGGAGATCGCCTCGTTGGTGGTCCAGCTCTTGCCCCAGTTGAAGCTGAAGATCTGCTGCATAAAGACCCAGAGCTGCTCCCACACCGACTTGTCCAGACCGAGTTGCGCGCGCAGGGAGGCAATACGCTCGGGTGAGGCTTTCAGACCGGCCATGATTTCGACCGGATCGCCGCCAAAGAACTTGAACAAAAAGAAGATCAGCAGAATCACCCCCAGCAGCGTGGGGATCATCTGCCAGATGCGTCGCAGGATGTAGGAAAACATATTGTGAGACTTTTCGTGACAATCGCGTGAATATACTGACCGCTGCGATTATGCTTGCACTGGTATCAATTGGCACAGGTGTTTCTTGCTATGAAATTTCAATTTTCGCGATTTTTTTGCCTGATCTGCCTGCTTGTGGCGGGCATCGGCAGTACGCCGGCCCAGACCAAGCCAGCGGAAAAAGTGTTGCGCTACGCCTTCGAGATCGCCGAGACCGGCTTCGATCCAGCCCAGCTGTCGGACGCCTATTCACGCATCGCCACCGAAAATATTTTCGATGCGCTTTATACCTACGACTACCTGGCACGTCCCGCCAAGGTGATCCCTAACGTGGCGCAGGGCATGCCCGTTATCAGCGATGACTTCCGTACCTACTCAGTGAGAATCAAGCCCGGCATCTACTTTGCTGACGACCCGGCCTTCGGCGGCAAGAAGCGCGAACTCACCGCGTACGACTTTGCCTACAGCTACAAGCGCATTTTTGACCCCAAGACAAAGAGCCAGCTCTACAGCGATCTGGAAGAGGAAAAGCTGCTGGGCATGGAAGAACTGCGGCGCGAGGCGGAGAAGCCCGGCGCCACTTTTAATTACGAAAAGGAAGTCGAAGGCATACGCGCACTGGACCGCTACACCATCGAGTTCAAGATGCAGGAGCCGCGTCCCCGCTTCATTTACGCGCTGGCCGACTCCAGCATTTTCGGTGCGGTAGCGCGCGAAGTCGTGGAGAAGTACGGCGACAAGATCATGGAGCATCCGGTTGGCACCGGCCCCTTCAAGCTCGACCAGTGGGTACGCTCGTCCAAGATGACCTTTGTGCGCAACCCCAATTTCCGTGAAGCGTACTGGGAGGCTGAGCCGCCCGCTGACGATGCACGCTCGCAGGAAATCTACCGGAGGCTCAAGGGCAAGCGGATCCCGCTGGTGGACCGGGTCGAGATCTCGATCATTGAGGAAATTCAGCCACGCTGGCTGTCCTTCCTGAGCAATGATCACGATTTCCTGATGTACCTGCCCGCCGCCTTCTCCTACCAGGCGATTCCGAACAACCGCGTGGCACCCAATCTGGCCAAGCGCGGCATCACGATGGAGCGAGTCGCGGCGCCTGACGTCACGGTGACCTACTTCAACATGGAGGACGCCACGGTGGGCGGCTATACGCCGGACAAGGTCGCTCTGCGCCGCGCCATCGCGCTGGCCTACAACACCGAAGAAGAGATCCGTCTGCCGCGGCGCAACCAGGCCATTCCGGCGCAGGGTCCCATGCAACCCACCACCTACGGTTACGACCCCAAATTCAAAACCGAGATGAGCGAGTTCAATCGGGCTCGCGCGGCCGCCTTGCTCGATATGTTCGGCTATGTGGACCGCAACGGCGATGGCTGGCGCGAGATGCCTGACGGCAAGCCCCTGGTGCTGCAGTACTCGACGCAGCCCGACGCCGCCTCGCGCGAGCTCAACCAGATCTGGAAGAAGAACATGGACACGATCGGCATCAAGATCGAGTTCAAGACCGGCAAGTGGCCGGAACACCTGAAAGCGGCGCGCGCCGGCAAGCTGATGCTGTGGGGTCTGGGTTACGGCGCGTCCAGCCCGGACGGCGCTGGCGCTCTCGGCCTGGCCTATGGACCGAGCAAGGGCGAAGGCAATCTGTCCCGATTTGAGAATACCGAATTTGACAATCTGTACAGGAAGCAACAGTTGATGCCTGATGGCCCGGAGCGCCTCGCCATCATGCAACAGCTGGTCAAGATCATGGTCGCCTACATGCCCTACAAATTTTCCACGCACCGCATCCGCACCGACATGATCCAGCCCTGGCTGATCGGCTACCGGCGCCACCCCACGTCCCGAGGATTCTGGCGCTATGTGGACATCGATACCAGCAAGCTGCCCCATTGAGGCGGTCCGGTCGGCGCACGATAATTGCAAGATACCAGGAATTAAAACCATGAACCGTGTTCTGAACATGTCCGCGATGGCGATCACCCTTGCTGCCAGCTTTGTCATCACCAGCAACGCAGCAACCATCCCGCCGGGCGTGCAATTGCATCCGACCCAGACCTTGACACGCTCGAACGGCTCGGAGCCCGAGAGCATGGACCCGGCAGTGGCAGAAACCGTGCCGGCCAACCAGATCCTGCGCGATCTGTTCGAGGGCTTGACGGCTACTGACACAACCGGCAAAACCGTACCCGGAGTCGCCGAGAGCTGGAAGCAGACGGGCCCGACGACCTGGGTTTTCAAACTGCGAGCAAACGCGAAGTTCTCTAATGGGGATCCGATCAGCGCCGAGGACTTTGTCTATGCCATTCGCCGCTTCGTTGATCCCAAGACTGCTTCACCCTATGCGGCAACCTTTGGAGTTTTTCTGCTCAACGGTCTGGAAGTAGCGCAGGGCAAAAAGCCGGGCAGCGAACTGGGCGTGAAGGCCCTGGACAAGCTGACACTGGAAATCAGGACCCAGGACCCTGTGGCCTTCATGCCCGAGCTGGTGGCCAATACGCAATTGGGCCCGGTGCACAAAGCCACAGTAGAAAAGTGGGGCAAGGACTGGGTCAAGCCCGGCAACATGGTGGGCAACGGCGCCTATGTGCTCAAGGACTGGCAGGTGAACAACCGCATCGTGGTGGAAAAGAACCCGAACTACTGGGACGCTGCCCATGTGACCCTGACACGGGTGACCTACCTGCCCATTGAAGATCAGTTTGCCGACGTCAAGTTGTGGGAGTCCGGTGAGACCGATTACGTCTACCAGCTGCCGCCGGGCGTGTTTGAAAAATACAAGGTGCAATACCCGAAGGAATTGCGCAATCAGGCGATTATCGGCATTCGCTATTACGACTACCAGACGAAGGACCCGGCCTTCAAGGATGTGCGTGTGCGCAAGGCCTTGTCCATGGTGATTGACCGGGAAATCCTGTCCAAGCGCGTCACCGCCGACGGGCAGGCACCTGCCTACAGCCTGATCGTGCCGGGCGTCGTCGGTGCCGACCCCACGCCGTACGAATGGGCCAGTTGGCCGATGGACAAGCGCGTGGCCGAAGCCAAAAAACTGCTTGAGCAAGCTGGCGTCAAGCCGGGCACGAAGTATGGCTTTTCCTACAACACCAGCGAGTACCACAAGAAGATGGCGATATTCGTCGCATCCGAGTGGAAGACCAAACTCGGCATCATCATGGAAACCGAAAGCATGGAATTCAAGGTGCTTGCCAAGAAGCGGCACGACGGCAGCTTTCAGATAGCGCGCAACGGCTGGCTTGCCGACTACAACGACGCCACCACTTTTCTGGCGCTGGTGCGCTGCGACTCGGACCAGAACACGAACCATCATTGCAACCGCGAGGCTGAGGCGATCATTCAAAAAGGGACGCAGTCCACCGACGTCGTCAAACGCAAGGCGCTGCTGACCCAGGCCTCCAAGACCATCATGGATGACTACCCGATCATTCCACTGGTCCAGTACTCGCTGCCACGCCTGATCAAACCCTATGTGGGCGGCTACTCCGAGTTGAACCCGCAAGACCACTACCGCTCCAAAGACTTCTACATCATCAAGCACTAAAGCGCACGCGCCATGTGGTCCTATACCCTGCGCCGGGTCCTGTCGACGCTGCCGACCATGTTGGCAGTCATATCGGTCTGCTACTTTCTGCTGCACGCCACGCCAGGTGGACCGTTCGACAGCGAGCGCCAGGTCTCGGCGGCGGTGCTGGCCAATCTGCAAGCCAAGTACCACCTCGACCTGCCACTGTGGCAGCAGTACCTGATGTATCTGCAGAGTCTGCTGCACGGCGACCTGGGAGCGTCCTTTCGCTACGCCGACTGGTCGGTCAATGACCTGGTGGCCAATGCACTGCCAGTGTCCGCTGCGATTGGTGGCGGTTCGTTGATCGTATCGCTGATCATAGGCGTCGGCCTGGGTATCGTCGCAGCACTGCGACAAAACAGTGTGGCGGACCACTTCGTCATGCTCATTGGCAATGTCGGCAGCGCTGTACCGAGCTTTGTCATCGGGCCGGTGCTGATCATCGTCTTTGCGATTCTGCTCAAGTGGCTTCCAGCGGGCGGGTGGCACGACTTTGAGTTGCGTTTCATGATCTTGCCAATGGTGTTGCTGACCTTCATCAACGTCTCGGTGATCGGGCGCGTGATGCGCGGCAGCCTGATCGAGGTGATGCACAGCAACTTCATCCGCACTGCCCGCGCCAAGGGTCTGCCAACGCGCGTGGTCGTGTTGCGCCACGCGCTCAAGCCCGCGCTGCTGCCGGTGGTTTCACTGGTGGGCCCGCTGGCGATCTCCTCCATCACCTCAGCCCTGGTTACCGAGACCGTCTTTTCCCTGCCGGGTTTGGGCAAGTTGATCGTGAATGGCGCAGGCAACCGGGACTACACCCTGGTGCTGGGCCTGGTGGTGCTGGTCGCGGTGCTCACCGTGACACTGAATTTGCTGGTGGATCTGGCCTACGCCTGGCTCGACCCGAAGATCCGGTACTAGGCCGAATATGCTGAGCGCCAAACAGTTCCATGAGATGGCCGCCACGGTCACCCCAGCCGGCAGCGTGGTGGCCAAGCCACGCAGCCTGTGGAGCGATGCGCGAAGGCGTTTCGTGCGCAACAAGGCAGCCCTGATCAGCCTGTGCCTGTTGCTGCTGATCGCCGCTGCCTGTGTGGTCGGCCCATGGTTGTTGCCGCATGCGTTTGACAGTGCCGATTGGGATGCGATGAGCACGGGCCCGAGTTTAAAAAATACGCATTTCTGGGGTACCGATGAAGCGGGACGCGATTTGCTGGTGCGTTGCCTGATCGGTGGACGCATCTCACTCACGGTGGGTTTGCTGGCGACGCTGGCCTCGGTCTCGTTGGGCATTGCCTGGGGCGCGACGGCGGGATTTCTGGGTGGCAAAGTGGATGCCGTGATGATGCGCATCGTCGACATGATGTATGCCATCCCCTACCTGTTGATCGCCATCCTGCTGGTGACCATTCTGGGCCGCGAGTTCTATCTGGTGGTGATCACCATCACGGTGTTTTCCTGGATGGACATGGCGCGTGTTGTACGGGGACAGACCCTGTCACTGCGTTCCATGGAATACGTGGAAGCCGCGCGTGCCATGGGCGTATCGACGACACGCATCATCTTTGGCCACATCGTTCCGAATCTGCTCGGCGTGGTGGTCATCTACACCACGGTCACCGTGCCCGGGGTGATCTTGACCGAGTCCGTCCTGTCTTTTCTGGGCCTGGGCATTCAGGAACCCATGACCAGTTGGGGTGTGCTGATCCAGGACGGCGCCAAGGTGATGGAAGTCTCTCCGTGGATTTTGCTGTTCCCGGCCGCCATGCTGTCGGTCACGCTGTACTGCTTCAACTTCATCGGCGACGGCATGCGCGACGCGCTCGACCCGAAGGAACGCTAACAAGATGGCGCTGATTGAAGTCAACAAACTGAGCGTTCAGTTTCAAACACCTGACGGCGTACTCACGGCCGTCAACGACATCAGCTTTTCCCTGAACCGTGGGCAAACCCTGGGCATCGTCGGTGAGAGCGGTTCCGGCAAGAGCCAGACCGTGCTGGCCATGATGGGCTTGCTGGCCATCAATGGGGCAGCCAGTGGCCAGGCCCTGTTTGACGGGCAGGACCTGCTGACCCTGCCGGCAACCGCCCTGAACCGGATTCGCGGCAACCGCGTGGCCATGATTTTCCAGGACCCGATGACCTCGCTCAACCCCTATCTGACGGTAGAGCGCCAGATGACCGAGGTGCTGGAATTTCACAAGGGGCTGACACGCGCATCGGCCCGTGTCCGCTCGGTGCAGGCGCTTGATGCCGTGAAGATTCCCGAGGCTGCCCGGCGCCTTGATATGTACCCCCACGAGTTCTCCGGTGGCATGCGCCAGCGCGTCATGATCGCGATGGCTTTGCTCTGTGAGCCCGAGGTGCTGATTGCCGACGAACCAACCACAGCGCTGGATGTCACGGTGCAGGCGCAGATCATCGCCCTGCTGCGCGACCTGCAACGCGACTTCGGGACCGCCATCGTCATGATCACACACGATTTGGGTGTCGTCGCCGGCCTGTGCGACGAGGTCATGGTGCTGTACGGTGGCCGCGTCATGGAACAAGGCTGCGCGGAGTCCATTTTTTACCATCCCAGTCACCCCTACACGGTCGGCTTGCTGGGCGCCATTCCGCGTCTGCACCAAGGCGAACAATCCCTGGTTGCCATCCCCGGCGCACCACCGAACATGGCTCAGTTACCGCCGGGCTGCCCGTTCAGTGAGCGCTGCACGCTGGCCGACCGGCATTGTGTCCAGACACGTCCGGCACTGGCGCCAGGCCAGCCCGGCAGCGACGGCCAGGCTGGCGTGCTGCGTGCCTGCCACAAGACTACCATCGAAGTGCTGCACCACGCCAGGGAACTTGGCGTATGAGTCTGACCGCACCCTTGCTGACAGTTCGTGATCTGAAAGTTCACTTTGAAATGAAGGGCGAGTCCATCTGGCCCTGGGCAGCTTCGCGCTGGCTCAAGGCGGTCGATGGCGTTTCTTTTGACATCTCGCCGGGTGAAACGCTGGGCATTGTCGGTGAGTCGGGTTGCGGCAAGTCAACGCTGGCACGCGCCATGCTCAATCTCATCCCCGCGACCTCGGGCAGGATTGTCTGGCAGGGGCAGGAGTTACGTGGTGCCGGTCCACAGGTCTGGCAAAGCGTGCGCAAGAGCGTACAAATGATTTTTCAGGACCCGCTGGCCTCGCTCGATCCACGCATGACGATCGGTCAGATCATCGCCGAGCCACTGCGCACGCATTACCCCAAAATGGCCGGCGCCGAGGTGATGCAAAAGGTGCGCTCCATGATGGAGCAAGTCGGTTTGACAGAGCAGCAAATCAACCGCTACCCGCACGAGTTTTCAGGTGGGCAATGCCAGCGTATCGGAATTGCCCGGGCGCTGGTGATGGAGCCCAAACTGGTGATCTGCGATGAACCGGTATCGGCGCTCGACGTTTCGATCCAGGCGCAGATCATCAATTTGCTGATGGAACTGCAATCCCGCATGGGCCTGGCGCTGGTCTTCATCGCGCACGATTTGGCCGTGGTCAAACACATCAGCCAGCGTGTCATGGTGATGTACCTGGGCCGTACCATGGAACTGGCGACCAAGCAAGCCATTTACCAGGACCCGTGCCACCCTTACACCCAGGCCCTGCTCAGCGCCATTCCGACACCGGATCCGCGGCGCGAACGCCACAAGAAACTGCAACTGCTGCAGGGCGATCTGCCCTCCCCGATCAACCCGCCATCCGGCTGCATCTTCCGAACCCGTTGCCCGAAGGCCGCCGCTCGCTGCGCCGAGCAGCGCCCCGAACTGCGCGCCCTCAACGCCGACACCCAGGTGGCCTGCGACATCGTATGAGACGCCAACTTCCACCTGCGTCCTGCGTCTCCCTGGCTTGTCATCGCACCGCGTATTGTCATTGCGGGCCCAATTGGTCATTGCGGGCTTGACCCGCAATCCAGTGCATGCGTGCAACTGGATCCCGGATCAAGTCCGGGATGACAATTGCGGAGCCCGGGATGACAATTGCGGAGCCCGGGATGACAATTGCGGAGCCCGGGATGACAGCTGCGGGGTCCGGGATGACCGCGAGGGGACGACAGCGGCAGGTCAAGAACGCTGCTGCAAGGCCTTTTCCACACCCAGGTTCGCCAGTTCATCGGCACGCTCGTTGCCGGGGTCGCCGTCATGGCCACGGACCCAGTGCCACTCGATGTGGTGAGCAGAGTTGGTCACCAGCGCGTCCAGGCGCTGCCAGAGGTCGACGTTCTTGACCGGTTGTTTGGAGGCGGTCTTCCAGCCCCTGGCTTTCCAGCCGGAGAGCCACTCGGTCGTGCCCTTGAGCACGTACTGGCTGTCTACGTGCAGGTTCACATGACAGGGACGCTTCAGGGCCGACAGGGCCTCGATCACCGCCATCATTTCCATGCGGTTGTTCGTTGTCTCCAACTCCCCGCCGCACAATTCCTTTTCCGCATCTTTTGACTTCAGCAGCACGCCCCAGCCGCCGGGCCCCGGATTGCCCTTGCAGGCGCCATCGGTGTAGATTTCTATCGTATTCAATCGGTCTTTCCCATCGTTGCGTCGATGATTGTCTCAGAGCGATTGAGCGTCGCGCTGCCGACCACCGACACCGGCGCTGCCGCCACCGATCTCGACGCTCTCCAGGCCGGGCTTAGCAGCGTGACACCCCGCACACGCTTGACCGCCACCAGAAAGTAGACTGCGCCAAAAATCGGCCACCAGCGCTGGCCGATCCAGTCCATCCAGGCAAAGCGCCGCAACCAGGTTTCACTTGCCAGCGCGGGTCGGTAGCAACCAAAGTGGCCCACTTCCACTTCAAAGCCGAGCAGGCGCAGCCAGTCACGCAAGCGCCAGTAGCCAATGCACTCTTCTTGTGGCATGAACTTTTTGCCGAAACCCAGGCGGCGATAAAGGCGCGCGCGCTTCTGTCGAAAACCCCATAGCGAGACCGGGTTCAAGCCGCAGATCACGACACGCCCCTCGGCCACCAGCACACGCTCCACTTCGCGCAGCGTGGCGTGTGGATCGCTGGCCAGTTCCAGCGAATGGGGCAACACCACCAGATCCAGACTGCTGGCCGGGAAGGGCAGCGCTGCAAAATCCGTCACGATGGCCACACCCGGCGCCGGTGTGGCACTGGCCAGCCAGCGGTGCGGCATACGGTTGGCACGCAGGGCATCGAGTTCGCTCAAACCCAGTTGCATCGCGTGATAACCAAAAATGTCGGCTACCGCCAGATCGAGCTGCGCGCGCTCCCACTCCAGCAGATAGCGTCCGGGCGGCGTCGCAAACCAGTCATGCAAACCTATAATTTGATCGTTCATGAAGTTAATCCCACTACCCGCCTTCAGCGACAACTACATCTGGCTGCTGCACGACGAAAGCCATGCGCTGGTGGTTGACCCCGGCGACGCCCAGCCCGTACTCGCTGCGCTGCAGAAATTCAATCTGCAGTTGCAGGCCATTCTAGTCACGCACCATCACCCCGACCACACCGGCGGCGTCGCTGCGTTGCGCCAGGCCACCGGCGCCCTGGTGTTTGGGCCGGAGCGCGAAGCCATGCCAGAGCCATTGACCCGACTCAGCGATGGCGCGCGAGTGCAATGCCTCGGCTTGAACCTGGAGGTGATCGAGGTGCCCGGCCACACCGCGGGTCACATCGCCTATTACACCGAAGTGCCGGACCAGGCACCGATTCTTTTTTCCGGCGACACGCTGTTCAGCGGCGGTTGCGGTCGTTTGTTCGAGGGCACGCCGGCGCAGATGCTGACCTCGCTGAAGCGGCTCTCGGCGCTGCCAGACCCTACCCGGATCTGCTGCGCGCACGAGTACACGCTGAGCAACCTGAAATTTGCCTGCGCGGTCGAGCCCGACAATGACGCGCTGAAGGCTTATCTCGCCAGTGTGCAGGGGCTGCGCGCGGCCAAGCAGCCCAGTCTGCCCTCTTCCCTTGTTCTGGAACGCCAGATCAACCCCTTCTTGCGTACGCAGCGCGCCGCGGTCGTTCAGGCAGCACAAGCGATCGATGCAAGCGCCAACGACGAAGTCAGCGTTCTGGCTGCGCTTCGTCAGTGGAAAAACCAATTCCAATGAAATTTTTCCCTATCGTGTGCCTGTGCAGCATGCTTTGGCTGACAGGCTGCGCCAGCACCGGCGTCATCACCGGCGCCGATTCGAGCAGCCGCGCCAGCGGCACGGCAGCACCCGCCAGCAGCACCACCTCTGAGGTGATCGGGAACAAGCAAGCCGCCATCAGCGTCAGCGGTGAGCTGCTGCCGATCACAGCCACGCTGGCGGCTTCCAGCGCGGTCGCACAACTGGCACCACCGGCTGATCTGTGGGAACGCATCCGACGCGGCTACGCCATGCCCGATCTGGAGAGCCCGCTGGTACACGACCGGGAACTCTGGTACAGCAGCCGCAACGACTACATCCTGCGCATGACCGAGCGTTCACGCAAGTACCTGTTCCACATCGTTGAAGAACTTGAACGGCGCAACATGCCAACTGAATTGGCCCTGCTGCCCTTCGTCGAGAGTGCCTTCAACCCGCAGGCCGTTTCCAGCGCCAAGGCCGCCGGTATGTGGCAGTTCATGCCCGCCACCGGAAAGAACTTTGAGTTGAAGCAGAACGCCTTTCGCGACGACCGGCGCGATGTGCTCGCCTCCACGCGCGCGGCGCTCGACTACCTGCAAAAGCTTTACGGCATGTTTGGTGACTGGCAGCTCGCTCTGGCAGCCTACAACTGGGGTGAAGGTAGCGTCGGGCGCGCCATCAGCAAGAACCAGCGCGCCGGATTGGGCACCAGCTACAGCGAGCTCAACATGCCAATGGAAACGCGTTTTTACGTGCCCAAATTGCAGGCGGTGAAGAACATCGTGAGAAATCCGGCCGCCTTCAACTCAAGCTTGCCGCAGATCGAAAATCATCCCTATTTTCAGACGGTCGACATCAAGCGTGACATCGATGTCGCACTCGCCGCCAAGCTGGCCGAAGTCCCGCTGGAAGACTTCAAGGCGCTCAATCCATCAGCCAGCCGTCCCGTCATTCTGGCTGCCGGCACACCACAGATCCTGCTGCCCTGGGACAATGCAGCGATTTTTCAGCGCAATCTGGAAGCCTACAGTGGCGGGCGTCTGGCGAGCTGGACGGTCTGGCTGGCGCCCACCACCATGCGACCCGCCGACGCGGCCAAGCGTGTCGGCATGACCGAGCAGGCATTGCGCATTGTCAACAACATTCCATCCCGAGGGGTTGTGATCAAGGCCGGGTCGAGCCTGCTGGTGGCGCGTTCCAGCCATCTTGAAACTGATGTTGCAGTGCATCTGGCAGACAACGGCCAGTTGTCACTGGCAGCCCTGGCTGCACCCAAACGCCCCGCGGCGAAGGGTCGAAAACCGGCAGCGCGAGGCAAGACCAAGGCGCGCGCACCGGTTGCACGTGGCAAGGCAGTGGCCAAGCCAGCGTCGCCAGTCAAACGGTAGCAAGCGCCGCAGGCCTAACGCCTGTCCACCAGTGCGTGTGCAATGGTGCCCAGATCGACGTACTCCAGTTCACTGCCCACGGGGACGCCGCGCGCCAGGCGCGTCAGGCGCAGGCCCTTGGCTTTCAGGCCCTCGCTGATCACATGGGCCGTGGTTTCGCCTTCAGCGGTGAAGTTGGTCGCCAGAATCACTTCCTGCACCACGCCATCACAGGCACGCTCAAACAGGCCCTTGATACCAATTTCCTTCGGGCCAATGCCATCGAGCGGGCTGAGTTTTCCCATCAGCACAAAGTACAGGCCGCTGTAGGCGCCGGTCCGCTCCACCGCCGACTGATCGGCTGGCGTTTCCACCACACACAGTTTGCTGGCGTCACGCCGTGGGTCCAGGCAGGTATTGCAGATGATGTCCTGAGTGAAGGTGTGGCAGCGCTCGCAGTGCCGCACCCCCTCCACGGCGACCTGCAGCGCATGCGACAGCGCCAGTGCGGCCGGCCGGTCATGCTGCAGCAAGTGAAAGGCCATGCGTGAAGCCGACTTCACCCCGACGCCGGGCAAACGTCGCAGTGCCTGGATCAGCGCGTCTAGCGAATTGGCGTTGGACATCCTCAGAACGGGAACTTCATGCCGCCGGGCAAGCCCGGCATCCCCGCAGTGATCTTGCCCATCTTTTCGGCAGAAGTTTCTTCGGCCTTGCGCACTGCGGCATTGAAAGCGGCAGCCACCAGATCTTCCAGCATGTCCTTGTCTTCGGCCAGCAGGCTGGGGTCAATGCTGACGCGCTTGACGTCATGTTTGCAGGTCATCGTGACCTTGACCAAGCCGGCGCCGGACTCACCGGTGACCTCGACAAAACCCAGTTCGTCCTGGGCCTTTTTCATGTTGTCCTGCATCGTCTGCGCCTGCTTCATGAGGCCAGCGAGTTGTCCTTTGTTGAACATCGGTTTTCCTTGATTAACGGTTGGTCAGCCCGGCTTGATGCTGCCGGGGACAATTTTCGCTCCAAAATCGCGCATCATGGTCTGCACAAAGGGGTCGTCGAAAATGATTTTCTCGGCCGCCATCTGTCGCTCAGCCAGCAGCGCCACATTGCGCCGGGCCGGACTGTCGGTCACGCGGCCCACTTCAACCACCAGACGCACCTCGTGACCAGCAGCCTGCAATGCCGTAGCCAGCCGGTCACGGCTGCCAGCCTGATTCAGAGACTCGCGCTCCACCCTGAGCAGCCACTGATCGGTGTCCTGCGCCACCAGCTGCGACTGCAAGGCAAGTTCGCGCACCATGGCAGTGATGGCGTCATCAGCAATGAGCTGACTCACCACCTTGTGCCAGAAATCACCCTCTTCGGTTGGCCGCAGCACAGCACTGCTCGACTCTCCCGCCACCGCCTCGCCGCGGGAATCAGCCTGCACGCGTACCGGCACGGCCAGTACTTTGCCTGCTGCCTGCACACTGTCCACCCTGGGTGCAGGCTCGCTCGGCCGCGCTGCCACCGGCTGCGCAGCCAACGGAGTGCTGCGCACCGCAAGTAGCTGGATCGGCAGCGCAGGCGCTTCAGGCGCCAGACTTTTCAGAGTTTTTTTTTCAGCCTGCGCCGTCGGACGCAGCGTCGGCTTGAAAGCCAGCAGACGCAGCAGCACCATGGTCAGCGCCGCATACTCGTCAGGTGCCAACCCGAGGTCAGCACGCCCGTGCAGGCAAATGCTGTAAAGAAGTTGCGTCTCGTCGGCCGGCATCAGTGCTGCCAGGCGCAGCGTATCCGCTGCCTGCGGGTCCAGCTCGTCAGGCTGCGCCGCATCGGCTACCGTCTGAATCACCGCCATGCGCTGCAGCACGGCAGACATTTCTTCCAGGGTTGAAGCGGCGCTCAAGCCATTCAGGCGCAGCGCCTCCGAAGTCTCGACCACGGTCTTGCCGTCACCCAGCGCCAGCGCCTCGATCAGACGCAGCACGTAGGAGCGATCCACGCTGCCCAGCATCTGACGCACCCCGGCCTCTTCGAGTCGCCCGGCGCCAAAGGCAATGGCCTGATCCGTCAGACTGAGGGCATCACGCATGGAGCCGCGCGCCGCGCGCGCCAGCAAGGTGAGGGAGGGCGTGTCGGCCGGCACGTTCTCGGCTTGCAGAACCTTTTGCAGATGCTCGCGAATGGTTTCAGGCGCCATCGGCCGCAGATTGAACTGCAGACAGCGCGACAGCACCGTCACCGGCACCTTCTGCGGGTCGGTGGTGGCAAGCACGAACTTCAGATAGTCGGGCGGCTCCTCCAGCGTCTTGAGCATCGCGTTGAAGGCGTGGCCGGTCAGCATGTGAACTTCGTCGATCATGAAGACCTTGAAGCGTCCCTGCACCGGCTTGTAGACCGCCTGCTCCAGCAAGGCCTGCACTTCATCGACGCCGCGATTCGAAGCCGCATCCAGTTCGGTGTAATCAACAAAACGCCCGGCATCAATGTCGCGACAAGCCTGACAGACGCCGCACGGAGTGGCGGTGATGCTGCCCTGCCCGTCGGCCCCCTGGCAATTGAGCGACTTGGCCAGAATGCGCGAGACGGTAGTCTTGCCAACACCGCGTGTGCCGGTAAACAGGTAGGCATGGTGCAGGCGCTGCGTGCCCAGAGCGTTGGAGAGTGCCTGCACCACATGGTCCTGCCCCACCATTTCGGTGAAGTTGCGGGGGCGGTATTTGCGGGCCAGCACGAGGTAGGACATGGGGACTGATTCTAAAGCCCGACCCTGATTCTGCGTTGGCCCTTACAATACTTTTTGACGGGCCTTCCCGCATGGTGAAGCGGCCAACCGGGTCAGGTGGGGAACCAAGCAGCCCTAACTGTGGAGCCAGTGCCGGGGTCAGGCTCGTCAACCTCATTTCGCCGGAGTCCCGGCCCGCTCGCTACTTCTGGATGCCCTGGCCTCTCGACGGTGACTGATGGGTCGACCGGCCCCGGATGGGCTGCAGCGCTGAGTCCGGCACCGGGCCCTGATGTCCGTGCCAGACCTTGGCGCCCTTGGTCCAGGTCATGGGCGCATTGGACTCGACCAGCCAGACCGCTTGTTCACAGCCCATGTTCACGTCACTGGCGCTTTCGTACAGTTTGACCACATTGACGAACATGCCAACATTGGATTGGTGGAATGCCGACAGAACGACCGCCATGTCACCCGCTTTGCACCTCATCACAGCCACTCCTTTGCCCTCTGCGGCATTGAATCAAAACCGTTTTCCCTGCGTCCGATTCTCGACTGATTTGACACCTGCAAATATTAAGTTTTGTTGCGCTCAAGCTCGATTCCTGCACGTCTTGCCACAGCAGTTCGCAGCCAGCGCATTGACAGCACAGTGCTCCGGTCTAGAATCGGTCCTGACTGGAACTTTTCGCTGAGGATATTTATGACAGTACTTGTAGCCTATGTGCCGCGTCCCGAGGGTCAGGCGGCTCTGGAC
>JBAXFI010000042.1:0-17399 GCA_037139995.1 Comamonadaceae bacterium | reverse complement strand
CCGAAAGACGCCAGGCAGGGCCAAGTGCTGCTCGATGCCTGCCGCTACTTCCTGAAGGATGCATACCCACTAGACAGTGACTTCGTGCTTGACCTCCCTGAAGAGCTCCGCGACCTGTTTAACGATTGGGCGCAAGCAGCCGGGTACGAGCCACCTAACACGTAAGCGAAACCGGGTGCAGACCCAACTGTCGCAAAAATGGAGCAATTCGCTCCTTTTCGCTTGTTTTCGCAGGTGGGGCCTGCGACAGTTTTCTCTAAACCATTGATTTCATTGAAGAAATTTGGTCGAATGAGATCGCACGAATGATCGATTGGAACCCTCATGAATGCTAGGTTTTGGCTAAATGGCTGAGTCGCTGTTCCCCGGTTTGTTCCCCGGTCTTGTCGTTGATGTAACCGAATCGAATCCCGAGTCCGCCATTCACGCAATCGACCGTCGGTATTCTATCTGCGAACAATGCGTGATTGAAAGCTTTGCTTTGATGTAAATGTCAACGGCGGTGATCACAAGGAGTACCCACAATACGGGCACCCATGCTGGAGCCAACCCTTACGAATGCCACGCACTTTGACGGATTTCAAATCTGGTGAATCTGCAACTGACAATTTGCCAGCGTGACCAATACTCCAGGCAGTGAAAGGCGAAGCGTGGTCATCGCCAATGTCTTGTCCAATTTCAAGGGTCTGCACGGTACGCAGACCCTTTTAACGCCGATCTCTGATGTCGCCATGGGTGTGAGTTGAATTCACACCCCTGTCACCATTCTTCAGGCGCTCGAGATTACTGATCACGTTAAGAATTACGTATTCGCAATTCGAGCCACCGTGATTGCCGTGCCGCAGCGCGATTCTTGTGCAATCAAAGGGTAGGAATTGAATTCCTACCCTTCCTACCGCTGACTTCTGATGCTCTCAAAGAGTCCCTGTATTGGCGGTACCCCGCGCCTTACCAGGATGGTTGTTGTTCGTTCAGAATTGCGCATTTAACGGTCTGGTAATTTCACCTAGCGGCAAGATCACCCCTTCGCCATTTCAAATGTCAAAGGGTCAAGCCCGTCGTCAACCGCGCTCATGCGCGCGCCAATCAAGGGCGCCCATGCTGCGGACGGTCATCATCATGATCAATGGCATTTTCTTTGGGGCTGCTGTTCGCTCAGGATTGCGTATTCGCTATCTATTGCAGATCGGTCTGGCCGGACTGAACCCTTCTGGATTTCAAATCCGAGAGGGTCGAACTGGTGGAAGGCTGAGGTTTTGAACCACTTCGACGTCGTCGACAGAATTCACCTAGAGCCGTCAAACGGATGCAAAGTTGAGCTCCCTTAACTACTTAGGAGTTCATCATGGAACGTACATCCAGTCAGTCCCGGGCAGAGCCGTGGAATAAAGGAAAACTAGTTGGGCAAAAGGCACCGTTCAAACTTAAAGAAGTCTGGGCCATCCGCGTTCGGCTTCAACTTGAGCACCGGACTCGGGAACTAGCCCTCTTTGATTTGGGCCTGGACAGCAAACTGCGCGCCTGTGATCTGGTCAAACTGCGGGTCCGAGACATCTGCCATGGCGAACGTGTGGCGCCCCGTGCCATCGTCATGCAGCAGAAAACGTCACGGCCAGTGCAATTTGAAATCACCGCGCCCACCCAGGATGCTGTGACGGCCTGGATCAAATCAGCCAACCTGCGATCCGAGGACTATCTGTTTCCCAGCCGAATTCATGAGTCTCCTCATCTTGGAACACGGCAATATGCCCGGATTTTGGATGGATGGGTCGAGCAAATTGGTTTGGATCCGTCTGCCTACGGCACCCACTCGATGCGTCGAACGAAAGCGTCATTGATTTACCGGCGCACCAAGAACCTACGGGCGGTCCAACTTCTACTTGGACACCGAAAAATTGAAAGCACGGTGCGCTATCTTGGAATCGAGGTCGATGACGCACTTGATCTGGCAGAGCAAACCGAGGTGTAAAACAAGTTGGGGCCACGTCTGAACGCCCTCGATCGTGGCCCCATCGTCAGCACAGTATGGCGCCAGGAGATCAAATTTATTTCCGATGCCGGTTAGCGGCCGGCCGTGATCGGCTGTTCAGTGCCTCAAGCGGTAGTAGGTTTTTCCAATCAAACTGGCCCTTAGCAGTCACTGATAGGGCATGAATCTATTGGACGATGGGCCGAGACGTTGGAGCCATGTACCAGAGCCGCTAGACTTCACCCGATGTACTTCCGCATATTCATTTCCCTGCTGATTGCTCTGGCCAGCTTCGGGGCCCGTGCGGCACCGACCATGCTGCACGATCTGGCTGTGCTGACCGACAAGGCCGGCACGCTGACGATTGAAGCGGTTGCTGGCACCGACCCCGCTCAGTTCAAGTCGCTGCCCAGTGGCGGCTTTGCTGGCGGCTTTACCCGCACCACGCACTGGTTTCGTTTCACGGTTACCCGTGCCGGTGAAACCTGGCTCGAAATCCAGCCGCCCGTTCTTGACGATTTGCGCCTGTTCGAGCCAGACCCGCAGCGCGCCGGCGCCTGGCTGGAGCGCCGCGCTGGCGACACGCTGGCGTTTGCAGCGCGCGAAGTGCCGTACCGCAGCTTTGTTTTCAAGCTGCGCCACGCCGACGCCACGCCGCACACCTACTACCTGCGTCTGGCCACGACCAGCAGCGCTGTGCTGTCTGCACGCCTGATGACGCCCAACGACTTCATTGCCACCACCACCACCGAATCCAACCTGCTGATGGCCAGCCTGGCGCTGGTGCTGGGACTTGCGCTGCTCAGCATCAATTCATGGGCCTGGTCGCGCAATTCGCTGACGCCGTGGTTTGTTGCCACGCTCCTCATTTTTGCCGGGCACCTGATGGGCAGCAGTGGCTTTTTGCAGCAATACCTGTTCCCCTCGACGCCACAGGTCAGCTTCTTCTGGGTTGGCGCTTTCACATTTCTGCTCATCAGCAGCAATTACGGCCTTTATCGACGACTGTTTGGCGTCGGGCGCGAACGTCCTGTTCTGTACTGGCTTTATGAAACCAACTGCTGGTTGCCTCTGCTCGCCATGCCCTTGGCACTGATGGGTTGGCAGACCGAAATCCTGCCCTTGTTCCTCAATGTGAGCGTCCTCATGACCGGCGTGGGTTGCGTTTTGGCCGTCCAGCTATGGCGGCGCGGCGAGCCCGGCAGTGGCGCCATGCTGCTGGCCAATTTTGTCAGCTTGGCTGGGTTGCTGGTGTTCATGCTCCACGCACTGGGCCTGCTCGCTGGCGGCTTTTTCGTCTGGCACAGCCTGCAGTTTGCCTCGCTCGGCAGCGTGCTCGCGCTTTACGTGGCGATGGGCGCCCGCTACCGCAGTGTCAACGAGGCCCGGGTGAAGGCCGAGCAGGACGCCAGGCATGAGCATGCAGAGCGCATCCGCCAGGGGCAATTTCTGGCCATGCTGGCGCACGAACTGCGTACCTCGCTGACCGTGCTGCGCCTGGCCATCGGCAGCCAACCGATGGCGCCCAAGACCATTGACAAGGCCGAGCGCGCCATGAACAGCATGATCGATGTGATAGACCAGTCGGTGCAGGTCGAAAGACTCGCCGACGGCCAGGTCAAGATCGAGAGAATGCCTTGCGACATGGTTCTGCTGGTCAAGTCAGTCATTGCCGATAGCCGCGACCCCACGCGCATCCGCGCCCGCCTGGCTGATTCGCTCTCGCTCGACACCGATGGCCGACTGTTGCGCATCGTCATGGCCAATCTGGTGGACAACGCCCTGAAGTACGGCAAGGCCGGCGAGCCGGTGGATGTTGACCTCATCGCCGATGGCGCGCGCCTGCGCCTGGTGGTTGGCAACGCCATCGGCAGCGCCGGCGCGCCCGATCCGCAGCGTGTTTTTGAGAAATACTACCGGGCGCCGCAGGCACATAGCTTCACCGGCTCCGGCCTCGGGCTGCACATTTCCCAAGCCTTGGCGCGCTTGCTCGGGGGAGAACTGCGCTACCTGCCAAACGGTGATCGAGCCCTGTTTGAATTGCACCTGTAAGCGCAAGCGGGTTGTCATTGCCACCCAGTTTGTCATTGCGGGCTTGACCCGCAATCCAGGGTGTGCGTGGCACTGGATCCCGGGTCAAGCCCGGGATGACAACCTAACAGTCCGGGATGACAACCTAACAGCCCGGGATGACAGATGCCCAACCTGGGATGACAGATGCCCAGTCCGGGCTGACAAATGCCAGCATTTGCAAACAAACATGAATACGACTAATATGGCCATGTTGGCCGTTATGGCTAATTCACGGAGTTAAATATGCTGACATTGACCTCGGTTGAGGCGCAAAGCCGATTTGGCGAATTAATTGACCGCTCGCAACGCGAGCCAATCCAGGTTACCCGGCGGGGTCGACCGGTAGCCTATGTCATTTGCGACCAGGACATGCAGGCCTTAAACGATTTAAGCGCCCGCCGCGCAGCGGCAAGTAACTGGTTCGCGCAATATAGCGCGAGCCTCGCACAGCAGCAGGCGCCGGACCCGCAGGCCTTGGCTGTGCTGACCGATGCCGACGTGAATCAGTTGGTGCATGAGCTTCGATAGAACCATCGTCATTGACACCGGCGTGTTGATCAGTGCGGCCATCCGACCCCAATCGGTACCCGCACTGGCGCTGGAGCGGGCTTTGTGCCACTACGAGGTGTGTGCCTCACCTGCCACTTTGGGCGAGTTGCAACAGGTGTTGCTGCGTCCAAAATTTGACCGCTATGCCAGCAAGAGCCAGCGACAAGCCTTTCTGGACGGCATCATGCTGCACCTGCGCATGGTTGAGGTCACCCAGAACATCACAGAATGTCCTGATCCCACAGACGACAAATTTCTGGCGCTTGCCCTGTCGGTGAACGCCGAACTGATCCTGGCCAGCGACCCGCACCTGACGCAGATGCACCCGTGGCGCAGCATTCCCATACTGCCGCCTGCTGCCTTTCTGGTGGGCTCACGCTAATCGCGTGACCCGCACCTGTAAGCAGTTGCAAGTTTTGCCGCGCCAAGCTTGATCTAATCGCTGCCATGCGGATTGCTTC
The DNA here is from genome assembly GCA_037139995.1 of Comamonadaceae bacterium. Taxonomy (GTDB): domain Bacteria; phylum Pseudomonadota; class Gammaproteobacteria; order Burkholderiales; family Burkholderiaceae_C; genus Rhodoferax. The sequence goes on along the minus strand of JBAXFI010000042.1, from coordinate 12,347 downwards.
CAAGAACTCCTGTCTCAAGATTGCCATCGTTGAGGATCATGAAGACCTGCGCGAACTGTTTGTCGATTTTCTGACGGAGCAAGGGCACGCGGTCTCCGGCTTCGGCTGTGCCGATGATCTGGACGAGTGCCTGGCGGGCGAGACGGTTGACCTGCTGATACTTGACCTGAATCTGCCCGGCGAAGACGGCTACAGCATTGCCAAGAGGTTGCGCGCGGCTCACCGCGACATCCATATCCTCATGCTGACGGCGCGCACCGCCGTTGCGGACCGCCTGAAGGGCTATGTCTGCGGGGCCGACAATTACCTGACCAAGCCGGTTTCAACGACGGAACTGATCGTCGTCGTTGACAGCATCATGCGCCGCGTGGTGGAAGCACGCGAGCACATGGAACACGTCACCGTCGACACCGCGCGCCTGCAACTGATCGGGCCGGCTGGCACCGTGACCCTGACACCGCCCGAGGTACTGCTGCTCAAGAACCTGGCCGAGGCCCCCGGCTGCAAGCTCCCGTACTGGCGCATGCAGGAGTTGCTTCAGATAGAGCCGGACGAAAGCGGCAAAGGCGCGCTCGAAGTGCGCGTCTCGCGCCTGAAGAAGAAGATGCACGAAGTCGGCGCCCCCGAGCCAGCGATCAAGTCGCTGTGGAAAGAAGGCTACCAACTCTGCCTGCCAGTGCAACTGCTGCACTGACGAATATCCAATCCATCGATCGCCACGGGCTATTGCCTCGTCGATGACGGGGCGGTCGTCACCTTCAGTGCTGCGTATTCCAGGGGTTGATGACAGTCAAACCAGCGGCTTCAAAGGGGCTGGTGTCTCGCGTTGCAACCACCAAACCGTGGGTCATGGCCGTCGCGGCAATGTAGCCGTCTGCGCTCGATATAGCCTTGCCCCCGACCCGCGCACGGGCGCGAAGCACCGCGTAGGCTTCCGAGGCTGCTGCATCAAAAGGCAGGATTCGACCAACGAACAAAGGCAAGATGCGTTGCTCAAGACTGGTTTGGAGCGTGTCTCTTCGTTTGCCCGGCGGCAGCGCCGCAATGCCAAAACGCAACTCAGCCAGGCTGATGGTTGACAGAAAAAGTGTTTCGACAAGTTGCGCGTCTATCCAGGTCAGCACGGCCGCATCAGCGCTTAGCTTCAATGGCTCAGAAACAACGTTGGTATCGAGAAGAATCATTCAAAGCTCATCGGCTCTGCGGCTGACTTGTCGCGCTCGACATCAAGATCGAAGCCTCCAACTTGCTGGCCGATTTCAGCCAACAAAGAGCCCAGCTTGATTCGGCCTTCTGGTCTTGCCACGCTCTCAAGAATGGCCCGGACTTCGGCCTCGGTGCTTCGGCCCGCCATGGCTGCGCGCACACGCAAAGCGCGATGCGTCTCCTCAGGCAAGTTTCGGACAGTGATTGATGGCATTGAGTATGCTTTCTGAAAGTTGACTCATTGATTGCATTGTAGCCGTTATGCAATCACTTTGCCGCCAGTCTGGTTCTGCTCGGCAATCCATGCCCCGCCTGTAAGCAGTTGCAAGTTTTGCCGATTCTGGTTTGTTAAAAACCGGTATGGACAAACCCAAGGCTCCCGCCCAGGCCCCGCCGACGCATAGTGCATCAAGTTCCAATCTTTCAGTTCGCCTGGAAGTTCTGGAACAGCGCGTGCTGCTCGCGGGCGACCTCGTCGTCGCCAACCCGCTTCTGCCACAAGCTGCGAGTGGCCTGGCGGTAACAGCGGTCGCCAGTTCTCTGGTGCCAGCGGTTGACGCAAGTGCCAACCAGTCGATCCTGCCTTCCGCAAAAGTGGCTCATCCGCCCAGCGTTGTTTCGGCCATGGGGAGCGAGCAACTGGCGGCCGATGTGCCTTTGACCGATGGCAAACTGTTGCTGCAGGTGGGCAGCACCCTGGTCGGCAGCGGTGACCTGGCGCTCAGCCTTGTGAATCAGGGTGTGGTTGCCCCCGGCGCATCGCCCGGCGTGCTTTCGGTGCAGAGTTTCTCGCAAACCGCATCCGGCAAGCTCCAGGTGCAAATTGGTGGACTGACAGCCGGTGCCGGCAGCAGCAATGTCCTCGACGGCTACGACCAGGTTAACGCAAGCGGGCAGGCAACGCTGGCGGGCACACTCTCGGTTGATTTCATCAACGACTTCCGGCCGGTGGTCGGACAGGTATTCGACGTCATGAAGTGGTCCGCGCGGAGCGGCAGTTTCACGTCCTACACCGGCTTGTATGCCGGCAAGGGGATTTTTCTCAAACCCGTCTATCAGGCCGACCGCCTGCAACTGGTGGCCACCGCCTTGCCTGGCCTGGCCAATCTTTCGATCGCCGATGTGCCCGAGGCGCAGACTGCGCTTGATCAGGTCCTCACCAGCGTTGCCAATGCCGTGAGCCAGACGGCGCTGAGCTTCGACGCTTCGCTGGAGCTTTCCGGTGTGCGGCTCTCCGGTAGCTGGCAGGTCTCGGTCGCGCTGCTTGGAGGGGGTGGCGTAGAGACCACTTTTGTCGCCAAGAACGTCGCCGCCGAATGGTCCGCCGCTGGGCTGACCGGTGCGCTCAGCGCCGTCAGCGGTACGCTGGTGCTCTCGGCCAGCCAGTCCTCGCTTTCCATGAGCGGCCTGGGCGAGGTGGTGCTGCCAACGGGCGACACGCTGTCAGGCAACTTCAGCCTTTCGGGCGACAGTGCAACGGGTTACCTGAACGTTGCTGCCAGCAACATCGCGGCGCGCATCGGTGACCCGGCGCGCGGTGCCGCACTGGCGCTTTCCAACGGTAGCCTGGTCATGTCCTTGGGGCAGGGCGCTTACGCCTTGCGCGCCAGCGGCACCGGCGTGCTGCAAGGCGCGCCCGGCAGCAGCTTCAGTGGCACGCTGTCCTATGTCGCCAACACCTTTGGCCGCGCTGTGGACATCACTTTCAGCCAGGGCGGTGTCAGCCATACGCTTACCATCGCTGACGCCGAGAGCGTCTCGCGTTTTGAAGCGCGCGGGGCCAGCCTGGTCATCAACGGCCTGGGCACGCTCAGCGGTGATCTGGCCTTTGCGGCACGCTCGAGCAAGACGGTCAGCACCGAAGTACAGGAACTGCTGGTGGGTGCGCGCAATCTCACGGCCACGCTGAATCTGGGCGACCTCAACTTGAGCGCGAGCAACGGCTGGCTGGCCGTGGTGATGTCAACCACCACGCCTCTCGATGGTCTGGGCGCTGCCAGCGCTTCGCTCGCGCTGGCTGGTGAAGTGGACGTCAGTGTGGCCGTCGATTCGGTCTTCACTCTGAGCGGCAGCAAGGTGCGCCTGCTGATGAATTCGGCTACTACGGCACTCTCGCGCAATGTGCTGACCACCGGTGACACGGTGCTGCTCGACCTGGCCGCCAACACGACGCAGGTGTCGGGCTTCTTCAGCGCAACGATCAGCGGCGTTATCAGTTTCTCGGGTGATCTGACGCTCGACGTCAGCCGTGGCACGCGCCTGCTCTCCGACGGCAAATCGGTACAACTGATCGAGTACGCGCTGTCGGGTTCGCGCGTCAGCGCCAGCCTGTCGGCAGGCAGCAGCAGCGCCATGGAGGTCAAGACCTCGGGTGCCGAATTGGCGCTGGTCTACGCCAAAGAAGTCGCCAGCAGCCGCTCCTGGCTCACCTCGCGCGGCTCCATGCAGTCCGTCAGCGTCGCCGGTTATCTGCTCGACAACCTGGAGACGGCGCAGTGGTCACTCAACCGCGCCGTCAGCGTGGTCAGCGCAAGCGATGTCAGTCTGCCGACCCTGGACTGGTCGAGTGCGCGCAGCTTCTCGCTCAGCAGCGGCAGCAAATTCGTACTGGACCAGGTTGGCGAGGTCCTCACGCTGCCGGTTGCGGGTGGTATCACCCTGGGCAACAACCGGGTCTCTGGCAACCTGGAGATCAGCTACAACCGCACGGATAATTTCTGGAACATCACGGCCACCGACGCGCAGGTCTTGCTGGCTGCCGGCCCGGCCTTTGTACGTCTGACCGGGGGGTCCGGCACGCTACGGCTCAACGCTGACCGCACGCGCAGCGGCTCGATTGCCGGCCTGTTCGAACTCGGCGGCGTCGCTGGCCTGAGCCTCTCCGGCAACGGCACGGCCAGCTTCGGCGCCGATGGCGAACTCGCCTTCTCCGGTGCAGCCGTTGCCAGCATGAATGGTTTTGGCAGCCTCAGCGGTACTTTCTCCTTTGCCCGTCAGCTCACCGACCTCGGCCCACGCATCGTCATCGGCGGCAGCGCCATCAGCGCGACCATCGGCAGCAGCGCTGCCAACGTGTCGGTCAGCGGTGCGTCGCTGGGCCTCATTCTGGGCAGCAATGCGGTGGGCGAGGGCGGCTATGCGCTGGTTGCCAATGGCACGGCCACGCTCAGCGGCTTTAGCGGCACCGCCAGCCTGAGCGCCACAGCACGCGTCGCCGTCAACCAGATGGGCCAGACACTGGATGAAAGCATCACGCCGGCCGGTGGCTCCAGCATCGCGCTGAAGTTTGACGACGCGCGCGCCAGCCAGTCGGTGATCATCGACAACGGTGCGCTCACCATCACCGGCCTGGGCACGCTCACCGGCAAACTGCGCATTGACAGCCAACTCGTCACGGTGGGGACGACCACACAGCAGCGCCTGGCCATCGGCTTCGAGTCGGTCGCCGCCAGCGTCACACTCGGTGGCGCCACCGCCGCGCTGACCGCGGCGCGCGGCGCTGTGATTCTTTACAAGGATGGCGACACGGCACGCTACGCGGTGCAGGCCGAGGGCAACGCAACGCTCACTGGCATCAGCGGCCTCACCCTCAGCGCAAGCCGCATGCAACTGGTCTACAACCGCACCGGCGCTGCGCTGGAGGCCTCGGTTGCCACCAGCGATGGCTGGATTGCGATGAGCCAGCTCAACAACGAAACGCGGCTGCGTGGCTACGCCAGCGCCAGCATTGCCGGCGTGCTCTCGGTCGAGGGCGATCTGTTTGTCGAATCGGCGCTGAACCAGGCGGTGAAGCTGTCCGATGGCAGTGCCATCGCGGTCGATGCCCTGCTGATCGGCGGCGCTGGCTTGTCAGCCGCGCTGCAGGCGGCCGGCGCGGGCATGAGCCTGTCCGATGTCGACATCGCACTGGTGCTCAGCACCGAGCGCGTCAACTCGGGCACCGCACGGCGCTGGATCAGCACCACGGCACTGGTGGGTGGCGCCGAAATGTCGGGCTTCGCGCTGGCCGACGTCAGTTACGCCCTGCTCGACATCAACCGCGGTCTGGCCGCCTCAGCCGATGGCAGCGGCGACTACCTCATGCCTTTGGGCAGCCCGGTCATCGACTGGTCAAAGTCGCCGCGCGCCATCGCACTCACCGATGTGAAGGTGCTGCCGGTCAGTGACTCAGCCGAACGCTTTGTCACCACCGTCAACGGCAGCCTGGCCATCGGCCAGGCCAGCGTGGGTGGCGCCTTCACCGTCATCCTGACCCGTGCCAACGACGGCACGCGCAGTTGGGAAATCAAGGCCACTGCGGCGACGGTATCGCTCTCGGCCGGCGCGGCCAAGGTCAGCATCGAAAACGCCTCGGGCTCGCTCTTCATCGGTGCTGCCGGCAACAGCGGTAGCTTGACCGGCACCGGCTCGGTTACCGGAGTTGATGGCCTCACCGTCAGCGGCACGCTCAGCGCCGCTTTCAACCAGAACTCACTGGAACTCGCCGGTGCCGTCTCGCTGGGTGTCGCCGGCCTCGGCGATTTGGCCGGCCAGTTCTCCTTTGTCAAGGAAGCGGCCAGTACCTCGGTGCCGCTGCTCGAGCAGAGCAGCGCCGCTGCCGGCAGCGCCGGCCTCAGCGCCGAGACGGTGGCCGGTGGCAGCACCAGCAACACGGCCTTGAAGCTCGCGGTATCCGATGCCGCCGGCAAGGTCACGCGCGAAGGCCTGTATTCGTTTGTGATGGGCGGGCAGACCTACACCGCCTCGTCGGTCGATGGCGAGGGTAGCGCCGCGCGCCCGGTCAGCGACGCCGTTTTCGCCGCGCGATTGCAGGATGCGCTGGCGCGCTTCGCTGCCGTTGGCACGGGCAACGTCGTCGTTACAGGCAGCCGCGTCGCGGGTTTTCGCATTGAATTCATTGGCGCGCTGGCCGGCAAAGCGCTGGCGCTGGCCAGCTACAGCGGCGGCGCAGGTCTGTGGCTGCAGCAACCGGCCGATCCGGTCAACCAGCCCGAGTGGGGCCTGATCGAAGCCACACAGGCGATGCAGAGCGGCGTCAACGAGGTCCAGCAGTTGAGCCTTGCCAGCACGGGTGGCAGCGGCAAGAGCTTCACGCTCACTGCAGAGGGTCAGACCACAGCGGCAATTTCCGTACTGTCGACCGCCAGCGCCAGCAATGAGCGGCAGGTCGTCACCCTCAAGGGCATCAGCGGTGCTTCGGGCCAATTCTGGTTCAGTCTGGTGGGCCTGGATGGGAAGACCAGAACCACCGCAGAGGTGCGCTACGCGGCCGACCCGACTTACCATACCAGCAGAATCCAAGCCGCTCTGGAAGCCATTGTTGGAGTCGGTAACGTCAGCGTCACCTACAAATCCGAATACACCGGCAACGGCAGCATCGACTACCTGATCGACTTCAAGGGCGCGCTGGCCGGCAAAGACATCGCGCTGCTCAAGACCTACACCAGCAGCAGCACCATCAGCCTCAGGGTCGCCGAAGAGCGCAAGGGTTCGCCCGGCTTTGCCGTGCAAGACCAGGCTCGCCTGATCCAGCAGGCGCTGGATGCCAAGCTGGGCATCGGCAACGTCACTGTGAGTTACGACACGAGCTCGACGCTGGCTACGGCCCGTTACGCGATCCAGTTCGGCGGCGCGCTCGCCGCGCGCGATCTGGCGCAACTCACTGCCGCTACCAGCTCCAGCGGCCTGACCCTGACGCCGGCTACGCTGACTCAGGGCAGCGCTGCCACCGGCGCGGTGCAGACGCTTCATCTCTACGACGAGCAGGTCGTCGGCACCTGCCAGCTCAGTCTGGTGTACCAGGGCAAGACCTACACCAGCGCCGACCTGGCCTTCAACGCCGGCGCGGCCGAGGTACGTAGCTCGCTGCTGGCGGCGACCAACACCGACGGCCAGCGCTTTGCCGCCACTGGCGCCGATCTGACGGTGGCCTTGCTGACGGTATCGGGCAAAAAAGTCTGGCAGCTAAGCTTCGCCGGCACGGTGGCCGGTTACGACTTTGCCGTGATGCAGGGTCGCATCACCAGCACCGTAACCGCGCCGCAGGCATTGCTCAGCAGCCTGCAGCAGGGCGCCACCACGAACGAGCGCCAGACGCTGACTTTGAGCGGTTCGGGCCGCTACTGCCTGTCGCTCCATGGTGTGGCCGACAGCTCGGTCATTCTTGATAACACGGCCACAGCAGCCCAGGTTCAGACGGCGCTGGCGGCGCTGACCGGTATCGGTGCCGGTAATGTTGTCGTCACTGGCGCTGCCGGTGTGTTCCAGATCGACTTCCAGGGAGCGCTTGCCGCTCAGGATGTCGCCAGCATCATCGTCTCGCCGGTGCAGGCCGTTTCGCTGGCCATGAGCAGCGGCCAGGCGCCTACGGCGATGGCCCTGCGCCTTACCGGCGCCGCCGAGTGGAGCGACGAAGTCGACATCACTGGTCTGAGTCAGGTCTTTGCGCAGCGCACCCAGAGTGCAGCTGGCGTTGGCTTTGAGGCTGTTTAAAACGGCCTCCTCATCGATGTTGTCAAGCCTGGCCTTAACCAGTTCGGCAACCACGGTGGTAATGAGTTCCTTGGGCTCCAACCCAACCAGGTCGCCGCTGTCAATGAGGTCAAGGATGTCCTGTCTGCTCGGGCGCAGTGATTTCTGGTGCACCGCTTGATCCTCGGAGCCTACGATCAAGGAGCTCAGGTCTTCGAATTCATCGGCGCTGTCATTCTGATAGCCGATGGCCTGGTAGAAATCGACGAACTTGCGATGCTCACAATGGCCGTGCAAGCACTTGAACCCGGGTGAGGATATGCCGTTGGCGCCAGCCGGGTAATAGATAGTTGTGCCATCGCCGGCTTCGCCCATGGTGTGCTCCTGGCTCCAAGGGCATTCGACCATCAGTCCACCATCACGCTCGCCCAGGATCATTTCATGCGTTTGCAGGTAGGCTACAGCGCGATCTTCAATGGCCAAGTGCTGTCCTTTGAGGCGCGTGCCGGAGCTGCTGGTGCTGGCCGGTTTGATGCCAAAGCGTTCCTGCAGCGCCTCAAACAGGGTTTCAAACTGTGCTGGCGCAATCTCGGGAATCTGCACCGGAAGACCACCGTCCCACTCAATGCGTGCGCCACTGGGGTGGGTTCCGACGGCGACGAACTGCTGGCCATTCATCAGGAATTCAATTTTTTCATGATCGCCGACATGAATGACACGCTTTCCATACTGCCCTTTGAGCGCAAAGGGGTGAAGGAATTTTGAGGAATTGGTGCGGTGGCGCCGCGGCAATTTGAGTCCCAGGGTTTGCGCGATGAAGGCTTGCACTTCTTGAGCCAACACAGCGTCGGTGATATCGACATCAAGCCCACGAACGGTGCGGGTCTGCACGCAGATGCCATAGTCACCCTGGTTTCGCCAATGTTCGATCTGTGCATTGGTTGCATGCATTTGAGGCCAGGCCAATATGCCACGAATTTGTCCGCGTCGGTTGTATTCGCTGGGCGTTTTGCCCCAGTGTGCGATTTTGCTGTCGGGAGAGATGACGCCCTCGCGAGCAACCACCGGTAGCAGATCTTCGGCGAGTCCGAGGATGAGATCAAAGTGATCCCATTCCCATGGACTGGCCCCCGGTGCGTTGATCGCCTTGCTTGGGCTTGGGTGTGTCACAGGCTTGCTCCGTACCGAGGTGAGGCTGTTCTGTTCTGCACTCAGGACTGTGCCCTGGGTGCCCAGAATTGGATTAGCGCCAGGCTCACTGCGAATCCGGATTCGCGCCGATGGCCGGCTGTTTTTGTGCTGATACAGCCGGTCGTTTTGCTTTGCCTGTTTTTGCCGCTTTGGACTTTGCAGCCAATTTGCCTAGCGCTCGGCGGTTTTGACGATCGAGGAGTCTACGTACGGCACGCCCCATGGAAGCGTCTTCTGGTATCAATACGCTGGAGCCACAGGACAAGCCATGGGCGCTGATGGCTGCGCCGCGCGGGTAGTTTCCACCATTACTGCTTCTGGTCATGGTCATCTCCTACCCAAGGGCCAGTTCGTTGCGCTTGGCGAGCAAGCGCTTAACCAGTTCCCGGATCTCAGGCTCGGTCTTGCCTGCTATGCGAGCCCCATTGATGGCCTGCACTTCATCGCTGGGCCAGCCGCGTGAGCGTTGACCAATGGCGACACCGGTTGTGAACAGTCCGGCCCTGATGGCGTTGTATATGCTGGCATCTGAGCGGTGCCCCATTTCAGCCTTGACGGCCGGCAATCTCCAAATAGACATACCTGAATCCCCTTATCGCCATCTGGCGCTTGTTGCTGCGACGTGCAGCAAGTGGGGTGAATTTAGGTCTGGCTGGGGATGCTGAATAGGGTGGATTGATCCGTATAACCTGGGGTCGATTCACCCCAGACAACCCGGCAAAGCCGCGTCCCTATTGGTTTTGCGGGGGTCGGATAACTATTTGCGCGGTCCCGTGGGCAGACCGTCAATTCTCAGGATCGTGGCCATGGCGACGGCCACAGTGTGCGACACCCTGCGCTCGGTTTCGAGCCAGTTGACGACGGTTTCATTCTTTGGGGCGGTGGCCTTTGCGTTGGCCGAGTCGTAATGAACCCAGAATTTCTGCGCAGCCGCGTCAAGGTGGCCCAACAATTCGGTGTGGTGTGCGCCCCAGGGCCAAGGACCGGCGGAACTTGTTGAGATGCCGACCTTGGTCTTGGTGTGCCAGCTGCAGTCCGTGATAAAGATGCCAAGGTCGGCGCGCTCAATACGCAAGAAACCAGCATCCAGCGTCTGTGTGAGGACTGTTTTGCCCGTGGCGTTGCCGGCATAGACGTCAGCGCTTATGGCTCCCTCATCGCTCACGTGGCTAGTGAAATCAAGATTACAAACAAGAGAATCGTCCGGGCTTGACGGTGGCAAGACCATTCCATTGGGGGTGATACGGGTCGCTTTGAGACTCTTGTCTTCCAGAACCAATTGGCGGACTTTTGCAAGGCTGCACTTCAATTCGGCAGCGACTTCTTCAAAGCTCAGATACTGTGCCATGTGGCCTCTCATTTTTCCAGAATAGAATCCGGCGCGAGCATTTCAATCGTCATAGTGCCCACGGCACGCGATAACGTCAAAGTTGGCGTCATCGACGGCATAAACCAGACGGTGTATGTCATCAATGCGCCTTGACCAATATCCGGCCATGTTCCCTAACAGGGGTTCGGGTTTGCCAATGCCGGAGAAGGGATCACGCGCGGCCGCTTCGATTAGCGCATTGACGCGCTTCAATGTTTTTTTGTCCTGCCCCTGCCAGTAGGTGTAATCAGTCCATGCTGCCGGGGTAAAGCGAATGGCACGCCGCATAGGGTTCAGGGCTTGGCCAGCTTTCGAGGAGTTGCCTTCCCGGCCTTGTGCTGTGCAATTGACTTGGCTAGATGGGCTGCATTTGCCGGGGTTGATAGCAGGTGCATGGTTTCCATGATGCTTTGGTAGTGGTCAAACGACATCACCACAGCGTCAGCGCCGTCGCGTCTGCTAATGACGGTCACGTCAGCATCATCATGTACCGTGTCGAGTACGGATTTCAATGAACTGCGCGCTTCGGAATAGGTAACGATTCTCATCTGACAGCCTTCTTAACTTGTACTTAAAGTTGTGCAAGTATAGGCTATTCACGGGGCTTTGCGCCAACACGCCGTTTTGAATCGGTTTGCACGGCGCCGATGGCCAGTTTGTCCAGGTAGTCGGCCCATTGCTGCATCATGGTGGCTCGGTGTTTGAGGTAAGTGGTGCGGTTATAGCTGCGCCCGTTGGCATCTTTCACCGAGTGGGCCAATTGCGCTTCAATAACCAACGGGTCAAAGTCCAGTACTTCGGCCAGTATGGTTCGTGCCGTTGCCCGGAACCCATGCACGCTCTGCACCGTGGGCCCGTAACCGAGCGTCAACAATGCCGCCCGCAGTGTGTTGTCACTGATCGGTCTGTCGTGGCTGCGCTCACCGGGGAACAATAAAATACCCTTGCCGGTCAGCGGCTGGAGCCTGCGCAATATCGCTATGGCTTGCGTTGGCAAGGGGACCAGGTGAGGGTCACCGTTCTTCTTGCCATCAACGCGCCGTTTCATTCTTGCCGCCGGGATAGTCCAGAGTGACGCATCAAGATCAATCTCAGCCCATGCTGCTGCGCGTAGTTCGCCCGGTCGCTGAAATAGCATTGGTGCTAGCTGAAGCGCTGCGCGCACAATCGGTCCGCCTTGGTAATCGCGGATCACGTGGATCAGTGCGCCGAGTTTGACCGGGTCGGTGATGGCGGCAAAGTGTTTGCCGTGATGTGGCTTGAGTGCGCCTTTGATGTCTGCGCTGACATCGCGCGTCGCGCGCCCGGTGGCCACTGCGTAGCGCCAGACTTGCCCTGCAGTGGTCAGGACGCGGTGGGCCACGTCCAGAGCGCCACGTTCCTCGACTCGGCGCACCGTGGCCAGTAATTCGATAGCCTCAATGTCTCCGATGCGTCGTGACCCGAGAAAGGGGAACAGATCCTTTTCGAGGTTGCGCTTTTCTCGGATCGCGTAGTGACTGCTCCAACTATCGAGCTTGAGTTTGTACCATTCCTCTGCCGTGGCTTTGAAGGTGTCGCCTGTCGGGGTCAGCGCTTTGAGCTTTTCTACCTTGCGTGCCTGCACCGGGTCTATTCCCTCGGACTTTTGCAACTTTGCTGCATCCCTTGCCTTGCGCGCTGCCGTCAAAGTCACTGCCGGATAGCTTCCCAGCGCCATGCGACCTTCTTTTCCTAGGGTGTAAGTTTTCCAAAACCAGCGTCTTGACCCGGCCGGGCTAACCTCCAGGTAAAGCCCATTGGCGTCGGTCAGACGATGGCGGTTCTTGTCGGCTGGGCAGCTGGCATTTCTGCATTGGGCATCGGTCAACATTGCATTTCCTATTGGAGAACCGGGGTAAACCGGGGAACACAATTCGGAATTTCTCGAAAAATCGGAATCATTCCCCGGTTTGTTCCCCGGTCTTGTGTTGGCAGTCAATATCGGTCTATGTACACCATTGCAGTGTAACCGAGCGATTCCCCAATGAAAAAGGCCGCTAACTGTATGTCGTTAGCGGCCTTTGTCAGACCTAATGGTCGGAATGAGAGGATTCGAACCTCCGACCCCTTCGTCCCGAACGAAGTGCGC
>JBAXFI010000041.1:0-17466 GCA_037139995.1 Comamonadaceae bacterium | reverse complement strand
AAACGGCAACGGTGGGAAAATGGGCAGGTAGTACCTGAATACAACACCATCATGGTGGGACTCCTAAAAAAACCAAAGAGTGGGATGCTTCACGCAAGCCCACTCCACAAACCTCAGATTGCGCCATGTTGGGCGCAACTTGAGCCGCTTATCTGTGCTACTTGACCTCTTTCCAGTAGACCGCGTTGAGCCGCCAGGCGCAGAAAGTAAAGACCGCGAGGAACAGCAAGACCCAAACACCAACACGAACGCGGGTATTTTGAACCGGTTCACCCATCCATTGCAAATAGGCCACCAGATCACCAACTGCCTGATCGTATTGCGGGCCTGTCATGGTACCTGGCTTGAGTTGCTCCCAGCCCTTGAAGTGGCCGGTCGCTGCGCCATGCTCCTTGACCTCATCGAACACCGGCCGGCGCTCGCCCTGCAGTTCCCACAGCACATGCGGCATGGCGACGTTGGGGAAGACCAGGTTGTTCCAGCCGGTTGGCTTGGTGTCGTCCTTGTAGAAGGATCGCATGTAGGTGTACAGGTAATCGGCGCCGGTTCCGCCCGCGCCAGCACGTGAACGCGCAATCACGGTCAGATCGGGCGGATTCACGCCAAACCAGGCTTTGGCCTGCTGCGGGTCGATGGCGGCCTTCATGGTGTCACCAATCTTGCTGTTGGTCACCAGCAGGTTCGACCTGATCTGCTCCGCTGTCAGCCCGATGTCACCCAGGCGGTTGTAGCGCATGAAGGCAGCCGAATGACAATTAAGGCAGTAGTTGACAAACAGCTTGGCGCCATTTTGCAAGGCGGCCATGTCGCTGGTCTTGCCCGGTGCTTTGTCCCAGGCGGGGCCGCCCACATTGGCCTGCGCACCCAGCGTGCAACCGAGCGCCAGTAGCCAGCCGAGAATGATTTTTTGAGTGAAAGTCATGGTTTTCATGATGGTGTCTTCCCTTCAATGCGCCGTGTAATTGACACGATCGGGCACCGGCTTGGTCTTTCCAAGCTGGCTCCACCAGGGCATCAGAATGAAGAAGGCAAAGTAGAACAAGGTACCGACTTGTGCCACCCGGCTGTAAATGGGCGACACAGGTTGCGTGCCCAGGTAGCCCAGGATCAGGAAGTCGACTACAAAAACCGCGTACAAGTACTTGTGCCAGTCGGGCCGATAGCGAATCGACTTGACTGCGCAGTTGTCCAGCCAGGGCAGGAAGAACAAAACGATCACGCCACCGCCCATTGCGACCACGCCCCAGAACTTGGCATCGATGGCCATCATCATGGCCACGACCGCCACAGCGCCAAGCGCGATGGCGCCTTTGAACAGGGCAGGCATCCTGATCTTGAACACGGCCAGACCCGCACCGAGTAGGGTACAGGCAATCAGCGCGTACATCATTTCTGTGGTCACAGCGCGCAGCAAGGAGTAGAAGGGCGTGAAATACCAGACCGGAGCAATGTGCAATGGCGTCTGGAACGGATCGGCCGGAATGAAATTGTTGTATTCCAGAAAGTAGCCGCCCATCTCGGGGGCAAAGAAGACGATGGCAGAGAACACCATCAGGAAGACGCCCACCGCAAAGATGTCATGCACCGAGTAGTAGGGATGGAAAGGAATGCCGTCCAGCGGGATGCCCTTGGCGTCCTTCTTTTCCTTGATTTCGATACCGTCCGGGTTGTTGGAGCCCACTTCGTGCAGGGCAATGATGTGGGCCACGACCAGGCCCAGTATCACCAGCGGCACGGCAATGACGTGGAAGCTGAAGAAGCGGTTCAGGGTGGCATCTCCCACCACATAGTCGCCCCGAATCCAGAGTGACAGGTCAGGCCCGATGAACGGGATGGCGGAGAACAGGTTGACGATCACCTGGGCGCCCCAGTAGCTCATCTGGCCCCAGGGCAGCAGGTAACCCATGAAAGCCTCGGCCATCAGCGCCAGAAAAATGCCGCAGCCAAACAGCCAGGTCAGTTCGCGCGGTTTGCGGTAGCTGCCGTAAAGAAGGCCACGGTACATGTGCAGGTACACCACGGCGAAGAAAGCCGAGGCGCCAGTGGAGTGCATGTAGCGGATCAGCCAGCCCCAGGGCACGTCGCGCATGATGTACTCGACCGAGCCGAAGGCCAGCGCAGCATCGGGCTTGTAATGCATGACCAGAAAAATGCCGGTGACCAGTTGAATCACCAGCACCAGCAGGGAGAGCACGCCGAACACATACCAGATGTTGAAGTTCTTGGGCGCGTAGTACTCGCTCATGTGCTCCTTGAAGAGCTTGGACAGCGGAAACCGGTTGTCAATCCAGTTCAGCAGTTTTTCACCTGCTGCTGCATTCGGGGAGATTTCGTGAAATTCAGCCATGATGTGCTTCCTTAGGCTTTGCGGTCTTCACCGATGAGCAACTTGGTGTCGGAGATATACATGTGGGCCGGCACTTCCAGGTTGTCCGGTGCCGGTTTGTTCTTGAACACCCGGCCCGCCAGATCGAAGGTCGAACCGTGGCAAGGACAAAAGAAGCCGCCCTGCCAGTCGTCCGGCAAGGATGGCTGGGCACCGGTCTGGAACTTGTCGGACGGTGAACAGCCCAGATGGGTGCAGATGCCAACCGCAACAAAATACTCCGGCTTGATGGAGCGATGCGCGTTGCGCGCGTAGTCCGGCGCCTGCTCTGTGGGCTTGCGTTCAGATTTCGGATCAGCCAACTGGGCGTCGATTTTGGGCAAGGCAGCCAGTTGTTCCGGCGTGCGGCGCACGATCCAGACAGGCTTGCCGCGCCACTCAACGGTCATCTTTTCGCCCGGTTTGAGGGCCGAGATATCGGCCTCGACCGCGGCACCCGCGGCCAGCGCCCTTTCGGAGGGCTGCATGCTTGTCACAAATGGAACGGCGGCGGCAATACCGCCAACGGCTCCAACACAGCTGGTGGCAATCAACCAGGTCCGCTTACTGGCGTCATGGCCGCTATCGGCAAGGCTTTCACTCATGGGAATCCTCAATGAAAAATCGCTATCGGGGTTAACCACTAATTGTAGCTGAGCGCCCCGACCGGTATTGGGGTCCTTGCCGCAGCGGCGCGCGTCAGCAGGCACCGCGGTTTTGCCCGATACTGCGCCCCTGCAACCAAACAACGGAGATATTTCAAATGGGAATGATGCAAGAATTCAAGGAATTTGCCATCAAGGGCAATGTGATGGATCTGGCCGTAGGCGTGATCATAGGCGGCGCCTTCGGCAAAATAGTCGATTCGGTGGTGGGCGACCTGGTGATGCCGCTGGTGGGAGCCTTGATTGGCAAGCTTGATTTTTCCAACCTCTTTGTCGCCCTCGGAACCGTGCCACCCGGCAGTGTCATGACCATCGACGCCCTGAAAAAGGCCGGTGTCCCGGTATTCGCCTACGGCAGCTTCATCACCGTGGCGGTCAATTTCGCGATTCTGGCCTTCATCATCTTCATGATGGTCAAGCAGATCAACCGCCTGAAGAAGGACGCGCCAGCCGCGCCTGCGCCGGCCCCGGTGACGCCGGAAGATGTACTGCTGCTGCGCGAAATTCGCGACAACCTGAAAAAGTAAGGCCTCAGCAGCAGCACTGTTCACTCAATGTCATTGCGTCCCCGGATCGGGTCCGGGGTTTCACCACCCGCAATCCAGTGCATGCCTACCACTGGATCCCGGATCAAGTCCGGGATGACAAAGTGAACAGTATTGGCCTTAACAGTGCGACAACTGGCGTGCCATGCGAATGGCCGCCAGCAGGCTGGACGCGTCGGCCTGACCCGTACCTGCGATGTCGAAAGCGGTACCGTGATCCGGACTGGTGCGCACCAGGGGCAGGCCAAGCGTGACATTGACGCCCTGCTCCAGGCCCAGATACTTCACCGGGATCAAACCCTGGTCGTGGTACATGGCGACCACCGCGTCGAATTCGCTCAACTGGCCGGGATGCGACCTGGCGCTCATGAACACCGTGTCCGGAGCGTAGGGGCCACTGACATGCAAGCCCTGCGCGCGGGCCTGGCTGATGGCCGGAGCGATGATCTCAAGCTCCTCGCGCCCAAACAAGCCGCCCTCGCCCGCGTGCGGATTAAGGCCTGCCACCGCAATGCGCGGCGGTCGCCCCAAAATGGCACTGAGCGACTGGTGCGCGATCAGCAGCGTCTGCGACACATTGGCCGGGGTTACCGCATCCAGCGCGTCCCTTAGCGACACATGAATACTGACCAGCACCACCCGCAATTCGTCATTGGCCAGCATCATGCGCACCGGCATCTGCGCCAGCGTCTTGCCCGCGTGAGCGGCGGCTTGCGCCTGCAGCAGTTCCGTATGCCCGGGAAAGCCGGAATAGGGCGCGCCAGCCAGCGCCAGCGCCTCCTTGTTCAGTGGTGCCGTGACCAGCGCTGCAATGTCGCCGCGCAAGGCGGCCTGCGCCGCCCACACCACACACTGGGCCGCCAGCAAGCCCGCAGCCGCATCCAGCCGGCCGAACGCAGGCGGCGCTGGCAAAGCGCCGACCTGCAGCAGTGGCAGACAGCCTGGCGGCAGGTCGAACACCTCCGACGCATCTTCAAGCACCGCCAGCGGCAGGGGAATGCCCCCCGCGCTGACCAGTTGGCTGGCACGACGCAGGGTAGCCGCGTCGCCGACAACAAAGCAGCCGCGCAGCAGTTCGGGCGCTTGGCCGTAGGCCTTGGCAATGATCTCCGGCCCTATACCGGCGGCGTCCCCCAGCGTGATGGCGATAGGCTTGTTCATGCTCAGGCCGGGTTATCGATGTCAATAAACTGATGCTCCAGGCCCCACTGCGCCGCCACATGGGCCGCCACGGCGGGAGCGCCAAAACGCTCGCTGGCGTGGTGGCCGCAGGCCAGGTAAGCCACGCCCATCTCGCGCGCATAGTGCGCCTGCGGCTCCGAAATTTCGCCGGTGATGAAAGCCTCTGCACCCGCCGCGATGGCGGCCTCAAAATAGCTCTGCGCGCCGCCGCTGCACCAGGCGACTTTGTGAATCGCCCGCGCAGCGCCATTGACCAGAGCCACCGGTCTGCGTAACTGCTGTTCGACGTGCTGCGCCAGCGCATCGGCGGACTCGAAACCGCCAGCTTGCTGGCGTTCGCCCAGAAAGCCCAGGTCCTGCTCGCCAAAGCGCGCGCTGGCCTGCAAACCGAGCTTCAGGCCGAGCTGCGCGTTGTTACCCAGCTCCGGATGGGCGTCCAGTGGCAAGTGGTAAGCAAACAGATTGATGTCATGCGTCAGCAGCAGGGCCAGGCGTTGCTTCATCCAACCGGTGATGCGCCCGTCTTGTGAGCGCCAGAACAAGCCGTGGTGCACAAAAATCGCATCCGCCTGCGCCGCAATGGCTGCCTCAATCAGCGCACGGCTGGCGCTGACCCCCGAAACAATTTTGCGCACCTGCGCGCAGCCTTCGACCTGCAGGCCATTGGGGCCATAGTCACGAAAACGCTCGGGCTGCAGCAGCGCATCGAAGGTCTGTAAGAGCTGGGTTCGATCAATCATGTCGGCAACGCAATGGGGGGCTGTGCCGCATTGTCGGGCAATTCCTCCGTCTGGCGTGCAGAGCGCCGGCACGACGCCTACAATTTGCGCCCATGAAGCGTCTCTGGTTACTTTTTTCTCAAACCGCCACGGTATTGCTGGCGCTGTATTTTGTCCTTGCGACCCTCAAACCGGATTGGCTGGGTAAGGGATTGAGCCATTCCGGCCCGGTGGCGCTGCTTGAGGCGCCGAGTGCGGCGCCCGGTATCGCGCCAGCTGGCAGCTTCAGGCTGGCTGCACAAAAAGCATCAGCGGCTGTGGTCAGCATCAACACCAGCAAGGCGGCCAGAAACCGGCCACGCAGCAATGATCCATGGTTTAACTTCTTCTTCGGCGAAAAGGGCAATGAGCCGCAGGTTGGCTTGGGCAGTGGTGTCATCGTCAGCGCCAGCGGTTACATACTGACCAACAACCACGTGGTAGAGGGTGCAGATGAAATCGAGGTGATCCTGAACGACAGCCGGCGCGCTCGTGCCAAGGTGATAGGCACCGACCCGGACAGCGACCTGGCGGTGCTGAAAATTGAGATTGACCGCCTGCCGGTGATCGTACTGGGCAACTCCGACACGCTGCAGGTGGGTGACCAGGTGCTGGCCATAGGCAACCCCTTTGGGGTCGGGCAGACCGTAACGGGCGGTATTGTCAGCGCACTCGGGCGCAACCAGCTCGGCATCAATACCTTCGAGAATTTCATCCAGACCGACGCCGCCATCAACCCCGGCAATTCGGGCGGCGCGCTGGTCGACACGGCCGGTCATCTGCTGGGCATCAACACGGCGATCTACTCGCGCTCGGGTGGCAGCATGGGCATAGGCTTTGCCATTCCGGTGACCACCGCCAAGCTGGTGCTCGAAGGCATTGTCAAGGATGGCCAGGTGACGCGTGGCTGGATAGGTGTTGAGCCCAACGAGTTGTCTCCAGAACTGGCGGAAACCTTTGGCGTCAAGGCGCAATCGGGCGTCATCATCACTGGCGTGATGCAAAGCGCCCCGGCAGCGCAAGCGGGCATTCGGCCGGGCGATGTGATCATTGCAGTTGCGGGCAAGCCGATCAACAACGTCGCCGAATTGCTCAGCGCCGTGGCTGCGCTCAAGCCCGGCACTGCCGCGAAATTCAGCCTGCTGCGACGCGAGGAGAAAATTGAGCTCATGGTGACGCCAGGGACGCGACCCAAAGCAAGACGGCTTGTGCAGTAGGGCAAGCTCTTGAAAGCAGGGCCATCGCCCATAATTAGAGCGTCTCCGATTTCATTCCCGAACGTTCAAATCCAAAAATGACCAAACAGACTCTGTCCTTCCAGGCCGAAGTGGCCCAGCTTTTACATCTTGTCACCCATTCGCTTTACTCAAATAAAGAGATTTTCCTGCGCGAGCTGATCTCCAACGCCTCCGACGCCTGCGACAAATTGCGCTTTGAGGCGCTCGACAACAGCACGTTTTACGAAGACGCTCCCAATCTGGAAGTGCGTGTGTCCTTTGACAAGGATGCCAAGACCCTGACGATCTCGGACAACGGCATCGGCATGAGCCAGCAAGAGGCCATCGATCATCTGGGCACCATCGCCAAGAGCGGCACCAAGGACTTCATGTCCCGCTTGACGGGTGACCAGAAGGCCAACGTGTCCGAACAGGGCCAACTGATTGGCCAGTTTGGCGTGGGCTTTTACTCCGGCTTTATCGTTGCCGACAGGATCATCGTCGAGTCGCGCCGCGCCGGCCTGAAAGCCGACGAGGGCGTGCGCTGGATCAGCGGCGGCGCCGGCGACTTTGAAGTCGAAGCGATCAACCGGGCCCAGCGCGGCACCAGCGTCGTCCTGCACCTGCGCGATGACGCCATGGATTACGCCAGCGCCTGGAAGCTCAAGAGCATCATCGCCAAGTACTCGGATCACATCAGCCTGCCGATCCTGATGGAAAAGGAAGAATGGAAAGACGGCGAGCTCATTAACCCGAGTGACGAAAAAGGCGGCCGTCAACCCGGCGCCATGGTAAAAACCGGCGACTGGGAAACAGTCAACAAGGCCAACGCCATCTGGGCGCGGGCCAAGAAGGACATCTCGGCTGAACAGTACGACGAGTTCTACAAACAGATCAGTCACGACTCGGATGCGCCGCTGGCACACACACACAACCGGGTCGAGGGCAGTACCGAATACACACAACTGCTCTACATACCCGGCAAGGCACCGTTTGATCTGTGGAACCGCGAAAAGTCAGCCGGCGTCAAGCTTTACGTCAAGCGCGTCTTCATCATGGACGATGCCGAAGCCCTCCTGCCGACCTACCTGCGCTTTGTCAAAGGGGTGGTGGACTCGGCTGACCTGCCGCTCAACGTCAGCCGCGAGTTGCTACAGGAAAGCCGCGACGTCAAGGCGATCCGCGAGGGCTGTACCAAGCGCGTGCTCGGCATGCTCGAAGACCTGGCCAAGAACGATCAGCCGCCGGCAGCCGCTGAAGGCGTTACCGATGTGCTGAGCGAAGAAGACAAGGCCCAGCACGGCAAATACAGCAAGTTCTACGCCGAATTCGGCGCCGTGCTGAAAGAAGGCCTGGGCGAAGACTACGCCAACAAGGACCGTCTGGCCAAGCTGCTGCGCTTTGCTTCCAGCACCACCGACAGCACCAGCGTGTCGCTGGACGCCTACAAGGCGCGCATGAAAGAGGGCCAGGAAGCCATCTACTACATCACCGCCGACACCCCGGCGGCTGCCAGGAACAGCCCGCAGCTCGAAGTGTTCAAGAAGAAGGGCATCGAAGTGCTGCTGATGACCGATCGCGTGGACGAATGGGCGCTGAACTACCTGCACGACTTTGACGGCACGCCGATGCAAAGCGTGGCCAAGGGCGCCGTCGATCTGGGCAAGCTGCAGGACGAGAACGAGAAGAAGGCAGCGGAAGAAGCAGCCGAAACCTTCAAGCCCTTGCTCGCCAAGCTCAAGGAAGCCCTGAAAGACAAGGCCGAGGACGTGCGCGTGACAACCCGACTGGTCGATTCACCCGCCTGTCTGGTGGTGCAGGACCACGGCATGAGCACGCAACTTGCACGCATGCTCAAGCAGGCTGGGCAAACCGCTCCGGAAGTCAAACCGGTGCTTGAAGTCAACGCCGACCACCCGTTGGTGAAGAAGCTCGATGGCTCGGTGCATTTCAACGACCTGGCGCACATTCTGTTCGATCAAGCCCTGCTGGCCGAAGGCGGCTTGCCGGCCGACCCAGCCGCTTATGTGAAACGCGTCAACGCACTGCTGGTCTAAGAGAAAGGAAATCCTGATGAAAACAATCTTCCGTTGCACGGCCGTCGCCGCCTCCCTGTTGCTCGCAACCGTGACTTCTTCATGGGCAGCCGATGCCGTTGCTGCAGCCGCAGCCAAGGAAGCCGGCGCTGTGGTCACCGACAGCGGTTTGGTGTACCGCTCCCTGAAAGACGGGACCGGCGCCAGTCCGACTGCCAGCGACAAGGTCAAGGTGCATTACCGTGGCACCTTTCCTGACGGCAAGGAATTCGACAGTTCGTACAAGCGCAACGAGGCGATCGAGTTCCCCCTGAATGGCGTCATCAAGTGCTGGACGGAAGGTGTGCAACGCATGAAGGTGGGCGGCAAGGCCAAACTGACCTGCCCAGCAGCAATAGCCTACGGTGAGCGCGGCGCCGGCGGCGTCATTCCGCCCAATGCAACGCTGCTGTTTGAAGTCGAACTGCTGGCCATCAACGGCAAGTAGCTGATTATTGGAAGTTCCGTATTTCGCGACGACACCCAATAAGAACGGATTCAACATTGTTATTGCGCCGCCTGTTGTCATTGCGGGCCTGACCCGCAATCCAGTGTTGGCGTGGCACTGGATCCCGGATGTTGAAACCCCGGACCTGATCCGGGGCCGGGATGACAAGCCGTGAGGCCGCTCAGGCTGCCAGCGCCGCCTGATGCATCGCCACCAGACGAGCGCGCTGCAGTTTGCCGGTGGCCGTCAGCGGCAAGGCGCTGACCCAGTGCACCCAGCGGGGTCGCCGGTAGGTCGGCAAGGCCTCGATAGCGGCCTGGATGCGCTGCTGCGCCAGAGCCTGCTGCTGCGGCGCAGCCACCACCAGCAGAGACAGCGCCGTCAGCCCTTCGCTTGTCTGCACGCCAACGCAGGCCAGTTGCGTCACGCTATCAGCAGCGGCGCTGGTGAGCGCCTGCTCGACCCACAGGGTGCTGACCCAGCGCCCGCTGATCTTGAGCATGTCGTCCATGCGCCCGGCGAATTCAAGCTGGCCATCGGAGCGGCGCAGGAACATGTCGCCGGGTCGATACCAGCCGTCATCAAATCCATCGGCTTGCGCCTGCGGACGCTTCCAGTAACCGACGGCAACACTGCTGCTGCGCAGCCAGATGCGCTGCGGCAGAGTCGCCTCCACTTCGGTATCAAAGCGCAGTTGCACCCGCGGTGAGATTTGCAACAAACCACTGTCGTCCTGGCTGTAGAGCATCAGGCACATCGTCTCCGAGGTCCCGTAACCACTGACGATGGCCAGGCCAGTGGCTTCCAACCAGGCCTTGCGCACCACTGCTGGCAGGCTCTCACCGGCCGAAACGCAATAACGGATGCTGCTGCCCCGAAGTTGTGCCGCCACGCGGCTTTGCAGCATCTTGCTGTAGAGCGTTGGTACACAAAAAAAGAGGCTGGGACCATGCTGGCGCACCATCTCCAGCACACGCTCAGGGTCCGGCCACTGGCGGTCCAGAATCACCGTGGCACCCGCCCTCAGGCCGGCCAGCAGGCTGTTGCCCAAGGCGTAGGCAAAAAACAGTTTCGAGCTGGCATAGAGTCGATCCGCGGCGCTGAGTTCGAGCAAACCAGCGGCAAACGAGTGCGGCTGCAGCGCCACCCGCTGCGCATGCACAACCCCCTTGGAGGCGCCGGTGGTACCGGAGGTTCCAATCCACAAGGCCGGCGCCTGCTCGTCCTGCAGCACTGCTTCGATTTCTGGCGAACGCGCCAGTTGCGCAGCCCATGCTGACTCACCAGGCCCACTGGCCACCAGTTCGGTTGGCAGCGCCAGCTCCGCCAGCAGTGGCCGCAGCAGTGCCACGCTTTCGGCTTCGCACCAGACAAAGCTCACTTCGCTCTCGGACACGATGGGTGCCAGCTCAGACGTCGCCAGGCGTGGATTGACCCCAATGGCAACGCCTCCAGCCCAGATCACACCGAGATAAGCCACCACCCAATCGATGCTGTCGGGTGCCAGCACAATGACCCGCCCACCCGCACGCAATCCCAGTTCCTGCCAGGCCCCCGCCGCCTGGCGTACGCGCTGGCGCAGTGCCTCATAAGTCAGCTTCTCGCTGCCACATTCCAGCGCAGTGGCGTGCGCTGCACCGGCCTGCAGCAGCGTCTGGGCGGCGTTCATGCTCATCTCACACCACCAGGGGCGCTTCCTGCATGGCCTCGATCTGCTCTTCGAGCATCTGGACCTGGCCCTGCCAATAGTCACTGGAGCCAAACCAGGGGAAATTGATGGGGAAGGTCGGATCGCTCCAGCGCCGTGCCAGCCAGGCGCTGTAGTGGATCAGGCGCAGGGTGCGCAAGGGTTCAATCAAAGCCGTCTCGCGCCGGTCAAATTCCCGAAACTGTTCATAGCCATCGACCAGTGCACCGAGTTGGCGTGTGCGCTGCTGGCGGTCACCACTGAGCAGCATCCACAAGTCCTGCACTGCCGGGCCGCTGCGGGCATCGTCAAGATCGACAAAATGTGGCCCAGGTCCGCTGGCGGCGGGAGACTCCAGTGGTGTCCACAGGATATTGCCAGGATGGCAATCACCATGCAGGCGAATCTGCCGGATCGGTTCGGCATCGGAGTCCTGCCGACGCTGTGACGGCGCCAGGCAGGGGTAGGCCGCAATCAAGTCAAGCGCCTGCTCAGCCGCTTTGGTCCAGGCCGACTGAACGTCCAGCGGCACCATCTCATGGGCCAGCAGCCAGTCGCGTGAATCGGTGCCAAAGCTCTGCAGGTTGAGGGCTGGTCGGTTGGCAAAGGGTCTGGCAGACCCCACCGTATGGATGCGCGCCAGAAAACGCCCTATCCACTCCAGCACGTCGGGATCATCGAGTTCCGGCGCCCGACCACCACGGCTCGGGCTGACACTGAAAGCGAAGCCGCCAAAGTGATGCAAGGTCCTGCCTTGGAGCAGCAGCGGACCGATGACGGGGATTTCAGCTGCCATCAGTTCGGCCGAAAAAGCGTGCTCTTCCAGGATCTGCGACTCGCTCCAGCGCTGCGGTCGATAGAACTTGGCCACTACCACCGGACCATCCTCCAGGTGCAGTTGATAAACCCGGTTCTCGTAGGAACTCAGCGCCTGCTGACGCCCGTCACCATACAGACCAACGCTGGCCAGTGCGTCCATGACGACATCGGGAGTCAGAGTCTGATACGCGTGGGGCCCGGTGTCAGACATTGCTGTTGGCGCGCACTTCTTCGATGCTGGTCAGTCCGCTTAACACCTTGTGAATACCGTCCTGGCGTAGCGTGCGCAATGAGCCATGCTGCATGGCCTCGAACTGGAGCTGGTCAGGCCGGTCGCCAGTCTGAATGAGCCGGCGCAGTGCGGGCGTTACCATCAACAATTCGTGCATGCCGACTCGACCACTGACGCCAGTGCTCTGGCAATGACTGCAACCCGGTGCACTGTAGTGCGTCAGACGTCCGTCATGACCATACTCAGCAAGCCACTCCTCGCGTACCGACTCGCGCTGCGGTCGCAACGCTTCGGGAAACGAATGCAGGTAGTCATCCAGCAGTTCATCAATGACCGCATCGCTGGCCTCCTGGGCGGTGCGGCACTCCGGGCACATCCTTCGCACCAGACGCTGCGCCAATACCGCCAGCAGAGAGTCAGCAAAATTGAAGGGGTCCATGCCCATGTCGATCAAGCGGGTGACGGTCTCGGCAGCGCTGTTCGTATGCAAGGTAGACAGTACCAAATGCCCTGTCAGCGACGCTTCAATGGCAATCTGGGCCGTCTCCTTGTCGCGGATCTCGCCCACCATGATGACGTCCGGGTCAGCCCGCAGGAAGGATCGCAGGGCCTTGGCAAAAGTCCAGTCAATCTTGGAATTCACCTGGACCTGACGCAGATCGGGTTGCGTTATTTCGATCGGATCCTCGGCGGTCCAGATCT
This sequence comes from Comamonadaceae bacterium, assembly GCA_037139995.1. GTDB lineage: Bacteria > Pseudomonadota > Gammaproteobacteria > Burkholderiales > Burkholderiaceae_C > Rhodoferax. Next base: position 4,771 of record JBAXFI010000041.1, on the reverse strand, counting down.
TGCGTTGCGGCGTGTTCAAGAAGCCCAGCACCGAGTGCAGTGTGGTGGTCTTGCCCGAACCCGTCGGTCCGACACAGAGCACCATGCCATAGGGACGACTGACGGCTTCACGCAGGTTTGACAGATTCGAGGCAGACAGGCCGAGTCGGTCCATCCCGATCGGCTTGGCTGATGAAAGCAGCCGCATCACAATGTCTTCCAGACCCCCCGACGTCGGGATCGTGGCGATGCGCAATTCGATTTTGTGCCGGTTCGAAAATTTCGCAAAATCGATCTTGCCATCCTGCGGCTTGCGGCGCTCGGATATATCCAGATCAGCCATGATCTTCAGCCGTGCGACCAGGGCGGCCCGGTAGGTGTGCGGCAATTCCAGGTAATGCGATAGCACGCCGTCCTTGCGAAAGCGAATCCGGGTCTTGATACGCCCAGGATGTGTTTCTACGTGAATGTCGGACGCACCGCGGTTGTAGGCCTCGATGATCATGGTGTTGATCAGGCGCACCAGTGTGTTGTCAGACTGCTCTATCTGGCTCTCGACTTCCTCATGATCGCCCTGCGACAATTCCATTGACTGCAGCAACTCCGTGCTGCTGGCCAGTTCCTGCTGCAGGCTCTCCGGACTCTGCTGGGGCGCCGCAAAAGGGCTGTTTGGCAAACCATACTTGTCGTAGGTTTCGCTCAGGATCTGCTGGATCTGCTGCTCGTCGCCAAGCGTCGCGATGACCCGTGTCTCGAGCATGAACTCGAGCTCTTCGAGCATGTCGCGACGGGTCGGATCACCCGTGGCAATCACCAGCAGCTTGTCGCGCAGCAACAGGGGCATGATGCCCAGGCGCATTGCTGTCGAAAACGGAACCGTGCGCAAGGCCTCAGCCTCGATCGGAAACTGCGCCACATCGACGATCGGGTAACCCATCTTGCGAGCCAGCGCCGTATTGAGATCACGCCGCGTCAGAAAACCCATGTTTACCAGCAACTGCCCCAAGGGGACAGAGCGCTCGGTCTTTTGACGCTCGAGTGCCTGCGCCAGCTGACCCTCGTCGATAAACCCGAGTCGGGTCAGGGCTTCTCCCACCCGGATCATCGGCATCCTGGACTGTTGATCCAGGGCCAGCATCAGCTGATCCGGTGAGACAATCGCCTCGTTGACCAGATTGTCACCCAACTTGCGCTTGCGCAGACTGGTCTGTTCGCTTGCCGCCTGCTCCACCTGCTGACGTGTCACCGCACGCTGCGCTACCAGCAAATGCCCGATGTGCTCGCCAAAATTGACACTCTGGTAGGCCTCGCGCGGCATGAAGACGCGCTCGACACCACCTTCGCCACCATCCACCGGTGTAAAAAGGAAGAGGCCGAAGCTGGCTTCGATATAACCTACAGTCTGGCCCGACAGGTCACTGCCGTCCTCCAGTTGCAACTGATAGTCCAGCGTCGGGCGATGACCGAAGATGTCGGCAAAATTGGTGTCACTGACTTCTTCCAGCGGATGAAGAACCGTCTTCACGGTCAGCTTTCGAAACTGCGAGAAGTGCACCCGCCCAGGCGAGGCACGATTCGGTACAAAGATCATCGCCGTCTTGTCAGAAGGCGTCAGCATTGCCAATCGGCAACTGCGGACCACGCCGTTCAGATCTTCAATCTCACAGATTTGGGGTTCCGTCCAGGGCACAGCATCGCTGAAGATGGCGTAGGGCGGGCTGGGCCAGTACAGGCCGGTAAACCTGCTCGTCGCAGCCCGCCCACCACCTGTCGTACTTGCACCAGGCAAGTCTTGTGTAGGCAGGGACATTGAATCAAACTTCATCAGGGGCGGCTCGTGTTGGAATCAATGTTAACCGCTGTCAGAATGGGACGTCCAGATCCGGATCGAGTGCAGCCTTGGCTGCACCTGCCTGCTGCGTCAGCATTTCGAACGGCAAAGCCTGTTTGACCAATATCACCGTACAGGGTGCGTCCATTGCGACTTTGATCGGCACGGTGGCAAGAAAGCGTTGCATCTTCAAGCCGTGCGTGGCGGCGCCCACGACAATGACGCTGACTTCGTTGCCGACCGCGTAATTGACCAGTGCTTGCGCCACGTCGCCGGACTCCAGCACGTGGTAAGACGTCTGCTGACCCGGCAGGTCCAGTGGTTGTGCCCACTGGCGTAGCGCAGCGATGTGTTTGCGCTGCAGGCTGGTCTCGCTGCCGTCGCTCGATGAGCCGCTCTGGCTGCCCGAAATCACGGTCACACACGCCAGCCTGGCGCCTGGGCGAGTCCCCATCGAGCGCGCTACCGCCTGGCGCAGTGAGTACAGCGTCGCATCCGTCACGTCCTTGTACGGCACCGCCACCATCACAATGGGCACCTCATCGATTTGGTGCGCCGGCAAGGGGCTGGGCTGGTATTGCATGCCAGCGGCCTTCAGCCAGCGCTTGAAATGGACACCAAACCCGGTACCCTGGACGTTTCGGCCACGCTCGGTTACGGTCACCTGATCAGGATGGCGCAGGTCAAACGCCAGGTGAGCTGCCGACGGATAGCGTTTCGCGGCCTCGGGCTCCAGGCAGCGCAGGATCACCTCCTGCATCCACTCAGGCAGATCCGGCTTGAGCTTGCGCGGCGGTGGAGGATCCATCCACAATCGCTGCCGCAAGCCGCCGGTCGTTCTGGGCGAGCCAAACGGCAGTTCGCCGGTAGCGAGTTCATAAAGCATCACGCCAACCGCGAAAATATCGCTGCGCGGGTCGCCGCGCACACCCACCACCTGCTCGGGCGCAATCCAGGCTGGCGAGCCGACCGCCTTGCGTAGTTGCTCGGCCAGCAAGTCCGGGTACAGCGCATTGCACGATAGGCCGAAATCGAGCAGCACTGCGCTGCCATCCTGGCGGATCAGCACATTGGCCGGCTTCAAATCCAGATGGCAGGTGTTTTGCTGATGCAGACTGTGTACCGCGATGGCCACAGCAGCGCCAAGAAAAGCCAGGCCCTTGACCGGCGGACGCTCCGACGGCTCCAGCCAATGATCCAGGGTCTGCCCCGGGACGTACTCCATGACCAGATAGGGCACGTTTTCCAGATCGCCCGCGGCCACGAAACGTGGCACGTGGGAGCCGGTCAGGATCTGCATGATCTGGTGCTCGACTTCAAAACTGATGATGTTTTCGGCTCCGTCGCCCGCCGTCATGCGCGGCACTTTCATGGCCAATGGAAAACCGGGATCACGCGCACCTTCGGAGTAATGAACGTGATAGATGTGCGCCATACCGCCCGAATGGATGCACTCCTCGATGGTGAAGCCATCGAGCTCGGTGCCACTCTCCAGCAGCTTCATCGACCCAACTCCAGCCGGTCGGCGAACAAGGCTGGCAAAGCCGCTTGCCGAATAGCTACGGCGGCCGAGTGATGATCGTAGGAAACGCGCTGAAAAGTGAGCTGCAATTTTTCCGTATCAAAGATGGCATACATGGCCTGCGGATTGCGGTCGCGCGGTTGTCCGACCGAACCAATGGTCGCCAGCCAGCGCCTGTGTCTGGGTACTGGCACGGCCACCCCGGCGGTCGGCAGAAATTTCATCAGATCGGCGCTGGCACCGCGGTAATACAGAGTTTGCAGGTGCACATGGCCGCAAAACACGTAGCGCACGTCGGGCAATGCTGCGGCTGCATCGAGGCTTTCGCGGGCGGCTCGCTCGTCGTAAACATAGTGCCAAAGCGCAGGGTCGTTGACCGAAGCGTGCACCAGCATGACGGCCTCGCGCTGCAACGTCAGTGGCAACTGGTCCAGGAACTGAAGCTGATCGGCACTGAGCTGGGCGTGCGTCCAGGCTGCGGTCGTGTCGCCCACGGTCTGCACCTGGGCAGGCGGTGTCACCGCCATCTGATCGTGATTACCCTTAACCAGCAGCGCGCCCTCGTCCATCAGTTGCTGAGCCCGCTCGACCACCGCCGCCGGATCGGCGCCATAGCCCACCAGATCACCGAGCAAGGCGAACTGCTGCGCACCATGCTCGCGCGCATGCGCCAGACAGGCATCAAAAGCCTGAATGTTGGCGTGAATATCTGACAGCAGAGCCAGCTTCATGTTGTTCCTCTTTGTTTTCAGGCGATATCATGCCTGATCCCGACACCGCCCTGGGCATCGTTCTCTAATTGTGCTGCGGGTTTGCGCTAATGGACGCCACAGGTGTGGCGCAGGATGATGCCGCCCAGTGTGTCGGAGAATAGCTATGTATGACTACATCATCATCGGTGGCGGCTCGGCCGGATGCGTGCTGGCAGCGCGCCTGACAGAGAATCCGGACATCAAGGTGGCTCTGCTTGAAGCCGGCAGCACCGACCGCAGCGCGCTGATCCACTGCCCCGCCGGCATGGCTGTGATGGCGCAGACAGGTCAAAACAACTGGAAATTTGACACCGTGCCGCAAGCCGGCCTGGGCGGTCGGCGCGGCTATCAGCCCTGCGGCAAGGTGCTTGGTGGTTCGAGTTCAGTCAACGCCATGATTTACATCCGTGGTCAGCGTGCTGACTACGACCATTGGGCGGCCCAGGGCAACCCGGGGTGGTCCTACGATGAGGTGCTGCCCTACTTCAAGCGTGCCGAGCACAATGAGCGCGGCGCCAACGCCTTTCACGGCAGCAGTGGTCCGCTCAATGTGATGGATTTGCGCAACCCGACGCGCTTCGGGCCGATGTTCATCAAGGCCGGGCAACAAGCGGGTTTCCCCAGCAACCCGGACTTCAACGGTGCCGACCAGGAAGGTGTTGGCATGTACCAGGTCACGCACAAGGC
>JBAXFI010000040.1:0-18140 GCA_037139995.1 Comamonadaceae bacterium | reverse complement strand
TCGATTTGCAGGCCGCCTGCATCAGCGTGCTGGCCAATCCAACGGTTGCAAGCAAGCGCTTTCTTATCAGCATCGGCGACCGTACCGTGGGCGGTTTGACGCACCGCGACCAGATGGTCGGTCCCTGGCAGGTACCGGTGGCCGACTGCGCCGTGACGCTGGCCGACTACCAGGGCTTTGCCGGCGAGGCCATGAGCATGGGCGAGCGCACGCCGCTGGCCACGCTCAACGCACCAGCTTCCGGACGCATGGCCGTGGCGGAGGCGATCACGAATCTGCTGGCAGCGCCGTTTGAACTTTCACGCGTCAAGCTGTCGGCCAACTGGATGGCTGCCTGCGGTGAGGCGGGCGAGGATGCGGCACTTTATGCAACGGTCAAGGCCGTTGGCCTGGAGTTGTGCCCGGCTTTGGGAATTTCCATTCCGGTGGGTAAGGATTCCTTGTCGATGCGCACCCAATGGAGCGATCTGCTGGGTGCCAAAAAAGTGACCTCGCCGGTGTCGCTGATCGTCACCGCCTTTGCCACACTGAGCGATGTGCGGCGCACCTTGACGCCGCAACTCGATGCCAGCGCGGACTCGACGCTGCTGCTGATCGATCTGGGTCGCGGCTTGAATCGCATGGGTGGCAGCATCCTGGCGCAAACGCTGGGTCAGATGGGTGACGAGGTGCCGGACCTGGAGCAGCCGCGGGATCTGGTGCAACTGGTCAAGGTGGTCAACGCCTTGCGCGCGCGCGATCTGATTCTGGCCTACCACGATCGCAGCGATGGCGGGCTGTTTGCCACGGTTTGTGAGATGGCATTTGCCGGCCGCGTTGGCGTGGCGCTGAACATCGATTTGCTGGTGACCGAGGGCGACGGTATCAGCGACAGCCGCGCCGAGCATGGCGACAGCAAGAACTGGGCGGCGCAGGTCAGCGCACGGCGTGATGAGCTGAGCCTGAAGGCCTTGTTCAATGAAGAGATCGGTGCCGTGCTGCAGGTACGCACAGCGCAGCGCGATGAAGTGATGCAACTGCTGCGTCAGCATGGACTGTCAAAGCACAGCCATGTGATTGGCAAGACGAGGCCCGCAGATTCAGCGATGACGACCGGTGTCGGAGAGATTCAGATCTGGCGCGATGCCAGGACCGTGTTCAGCGCGAGTTTGCAGGACCTGCATCAGGTCTGGGACAGCACCAGCTGGAAGATCTGCCAGCAGCGCGACAACCCGGCCTGCGCAGATGCGGAGCACAAGGCCGCTGGCGATCCGCTGGACCCGGGGCTGGATTTTCATCTTCCATCCGCTGAGTCACAGATGTCATCCCGGGCGCGACCCGGGATCCATGGATTGCGGGTCGAGCCCGCAATGACAGCTGGGGTGGCAATGACAGCTGGGGTGGCAATGGCAGTTGGGGCGGCAATGCCAGTGGTCGGAGCGCCGGCTCTGCTGCTGTCCCGCCCCAAAGTAGCCGTGCTGCGCGAGCAGGGCGTCAACTCGCACGTCGAGATGGCCTACGCCTTCAGCGAGGCCGGTTTTGATGCCTATGACGTTCACATGACCGATCTGCAAACCGGCCGAGCCAGGCTGGCGGACTTCGCCGGCGTGGTCGCTTGCGGCGGCTTCAGCTACGGTGACACGCTGGGCGCCGGCATCGGCTGGGCGCGTTCGATTACTTTCAACCGCGTGCTGGCAGATCAGTTCCGTGCTTTTTTCGGTCGAACCGATACTTTCGGATTGGGCGTTTGCAACGGCTGTCAGATGTTTGCCGAGTTGGCTGACATCATTCCCGGCGCGCAGGACTGGCCGCGTTTTACGACCAACCAGAGCGAGCGCTTTGAAGCCCGCCTGTCCATGGTCGAAATTCTGGATTCGCCGTCACTGTTCTTTGACGGCATGGCCGGCAGTCGCCTGCCGATTGCGGTAGCGCACGGCGAGGGTTACGCCAATTTCAAGTACCGGGGTAACGCTGACAAGGCGTTGGCGGCGATGCGCTTTACCGACAACCGTGGTGTTGCCACCGAAGCCTATCCCTTCAACCCGAACGGCAGCGCCGGCGGTTTGACAGCGGTGACGACGGCCGATGGCCGCTTCACCGCCATGATGCCGCATCCGGAGCGCGTGTTTCGCAATATACAGATGAGCTGGACCAAGCTCGACCCGGACCAGCACAGCCCGTGGATGCAGCTATGGCACAACGCCCGGCGCTGGGTCGGCTAGGCGATCACGATCTGGCGCGCAGGAACTTGCCGATCTCTTCCATCGCTTGGCGTCCTTCGGGCAACTCCGGGTGATAGATCTGCCAGACATGAACCATGTGTTGCCAGGTCTGCAAGGTCACCGGTGAGCCGGCGGCAAGCGCCTTGTTGACATAGCGCCTGCTGTCGTCCAGCAGCATTTCAGCCTCGCTGGCATGTACCAGTAGCGGTGGTAGTTTCGAGAGATTGCCAAACACCGGTGAGACCACCGGGTCACAGGGCCTAACCCGGTTCGCCATCCAGCCACCCCACAGCAAGCCAGTACGGGGAATTTTGGTCAATGATTTGAACAGTGGCCCCAGCATCGGGTCGGTCGCCAGATTGGTCTTCAGGCTAGGACTGCCCAAGCTGCCATCGGTCGCAGGCGACAAGGCCACGGCGGCATTGGGTGCGCGCAAGCCCTGATCGCGAACCCAGGCGATCAGGGAGAGCGTCAGGTTGCCGCCAGCCGAGTCCCCGGCAACAAAGACCGCGCTGGGCGCTGACACGCCACTGGGGCCGTTATCGAGCAGCCAGCGGTAGGCGGCGCGGCTGTCCTCGATGCCCGCCATGCGCGGATGCTCAGGCATCAGTCGATAGTCAATCGACAGCACCGCCGCGTTGGCGACTTCGGAGAACTTGCTGGTCAGGCGCCGGTGGCTCTTCGGGCTGCCCATGGTGTAGGCACCACCGTGGATGTAGAGCATGCGCCTGCTGGTATCCACGTTGGGCGCCAGCACCCACTCGGCCTTCACGCCGGAGGCATTGACGGGGATGAACTGCCAGCCCGCTTCGTCAAGAGAAAAGACGTTGTCGATGTAGTCGCGCAACAACGCCAGGTGCTTGCGTCGTGGCGTGTCTTTGAGTAGCTGTGCCACACCGTCAAGCGAGGCAACCACGGCCTTGAATTCCTGGCTGGCGCTCTGACCTGCGTTGACAATCTGGCCGCTCGGATGGTCAAAGGCGCTCAGATCAGGCCCGCGCAGATAGAGAAGGCCGATGGCCCAGAGCAGGACCAGCAAGGCCAGCAGGGTTAGAAATACTTCAATCATTGTTTGTTCTCGCTTGTTGTCGCACCGACTGTTTTATCTTGCCCACCACGTGCATTTCGCAGGCCTTGCAGTCAAAGCGCAGCGTCAGCTTTTCCTTGCCATTGACGAGTTGCAGCGGCTCGGCTTTGACCGTGCCTTGCACGCCGGTCACGCCCTTGGCCTGCTTGGGGCACAGGCTGAGCGAAAAACGCACGCAGTGTTTGGTGATCATCAGGCTGACCTCACCTGACTCCTTCAGTGCCTCAAACGCCGGCTCAATAAGCTGCACGCCGTGTTTGGCGTAAAAGGCGTGGGCTTGTGCGTTCAACACGTTGGCGAGATAGCTAAGGCTGCCTTGCGGGTAGGGTACGGCTGGCGCAACAGCCTCGCGCCGGGGCATACGAGAAAAGGCCAGCACACGGGCAGCCTCCAGCGCTTCAAGCGCCTCGCGGCGCAATCGGTTCAGCAGGGAAACGGGGACAAACCAGGCTTGGGCAAACTGCACCTGCAGGTCCAGCAGCTTGAAGATGCTGTCGCCCATCTTGCCGATCGATTCACGCAATTGGACCTGTGCGGCATCCGGGTCCTTGCACAGCTGACGCTCGCTGGCAGGCAGCGCAGCGTGCGCTGTGGCGCTGTGGCCGTCTTCGTCGGTCAGAGTGAGCGTCAAGCGGTCCGGAGTGGCGTCGAACTGTGCCCAGACGCCGATGTGGCGCTCGGCAGATTTCTTTTCCAGCACGCGCACCCAATCGACATCGCGATTGCGGTTCACTTCCAGATCCTTGCGCAAGTCGGGCAGACTGGCCAGTGCATCCTTGGGGAAGAGTCGCCAGCGCTTGCCGTTGCGCTCGGCCCGGTTGATGGCCAGACCGCAGAGTTCCTTCTGCTGGCTGTAGTAGCACAGGCCGTCGCCGTTGTGCAGTATCGTGTCGGGGTCGCTCGTCTGCAATTCAATCCAGTTCGGGCCGATCTGTGTCAGGTGGCCAATCGCTTGCCCCGGGTTCTTGGGCGAGTCGAATGCGCCGATGTCAATCTGACGCCCCGGCACAAAATAGTCGGTGAACTCGCGGTTGAAGTTTTGCAGCGGGTCGGGTTTAAAACGGAAGGAACTGGCGCCGCTGGAACTTCGGGCCAGAGGCTGCGCAGAGTCCTGTCTCTGTTCGATTAATGTGTCAAGTAACTGGCGGTAGTGCGCCGTGATGTTCTTCACATAGGCCATGTCCTTGTAACGGCCTTCGATCTTGAAGCTGCGAATCCCGGCATCCACCAGTGTCGCCAGATTGCTGCTCTGGTTGTTGTCTTTCATCGAGAGCACATGCTTGTCGTGGGCGACGAAGCGACCACGGTCGTCCAGCACCTGGTACGGCAGGCGACAGGCCTGACTGCATTCGCCACGGTTCGCGCTGCGTCCGGTGTGCGCCTGGCTGATGTAGCACTGGCCGCTGTAGGCCACGCAGAGCGCGCCGTGCACAAAAAATTCAAGCTTGCAATCGGTCTGTGCGCGGATTTGCCCGATCTGCTGCAGCGTGAGCTCGCGCGCCAGCACGATTTGTGACAGACCGACGTCCTGCAAGAAGCGAGCCTTCTCCGGCGTGCGGATGTCGCACTGGGTGCTGGCATGCAACTGCAGTGGCGGCAGGTCCAGTTCCAGCAGACCCATGTCCTGGATGATGAGTGCGTCGGCGCCGGCCTGATACAGCTGCCAGGCCAGCTTGCGTGCGCCTTCCAACTCGTCATCACGCAGGATGGTGTTGAGTGTCACGAAAATGCGGCTGTTGAAACGGTGCGCATGGCGCGCCAGGCGCTCGATGTCCTGCACGCTGTTGTCGGCAGCGGAGCGTGCGCCAAACGAAGGGCCGCCGATGTAGACCGCATCGGCACCGTGCCGGACGGCTTCGATGCCAATATCGGCATCGCGCGCCGGCGACAGGAGTTCGAGATGATGGTCTTGCTGAGGCATGCGCTGGATTATCCCCGCCCTGATCGGTTATCGTCGCGCCATGTCTGCCTCAGTTCCAGCACCCGCCGTGGCGCGCTTCGACGCGGTCGATGCCCTGCGCGGCTTGGCCATGCTGTGGATGACGGTGTTTCACTTCTGCTTTGACCTGAATCAGGCGGGCTATATCAAGCAGGATTTCTACCATGACCCGCTCTGGACCTGGCAGCGTACGCTGATCGTCAGCCTGTTCCTGGTTTGCGCCGGCATCGGTCAGGCGATTGCATCGCAGCAGGGCCAGAGTTGGCGCCGCTTCTGGCGCCGCTGGGTGCAGGTCATGGCTTGCGCCTTGCTGGTAAGTGCCGGTTCCTGGTGGATGTACCCGCAAAGCTTTATCTACTTTGGCGTGCTGCACGGTATTGCCGCGATGCTGATCATTGTGCGTTTGACGGCGCATTGGGGGCGCTGGCTGTGGCTGCTCGGCGCACTGGGGATTTGTGCCAAATTTGTCGGAGCCTACGTCCTGCAGACCCTGGCGCCAGACAGTCTGGCAGCGCTCTTCAATGCACCGCTGCTGAACTGGCTGGGCCTGATCACACGCTTGCCCGTCACGGAGGACTATGTTCCCGTGCTGCCCTGGCTCGGTTTGATGTGGTGGGGCGCGGCCCTTGGCGCCTGGCTGATGCGCAGAGGTGTGAGCCCCCTGCGCCGTCCCTTGGCCCCGCTCCTGAAGCCGCTGGCACTGATCGGACGCTGGAGCCTGTCGTACTACATGCTGCACCAGCCGGTCCTGATCGGCGCGTTGATGGCGCTGGCCTAGTGTCTGGGAAGCTAAGCAGAGTCGTCATTGCGGCCCCTAATTTGTCATTGCGGGCTTGACCCGCAATCCAGTGGTGGCTTGGCACTGGATGCCGGATCAGAGCTTGCCCCGGGCTTGATCCGGGGTCCGGCATGACAAACTACCGGCTTATTCGACCTTGGCCTTGGCGCGCAGTTCTTCCTGGTACTTGGTCATCTTCTGCTGCTGCAACTGCTGCGCCACCTGTGGCTTGACGTCGTCAAACTTGGGTAACTGGGCATCGCGAACATCGTCGAGACGGATGATGTGGAAGCCAAACTGGGTCTTGACCGGAGTCTCGGTCATCTTGCCCTTGGCGAGTTTGGTCAGTGCCTCGGAAAACTCGGCCACGTAGTTGCCGGCGTTGGCCCAGTCGAGGTCACCGCCCTTGGCGGCGGAGCCCGGGTCCTTGGAGGACTTCTTGGCGATTTCGTCAAACTTGCCGCCCTTCTTCAACTGCGCGAGGATGGCCTTGGCCTGGTCTTCTTTCTCAACCAGAATGTGGCGCGCGTGGTATTCCTTGCCGCTATTGGCAGCAAGGAACTTGTCGAATTCTGCCTTGACTTCGGCGTCGCTGACCGGATTGGCCTTCTGGTAGTTGGTGAACAATTCGCGGATCAGCAGCGTCTGGCGCGCCAGTTCCATCTGCACCTTGAAATCCTCGGTCGTATCGAGGCCCTGTTTTTGCGCTTCCTGGATGAAAATTTCACGGGCGATCACTTCATCCTTGATCTGTGCCTGCATTTCAGGTGTGACCGGGCGGCCTGAACGGGCAATCTGCTGTGCCAGCGTGTCCACGCGTGAGCTTGGCACGGCCTTGCCGTTCACGATGGCCACGTTTTGTGCGGCTACCAGCGTTGCGGTGCTGCTGAGCACGAGGGCTGTGGCAAGGATGGAAACAAATTTCAACTTCATGCGTTCTTCCTGGGTGACAAGGTTCAAATGGGGGGGAGGTGGGCTTCAATGGCCAGCGCATGCAAGCCCTGGTCCATGAAATCTTGCAGCGCATCATACACAAGGCGATGGCGCTGTACGACGGACTTGCCGGTAAATATTTGTGAAGTCACACGGACCCGGAAATGGCTGCCAAAGCCGCTGCCGTTGGCGCCGGCGTGACCCTGGTGCTGGTAGCTCTCATCGATCACCTCCAGCGCGACGGGTTGCAGCCGCTCGCGCAGCCGTTGTTCAAGCCGGGCGGCGGTCGGTGGGAGGGTGCTGTCTGGGTTCATGGTGGGGGTGTGATTCCGGTGTCATCGGCCTGCAGGTAACGCGCAATGTAGAAGCCCTGACCGATGATGAAGAGCAGCGGGAAGATGTAACCCCATAGCTTGAAATTAACCCAGGCCTCGGTACTGTAGTAGGCAGCGACGTAGCCGTTGATGATCGCCATGAAAGCGCTATAAACGACCCACACCATGTTCAGACGCATCCAGACCCGTTCGGGCAGCGTCATCTGGCTGCCCAGCAGGAGCTTGAGAAAATTCTTCTTGTAAACCCAGACCGCAAGTGCCAGCGCCAGCGCCATGGCAGCGTAGAGCACGGTCGGTTTCCACTTGATGAAGCGCTCGTCATGCAAGACCAGGGTCAAGGTGCCAAAGACCATGATCAGCACCAGCGTGATCCTGTGCATCATCTGCAGTTTGCGGTCGATCAGGTAAACCAGGCTCATCTGCAAGACGGTCGCCGCCATCAGCACCGCCGTGCCAACATAGATGTCATACAGCTTGTAAGCGCCGAAAAACAGCAGGATAGGAAAAAAATCAATCAGTATCTTCATTTGGGGCTGAAGTTTAACGAAGCCGAGTTCATGCAGTAGCGCAAGCCCGTCGGGGCTGGCCCGTCTTCGAAGACATGACCCAGGTGGGCGCCGCAGTCGGCGCACAGCACTTCGGTGCGTTGCATCCAGAGCGAGCCGTCCGCCTTGGTCGCCACGGCAGTGTCATCCACCGGCTGAAAGTAACTTGGCCAGCCGCAGCCGGAATCAAATTTGGTGCTGGAATCAAACAGCGCCTTGTCGCAGCAGATGCAGCGGTAAGTGCCTGTCGCGTGATGTCCTTCGAACTTGCCGCTGTAGGGTCGCTCAGTGGCGGCGTGCCGCGTCACCTCAAAAGCCAGGGGCTCCGCGCCCTTGGCCTTGAGTTCGGCTTTCCACTGCTCTTCGGTCTTTTGAATCTTGTAAGTCATGGCTGTCCTCAGGAACTGCAACTGATCTCGATACTATGCGCCCAATCGGGCGGAAAGTCGGCGTAGTGCTCGAACTCGGGGTGTTCGTCAAACGGTGTTTCGAGCACTTGGAGCAGGCTGGCGATGGGCGCGAAGTCTTTCTTCTTTGCCGACTGAATCGCCAGCTCGGCCAGGTGATTGCGCAGCACAAACTTCGGATTGCTTGCTAGCATCACCTGGGCTAGCTGCTCGCGCGACTGTGCGCCGATGCGCTCCGTATAGCGCAGCCACCAGTCATCAAACCCCGCAGGGTCGAGAAACAGGTCACGCACCGGCGTCACCTCGTCGTTACCAACGCTGTAACTCAGGCGGCGCCAGAAGATGGTGTAGTCGATGCCCGAGCGCGCCAGCAGGCTCAGAATGTCTTCAATCAGCTTCTGGTCAACTGGCGCTGCACTGTCCGTCAGGCCCAGCTTGGCGCGCATGCGGCGCTCCAGTTCCTGCGGAAACACGGTCTTGAAAGGATCCAGCGCGGCCAGGGCGAGCGATTGTTCTTCGATCAGCGGTAGCAGGGCCTGCGCCAGGCAGTACAGATTCCAGTAGGCGACGTTGGGCTGCCGGTTGAAGGCGTAGCGTCCCTGCGTGTCGGAATGGTTGCAGACATGACCTGGCTGGTAGGCGTCCAGAAACTGAAACGGGCCGTAGTCGATGGTCAAGCCCAGAATGCTCATGTTGTCGGTGTTCATCACGCCGTGGCAAAAACCCACGGCTTGCCACTGCGCCAGCATTTCTGCGGTGCGCTGGCTTACCGCCTGCAGTAACGCCGCGTAAGGGTTGCCGCCAAGCGCGTCGGCGCCGCGACATTGCGGGTAGTGCTGGTCAATCACGTAGTCGGCCAGGATCCTCAACTGCTCTATCCTGGAACGGGCAGAGAAGTGCTCAAAGTGACCAAAGCGCACAAAACTCGGCGCCAGCCGGGTCAGCACCGCGGCCGTTTCCGCTGCTTCGCGGTACACCGGCGCGTCGGATCCGGTGACACACAGGGCTCGCGTCGTCGGTATTCTCAGGCCATGCATGGCTTCGCTGCAGAGAAACTCACGCACGCTGGAGCGCAGCACGGCTCGGCCATCGGCCATGCGGGAGTAGGGTGTCCGGCCGGCACCCTTGAGCTGCAGTTCAAGGCCGCTGGCCGTCTGGCCCAGCAGGATCGCGCGCCCATCGCCCAACTGGCCGGCCCAGACGCCAAACTGATGGCCGCTGTAAACGCTGGCCAGCGGCTGGGCACCAGCGACGGCCCGGTTGCCGCTGAGCGCCTGCAACCAGTCGTCTGACTGCTGCCAGGACGAGGTCAAGCCCATTTCATGCGCCAGCGATGCGCTGTGCGCGACCCAATACGGATCAGGCAGCGCTTGCGCTGAGAGCCGGGTATAGAAATCCTCGCCAAGCGCGGCAAAAGTATTGCGCCAGGTCAAACCCAGATCGGTCGTCTGGTGGAAGTCTGTACTGAGGTTCATGGCAGGATTGTCTCGCGCCAGCGGCGAACCTGCGGTTTGCAGGGTTATCCCGGAGAATTCGCAGTAACATTCGCGTGGTTCAAACACTTATCAGGAGTTCCTTCATGCTCGGGTTGATGCAAAACCAACAGTTGTTGATCTCGACGCTTATCGAATTTGCCGAACGCCATCACGGCGAAGGTGAAATCGTTTCGCGCCGGGTTGAAGGCGACATCCACCGTTACACCTACAAGGAAGTGGCAGTGCGCTCGCGTCAGGTTGCCAACGCGCTCGACGCCATGAAACTGCAGTTCAGTGACCGGGTGGCGACCCTGGCCTGGAATGGTTACCGCCATCTGGAGCTCTACTTTGGTGTCAGCGGCACGGGCCGCGTGCTGCACACGCTCAATCCGCGTCTGCATCCGGATCAGATCAGCTGGATCGTCAATCACGCAGAAGATTCGGTGCTCTGCTTCGACATGAGCTTCTTGCCCATCGTGAAGGCCGTGCACGGACGCTGTCCGACGGTCAAGCACTATGTGGCAATGTGCGACGCCGACAAGTTGCCAAGCGACAGCGGCATCCCCGGACTGATCAGCTATGAAGCCTGGATTGGCGCGCAGAGCAGCGAGTACCAGTGGCCGTCGTTTGACGAAAATTCTGCGTCGAGCATGTGCTATACGAGCGGCACCACGGGCAATCCAAAGGCGGCCCTGTACAGCCATCGCTCAACCATGTTGCATGCCTTTGCCGGGGCCTTGCCCGACGCCATGGCGATGAGCGCGCGCGAATGCATTCTTCCCGTGGTACCCATGTTCCACGTCAACGCCTGGGGCATCCCTTATGGCGCCGCCATGACGGGCGCCAAGTTGGTGTTCCCTGGTCCGGCGATGGATGGCAAATCGATTTTCGAGTTGATCGAGAGCGAGAAAGTGTCGTTTGCCGCCGGTGTGCCCACGGTCTGGCAGATGATGCTCGGTCACATGCAGACCGGTGGCCTGCGTTTCTCCACTTTGAAACGCACGGTGATCGGCGGCTCGGCCTGCCCGCCAGCCATGATCACCGCCTTCAACGATCTGTACGGCGTCGAAGTGCTGCACGCCTGGGGCATGACCGAGATGTCACCACTCGGCACCGTCTGCACCTTGAAGAACAAGCATCTGCCGATGACGCCGCAGGAGAAGATGCAGGTCCGGCTCAAGCAGGGCCGGGGCGTGTTCGGCGTCGACATGAAGATCGTTGACGGCAGTGGTGATGAGCTGCCCTGGGACGGCAAGAGCTATGGCGACTTGCTGGTCAAGGGTCCCTGGATCATCAGTGCCTATTTCAAGGGCGAGGGCGGCTCGCCCCTGGTGGACGGCTGGTTTCCGACCGGCGACGTGGCCACGATCGACGCTGACGGCTACATGCAGATCACGGATCGCAGCAAGGACGTTATCAAGTCCGGCGGCGAGTGGATCAGTTCGATTGATGTCGAGAACATTGCGATGGCGCATCCGGCAGTAGCGATGGCAGCCTGCATCGGCATGAAGCATCCGAAGTGGGACGAACGCCCCATTATTGCTGTCGTGAAGAAGCCCGGCGCCGAGGTATCGCGCGATGAACTGATCACCTTTTACGAAGGCAAGACCGCCAAATGGCAGATCCCGGATGACGTCGTGTTTGTCGATGCCATCCCGCTGGGCGGCACCGGCAAGATGCAGAAGACAAAGCTGCGTGAAGTGTTGAAGGATTACAAACTGCCGGATGCCTGATTCTGTTTTGCGGCGAGGCTGTCGCATGGGTGATTCGGGGTAGTGGAAAACCCTCGTGGTGCAGCGCACAATTGCTTGTACTCTGCGCGCTGGTCAGATGATTGAAACTCAGGAGCTAAATATGAAATTTGCATTGAAAGTAGTCGCCGTTACTGCCGCCGCTTTGTGCGTTAGTGCCGCTTTTGCCCAAAAAGGCGAGGTCGTCAAGATTGTCCGGATTGATCCCCTGACCGGATTGCTCGGCCCGGTTGGCGTGAGTCAGCTCAAGGGTTACCAGTTTTTTGCCGAGAAATACAGCGGTTTGCCGGTTCCCGGTAACCCAGGGCAGCCTGGCAATCCGGCTGGTGTGAAGTTCGAGATCACCGGTATTGACAACAAGCTCAGTCCGACGGAAAGTCTGAATGCGCTCAAGGCGGCCATTGACCAGGGCGTGCGTTATGTGATCCAGGGCAATGGTTCCTCGGTCGCGCTGGCGCTGGTGGATGCCGTCAACAAGCACAACGAACGCAACCCCGGCAAGGAAGTGATCTACCTGAATGACTCGGCAGTCGATCCGGACCTGACCAACAGCAAGTGCAGCTTCTGGCATTTCCGTTTTGATGCGGATACGTCGATGAAGATGGAAGCCATGGGCGGCTTCATGGCAGACCAGAAGGACATCAAGAAGGTCTACATCCTGGGTCAGAACTATTCGCACGGTGTGCAGGTAGCCAAGTACATCAAGGAAGTGCTGGCGCGCAAGCGGCCTGACATCCAGATCGTTGGTGAGGATCTGCACCCGCTGGCGCAGGTACGTGACTTCGCACCTTACATCGCCAAGATCAAGGCCACCGGTGCTGACACCGTTGTGAGCGGCAACTGGGGTTCCGATTTGTCGCTGCTGGTGAAAGCCGCCAACGAAAACGGTTACACCGGCAAGTTCTTCACTTACTACACCGGTGTCACCGGGACGCCAACTGCCCTGGGGACCAATGGTGCGGGCCGCGTCTATCAGATTGCCTACAGCCACTACAACATGGGTGGGCAGATGGACAAATGGATGGCTGAGTTCAAGACGAAGTACAACGACGATTTCTATACCGGCTCCACCATTCGCATTTATGAAATGCTGGGTGCGGGCATCGCCAAGGCCAAATCAACCGATCCGGTCAAAGTGGCAGCGGCGATGGAGGGGCTGAAAGTGACAACCTTCAATGGTGAAGTCGAGATGCGCAAGGCCGACCACCAGTTGCAGCAGCCGCTTTACATGGCAGTCTGGCAAAAGGCCGACAAGAAGTACCCCTACAGCCCCGAGAATACCGGCATGACGCTGGCCCCGGTCAAGGAGTACCCGAACTACGTTTCGAGCACGCCCACCAGCTGCCAGATGAAACGCCCTTGATTCCCACCGTTTGATGCTGGAGCCCGAACGGGTGCACCGTCTCGGGCTCTTTTTTCTTGCCGGTCAGTAAGGATGATCTGAATGGAGTTTTTCATTATCTCCATGCTCAACGGGCTGAGCTATGGCTTGCTGTTGTTCATGTTGAGTTCGGGACTGACGCTGATCTTCAGCATGATGGGTGTCCTGAATTTTGCGCATGCCTCCTTTTACATGGTAGGGGCCTACGTCGGCTACACGGTGTCGGGGGTGGTCGGCTTCTGGCCGGCCCTGATTCTTGCGCCGCTGATTGTGGGCGCCCTGGGCGCACTGTTCGAGCGCTTTTTCTTGCGCAAGGTGCACAAATTCGGCCATGTGCCAGAGTTGCTCATCACCTTCGGCCTGTCCTACGTGATATTCGAACTGGTGCAGCTGATTTGGGGTCGCATTGCACTGAATTTTCGTCCACCCGATTTGTTGCAGGGCCCTGCCTTTACCCTGATCAACCATTCGGTGCATGGACTGAGGCTGCTCTGGGGTGCGGCGCCGGCTGAGTTGTGCAGCGCTGCAGAGGCAGGTGTACGCCTGGTCTGCTCACCTTTCCCGGCAACCCGGGGCTTCATGATGCTGGTGGCTCTGGTCATGCTCGGATCGGTCTGGCTACTGCTGACGCGCACGCGCGTCGGTCTGGTGATTCAGGCGGCGCTGACCCATCCGGAGACGGTTGAATCCCTGGGGCACAACGTGCCTCTGGTCTTCATGATGGTCTTCGGCGCCGGTGCTGCCTTGGCCGGTCTGGCCGGCGTGATTGGTGGCAGCACCTTCCTGACCGAGCCGTCGATGGCAGCGACGGTGGGGTCGGTCATTTTTGTGGTGGTCGTGGTCGGCGGCATGGGGTCACTATCCGGCGCTTTTCTGGCTTCGGTTCTGATTGGCGTCATCCAGACCTTTGCGGTCGCCTTTGACTACTCGCTGGGCACGCTTGCCGGCCAACTCGGTCTGCAACTAGGAACGTACGCGCTCGGCAACTCCTTGATCAAGCTGACGCTGTCGCAGGTGGCTCCGATCCTGCCTTATCTGTTCCTGGTGCTGATCCTGATCTTCAGGCCCAAGGGACTGCTTGGCACGCGGGAGGACTGAGCCATGAGCACCGTCTACCAATTCAAACCGCTGAACGTCGGTCGCTGGCTGATCTGGGGTCTGTTTGCGCTGCTGCTGGCGCTGGTTCCCATGCTGGTTAGCAGCAGTCTGGCCATCACCATCCTGTCGCAGATGGGCATCGCCATCATTGCCTGCCTGTCGTACAACATGCTGCTCGGCCAGGGTGGCATGCTCAGTTTCGGGCATGCGGTCTACACCGGTCTGGGCTCCTTCATGGCGATCCATGCGCTCAACAGCATTACTGATGGTTCGCTGCCGCTGCCGGTATCGGCCCTGCCGCTGGTTGGTGGGATTGCCGGCATGGGCTTTGCCGCATTGCTGGGCTACGTGACGACGCGCAAGGCCGGCACCACCTTTGCCATGATCACCATGGGTATGGGTGAGCTGGTGTACGCCATGTCTAACATGATTCCGGAATTCTTTGGCGGTGAGGGTGGCATATCGGGGAATCGCGTTGCGGGCAAGGCCTTCTTGGGAATCACCTACGGGCCGCCAATTCAGGTCTATTACCTCATTGCCCTGTACACCTTCGTCGCGGTCGCAGCCATGTTTGCCTTTACCAGAACACCGCTCGGGCGCATGCTCAATGCGGTGCGCGACAACCCGGAGCGCGTTGAGTTCGTCGGCTACAACACGCAGCGGGTTCGCTACAC
This sequence comes from Comamonadaceae bacterium, assembly GCA_037139995.1. Lineage (GTDB taxonomy): Bacteria > Pseudomonadota > Gammaproteobacteria > Burkholderiales > Burkholderiaceae_C > Rhodoferax. Next base: position 3,536 of record JBAXFI010000040.1, on the reverse strand, counting down.
CGCCTTCATCATTGCCGGTTTTTTTGCTGGCATATCGGGTGGACTCGGGGCCTTGAATTTTGAAATTGTTACCGCTGAAGTGGTGGGGGCCGGACGCTCGGGGGCCTATCTGCTGTTCACCTTTCTCGGCGGCGCGACCTTCTTTTTCGGTCCCATCATCGGCGCCGTGCTGATGGTGCTGGCCTTTGTGCTGCTTAGCGAATTCACCAAGGCCTGGCTGCTCTACCTTGGCCTCATCTTCCTGTTCATGGTGATGTACGCGCCCGGCGGCATTGCCAGTCTGCTGATGATGAACCTGAGGATCGCTGCCTTCGGCAAATTGCGTCAGCTGTGGGTGAGTTATCTGGCGCTGGCTGTTACCGCTTTGCTGGCCCTGATTGGTGCCGCCGGCATGGTCGAGATGGTGTACCACCTGCAGATGGCGGGCGCGGATGGCAACACCGTGCGCTTCATGGGTGTGGTGCTGGATTCGACCGGCCTGAACAGCTGGTTCGGTTGCGCCTACGTGATTCTGACGGGCGCCGGTTTGTTTGAACTTTGCCGACGCCAGTTCAGCAAGGAGTGGGGAACGATCCAGGAAGAGATTGAGAAGGAAATCAAGCGGAGGGCCGAGCTATGACTTACGCCCTCGAGTTGAAGGACCTGCGCAAGTCCTTTGGTCGTACCGAGATCATCCGCGGCATCAATATGTCGATCCCGGCGGGTGAGCGCGTCGGCATCATCGGACCGAACGGCGCTGGAAAATCGACCCTGTTCAATCTGATCAGCGGCCGCTTCGAGCCCAGCAAGGGCGAGATCCTGCTCAACGGTCAGAACATCACCGGCAAGAAGCCGTTCGAGATCAACCGCATGGGGCTGTCGCGCAGTTTCCAGATCACCAACATCTTTCCCAAGCTCAGCGTATTTGAGAACCTGCGCTGCGGTGTGCTCTGGAGTCTTGGCTACAAGTACAGTTTCTGGAACTTTCTGGCCGATCTGAAAGACGCCAATGACCGTACGGATGAGTTGATGGAGATGGTCAAGCTGGACAGGAAGCACGACGTGCTGGCCATGAACCTGACCTACGCGGAGCAGCGCGCACTCGAAATTGGCATCACCATTGCGGGCGGCGCCAATGTGATCCTGCTGGACGAGCCCACGGCCGGTATGAGCAAATCCGAGACCAGCCGCTTCATCAAGCTGATCAAGGATGTCACCGTCGGGCGCACGCTGCTGACGGTGGAGCACGACATGGGCGTGGTGTTCGGACTGGCCGACAAGATTGCCGTGGTGGTTTATGGCGAATTGCTGGCCTACGATACGCCCGACGCCGTGCGCGCCAATGCCCGCGTGCAGGAGGCCTACCTGGGTTCCTCGGTGGCTGACTCACAGGCCGGGAGTCACGCATGAGCCTTTTGAAAATTGATGGCCTGCACGCCTATTACGGCAAGAGTCACGTACTGCACGGTGTGCATCTGGAAGTGAAGGCGGGCGAGATCACGGCACTGCTGGGGCGCAATGGCTCGGGCCGCTCGACCACGGCGAAAGCCATTATGGGACTGGTGGACGCGCAGGGCTCCATGCTGTGGCGCGATCAACAGATACTGGGCAAGAAGACCTATGAAATTGCCCATCTGGGCATCGGCTATGTGCCCGAGAGCCGCGATATCTTCCCGACGCTGACAGTCGAGCAGAATCTGTATCTCGGGCAGAAGAGTGCGCGCAAAGCGGGACGCTGGTCGCTGGACGACATGTACCAGATGTTCCCGCGCCTGAAGGAGCGCCAGCACATGCTGGCCGGTGTCATGTCGGGTGGCGAGCAGCAGATGCTGACGCTGTGCCGCACGTTGATGGGCGACCCGGATCTGATCATCATTGATGAACCTACCGAAGGCCTGGCGCCCAAGATTGTTGAACTGGTGGCACAGTACCTGAAGGAGCTCAAGCGCCGCGGTATTTCGGTGCTGCTGATCGAACAGAAGCTGACGATCGCAATGGAGATCTCCGACCAGTGCATGGTGATGGGCCACGGCAGCATTGTGTTCACCGGAACGCCAGCGCAACTGCGCAACGACAGCTACATCCGCAAGGAATGGCTGGAGGTTTAGATCTTGTCCCTCCCGTGACAAAACAAGCCGGCCGCCGGGACTATAGTTCTTACAATCATAAAAGTGAACGATCGTTCTATTTTTACCACTGAGGAAAGAAAGCATGACTGCCCAATACCAATTGCACGGCGATATTGCCGTGATCACGCTGAACAACCCACCAGTCAACGGTCTTGGTCTGGCAACGCGTCAGGGGATCGCGGATGGCTTGGCCAAAGCGAACGCCGAGTCCGCGGCGCGGGCCATCGTCATCACCGGGGCCGGCAAGGCTTTCTCGGGCGGGGCCGACATCAAGGAATTCGGCAGCCCCAAGGCGATGCAGGAACCCAACCTGCTGAGCGTGATTGCGGCAATCGAGAACTCGAGCAAACCCGTGGTCGCCGCCATTCACAGCGTCGTCATGGGCGGCGGACTTGAACTGGCCTTGGGCTGTCACTACCGAGTCGCTGCGCCAGGCACCAGTGTTGCATTGCCGGAAGTAAAACTCGGCTTGCTGCCCGGTGCCGGCGGCACGCAGCGGTTGCCGCGCACCCTGGGTGTGGAGCCAGCGCTCAACATGATCGTTTCGGGTGAGCCCATCAAGAGCGAGATGCTGGCCATGCTGCCAGGACAGAAACTGTTCGACAAGATGGCTGCTTCCGCCGAGTCACTGCTCGACGAAGCCATGAACTACGCGCGTTCCGTGGCAGACTTGCGCCCCATGCCGCTGGTGCGCGACTTGCCCTGCAGGCATCCGCAGGGCGACGCTTACTTCCAGTTCGCCCGCAACATGGTCAAGGGCATGTCGAAGAATTTCCCGGCGCCCGGCAAGTGCGTGGACGCCGTGCAGGCCGCCACCAAGGGCAAGTTCGAAGCCGGCATGGCAACCGAGCGCGAGCTCTTCATCAATCTGATGTGGACCCCCGAGAGCAAGGCGCTGCGCCACATCTTCATGGCCGAACGCGCTGCCTCCAAGATCCCCGATGTACCGGCTGATACACCGCTGCGCACCATCGGGTCGGTCGCCGTGATTGGTGCCGGCACCATGGGCGGCGGCATCTCGATGAACTTTCTGAACGCCGGCATCTCGGTCGTGATGCTGGAGATGAAGCAGGACGCGCTCGATCGCGGCGTGGCCACGATCCGCAAGAACTACGAATCCCAGGTGAAAAAGGGCAAACTCAAACAGGAGAAGTACGAGCAGCGTATGAGTCTCTTGAGCACCACGCTGAGTTACGACGCTTTGACCGACGCCGACATGGTGATCGAGGCCGTGTTCGAAGAGATCGGCGTCAAGGAAACTGTCTTCAAGGAACTTGATCGCGTCATGAAGCCTGGTGCCATTCTGGCGTCCAACACCTCGACGCTCAATGTCGACACCATTGCCGACTTCACCAAGCGCCCACAGGATGTGGTCGGCCTGCACTTCTTCAGCCCCGCCAATGTGATGCGCTTGCTCGAAGTGGTGCG
>JBAXFI010000039.1:0-19566 GCA_037139995.1 Comamonadaceae bacterium | reverse complement strand
CCGCCGAGATCACTTGCGTCACGATGGAGCCGCCCACCTTGTCGGCGATCCAGCCGCCCACCGGGCGGATCAGCGCGCCAACAAAGGGGCCGATCCAGGCGTAGGTCAGGGCCGACGGGGCGTTCGGGTTTTTCAGGACGTGCTGCATGACACCGGCCGCATCCGGCACATGACTGACGCCGAAGATCACGGTGATCGACAGCGGCAGCGCCATCGAGAAACCAATAAAGGAGCCGAAGGTGACGATGTAGAGCAGGGTGAGAGACCAGGTGTGCTTGTTCTTGAAGATCTCGAACTGCTTGGCAATATTGCCCTTCATCTCACCGAAGGCTGCCAACTTCATCGCCGCCAGCGTGGCGACAATCGTCAGCGGCAGCGCGACCCACATATTGAGCAATCCCAGCCCTGTCGGTGCCGGCAAGTACAGGTACAGACCCAGAAGACCGATGACACAGGCAATGCCCCAGAGGTAGAGGATCTTGCTGAAGGCCGCCAGGGTGCCACCGTAGTTGGGTGAGAGCGGCAACAGGTTGTTCATGCCAAACCAGGCGGCAATCACCAGCGGCAACAGGATGGCGGCCCAGATGAAGCCGGCGTTCTGGATGAAGGTCGGCGTGCCGGCAACTATTCTGCCCATGATCCAGCCGCTGTCCTTGAGCAGCACCATGGAGCCGCCACCCGCTGCGCCAAACAGGCCTACCGTCATGACGAGCGGGATCAGCACCTGCATGGTGGTGACGCCGAAGTTGCCCAGGCCGGCGTTGAGCCCGAGGCCGGTGCCTTGCAGGCGCTTCGGAAAGAAGCCGGTGATGTTCGACATGGAGCAGGCAAAGTTGCCGCCGCCAATGCCGGAGAGAAAGGCACAGGCCTGAAACACCCACAGCGGCGTGTTCTTGTCCTGCAGGGCGATGCCGGTCCAGACGGCAGGGATGATGAGCAGCGCCGAGGTCAGGAAGATGGTGTTGCGACCACCGGCCAGGCGGATGAAGAAGGAGGCCGGAATCCGCATGGTGGCGCCCATCAAACCCGAGATCGCGGTCAGCGTGAACATGTCGGCCGGCTTGAACGGGAAGCCGAGATTGAGCATCTGCACGGTGATGATGCCCCACATGGCCCAGACGGCAAAGCCGCACAGCAGGTTGGGGATCGAGATCCACAGGTTCCGGTTGGCGATACTCTTGCCGGTTGAATCCCAGAATTGCTGATCTTCAGGACGCCAGTCAGCGATATCGGCGCGGGAATAGCTTGGGTTGGTCATGCTTGTCTTTCAAAAATAGAGGTCATCCAGGCATCACAGGGCAAACGGCTTCGCGTTCTGGCCCATCATTTCGCGGCCCCGTACTTCGGTCCAGAACATCCAGATCAGCGAGACCCAGACCACGCCGTACATCAGCATGAAAGCGCTGGAGCGGATGCCGGTGAGGTCCATCAAGGCGCCAAACATGATGGGCAGTACAAAGCCGCCGAGGCCGCCAGCCAGACCCACGATGCCGCTGATGGTGCCGATGTTGGTCGGATAGTCGTCGCTGATGTACTTGAAGACGCTGGCCTTGCCGAAGGCGAAAGCAATGCCAAGAATGAACATCAGCGCCGTAAACAGATAGACGTTCAGGCCAATGTGAAAGGTCTTGGGACCATTCACGGTGGCCACGGTGAAATCAAACTGCGGATAGCTGAGCAGGAACAGGCAGACCCAGCTGACCCACAGCACCCACCAGGTGACGCTGTGCGCACCCCATTTGTCCGACATCCAGCCACCGACCGCGCGCAGCACACCACCGGGCAGCGAGAAGCAGGCCGCCAGCAGCGCAGCGGCGCGAATGTCCAGGCCAAACTCGCCGACGTAGTACTGCACCATCCACAGTGACAAGGCGACGTAGCCACCAAACACGATGCTGTAGTACTGGCAGTACTTCAGCACTTTTGGGTCTTTCAGCGACTTGAGCTGATCACTGAACTTGGTGTGGCTGGGCACCAGATGGGCCGGGTCGCTGTGGCTGAAGAACCAGAACAGAATGACGGTAGCGAGCATGATGACAGCGTAGACCTGCGGCACCAGCGTCCAGCCAAAGGCCACCACCAGCGCCGGCGCAAGAAACTTGTTGACCGCAGCACCCGAATTGCCGGCACCATAGATGCCCATGGCAAAACCCTGCTGGCCCTTGGGAAACCAGCGTGCCACATACGGTGTCCCGACCGAGAAAGAACCGCCGGCCAGGCCAACAAACAGCCCGATGACCAGGAAATGCCAGTAGAGGGTGGCGTAGCTCATCAGCCAGATCGCCGGCACCGTCGCCGCCATCAGCAAGGCCATGACGATGCGCCCGCCGTACTTGTCGGTCCAGATGCCCAGCGGAACCCGGATCAGCGAACCCGTCAGAACCGGCGTGGCGGTGAGCAGGCCAAACTCCGTGGCGTTGAGCCCGAGCGTCTTCTTGATCGGGATGCCAATCACGCCAAACATCATCCACACCATGAAGCACACGGTAAATGCCAGCGTACTGACAATCAGCACCGAGAGTGCCTGCCCTTTTTTTGTCATGTCAAAGACTCCTGTTGTCCATGCGATGACTCTAGGTGGCCAGGGTTCTTCGCGCCATCCCTCTGAAGGAGCGGCCGGCGGACTCTTTGGAACTACCCGACAGGCACCAGCCATAGTTCCTTGGAACTATGGCTGGCCGTCCATTAACATGGCTGCATTGACCCGCCCGCACCCCGACGCCACCATGACCAGCACACCCACTCCAAGAGAACGGCTTGAAAAGCCTACCCTCATCTATCCGTTTCCGAGCGCACCGGAGGCCGGCAAGACGATCACCGTGGTACCCGGCGTGGTCTGGATGCGCATGCCGCTGCCCTTTGTGCTCACGCACATCAATGTCTGGGCGCTGGAAGACGAGAACGGCTGGGCCATCGTGGACACCGGTATGCGCACCGACGAAACCCTGGCAGCCTGGCGTGAGCTGTTTGCCAACGCCACCGAGCAGCGACCCCTGACGCGCGTTTTTGGCACCCACATGCATCCGGACCATATCGGCATGGCCGGCTGGTTGACGCGCAAGTTCAAGTGCCAGCTGTGGATGACGCAACTCGAATACCTGAACTGCCGCGTGCTGACCGCAGACACGGGCCGCGCCGCGCCCGAGGATGGCGTGATGTTCTACCGGCGCTCTGGCTGGAGCGATGAGGCGATCGAGAAGTACCAGACCCGCTTCGGCAACTTTGGCAAGGGCGTGCACGCCCTGCCCGACAGCTATAGACGCATCAAGGATGGTGAAGAAATCCGGATCGGCGCCAACAGCTGGCGTGTCGTCGTCGGCACGGGCCACTCGCCCGAGCATGCCTGCCTGTATTGCGCGAGCCTGAAGTTGCTGATCTCGGGCGACCAGGTCTTGCCGCGCATCTCTTCCAATGTCTCGGTGCACCCGACCGAACCGGACGCCGACCCGATGCAGGACTGGCTGCAGTCACTGGCCAAGCTGAAACGGGAGGTGAGCGACGATGTGCTGGTGCTGCCTTCGCACAACGAGTGTTTTCGTGGACTGCACGCACGCCTGGACTACCTGGCTGCGTCCCAGCAGCGCACCCTGGACCGGCTGCGCAAGACGCTGCAGGAACCGCGCCGTGTGGTGGATGTGTTTGCCGCCCTCTTTGGCCGCAGCATCGACGAGACCGATACCGGGCTGCTGAATCTGGCCACGGGCGAGAGTGTGGCCTGCCTCAACTACCTGATGCACCGCGGTGAAGTCCGCCGCGAGATCGATGCCAGCGGTGTGGCGCGGTATCAGCTACTCTGACTACGGCGGCGCCACCTCAGCGGCATTCTTCCAAGCAGCGTGCTTCAGAACGCCTGCACTAAAAGTCCGTCACCACGGACAAATTCAGGTGTCTTCCAGCCTGGCTGTAGGCATCCACAACGCTGGAGTTCGCGGCCAGTCCCTGTACGTCGGACCAGCGCCAGTATTTCTGGTTGTTCAGGTTGACGATCGCAAGATTGATCCGCAGTCCCCTGCGCAGACGCCATTGCCCATGCAGGTTCAGCGTTGTCACCGCGGGAAGCGTCAACTGCTCAATGCGCGGCGGACTCACCGGCTTGGGCAGGTAAGGACTTTCCAGATCAGCCACCGATTTGGCCGCATGGTGGCTTGCGTCCAGTCCGAGTTCCCACTCGGTCCTTTCGAATTTCAGACCGCAGCCGGATTTGGCCGGGTCGATCGAGTTCAGCGGCAGACCAGTCGACCGATCCACGCCGCGGGTCTGCCCGTAGAAGCATGGCGTGCTCACGGCCATGCCGCCGACCGCACCCCACGACACTAGCGCCTTGAACTCGAAGCCGTGAATTCTTGCGCTGTCGATATTCACCGTTTGAAATAGCAGCGGGTCGCCGGCAACACCGGTTCCTCCGAGTGGCTTCTTGTCAACAATCAACTGGTAATAATTGCCGGAAAAAACAGTCAGATCAAGGCTGCCGACGCCGAACCTGGCGCGCATGCCAAATTCCAGACTGTTGCTGGTTTCGGGCTTCAAGTCCGGATTGGCCAGTAGTGTCACAAAGGTGCTGGGCGTCGGGTTCTCGGTAAAGCCATTGATCTGTGCACCGCTGGGTGCGCGAAAGCCGCTGGCATAGTTGCCAAACAACCGCAACTCGGGCGTCATCTGATAAAGGACACCCAATTTGGGCGACACATTGGAGCCGGAAAGCGACTTGCCCGGGGTTGGCGCGGGCGGCGAATAACCGGCCTGGGTCAGGACGTCCAGAGAAAACTGTTCAAGGCGCAAACCCGGCGTCACGCTCCAGCGCGCTCCACTGAACTCGCTTTGAATGTACAAGGCGGCACTGCTGTCGCGCGTGTCGGGGAAGTATTTTTTTGGCACGTAGGCCGGCAGCGGCAGCGGGTCGAAACCGCCGAACCAACTGGTGACGTCGGTGCGTGCGTAGTCCATCCCATAGGTGATTCGCTGCGACCACTGACCAGGGAGCATCAGCGTCTTGTCCGCCTGCACACCGGCTTGCAAGGCACGCTCGCCATACGCGGCCTCGCGCACGCGCAAACCGGCGTCGTTGCGCAGGGTATTGCCATTTTCCTGGGCCGCACTGTTTTGCACACTCAGCACTGTCTGCAATCGATCAAACCAGGTGGCGTCCTGCGCGTAGCTCGCGTGCCAGGCCAGGCGTTCGCGTAGCAGGTTCCTGGCGGCACTTTCATCGACCACCGATGCGGCGCCAAGCGGCGCCTTGGCACGACTCGAAAGCAGTTCAACGTCGGAACTTTTCTGCACATATTCGAGGGTCAGCACATGCTTCTGAGAGGGGTCAGGGCGCAGCACGATTTTGCCAAGCAATGAAGCGCCCCGGTCTGCCTGCGGGTTGGGCATTGTTCGGTCCACATTGGCACTGTCATTCGTTCCCATGTTGGTCAGACCAGCAAAGCGCGTTGTCGTTCCCGTCAGCAGCCACTGCAGGGTCGGATCGACGCTTGTCGCGAGCGTTGCTGCCAGAGTGAAACCGCGATCATCGCCACTGGAACTTAGCGCCAGCCTGCCACCCGACATCCTGGCCGCACCGTCACTGGAGCGCAAGAAGTCAGCCGGCTCCTGGGTGATGAAGTTGACCAGGCCGGCCAGGGCGTCAGACCCGTAAAGGACAGAACTCGGTCCGCGCACCAGCTCAACTTGCTTGAGCAACTCCAGCGACAAGGTATCGCGGCCAAAGGCGTTGTTGCCATTGATGTAGCTGCGCGGCAGGCGCACGCCATCAACCAGCATCAGCACCCGATTGCCATCCTGACCGCGCACGTTGAATCCGGCATTGCCGTCGCGACCGATAGAGTTGCCCGCACCGGTCACCGTGAAGCGTGACGGCGCACGCTTGACGGATACGTTGGCCCAGCCATTGGCAATATCGCGAATGTCGCCCATTTGCCCGGATTCAAGATGGGCGGCGTTCAATACCTCCATCGACACCGGCAGATCATCGTGGAACTGCTCATTGCGCGAAGCGCTGACTACGACTGTCTGCAGTGCCACCAATACCTCAGGACTGCTTGTCTGCGCGCAGGCATAGTGACTCGCAAAACCCGCCAGACCCAACAGGCAAATGATCGGGCACAAGCGGCGGTTGGCGCTTGCCTCGGGGGCGTTGGAGGTCGCGTGTTTCATTCAAAAAACAATATGTCTGAAGCGAGGCCGAATGCTATCGCATGAAGTGCTTGAGAGTGGGCATCGGGAGCGTGCAAGCCCCTGGTTTTCCGATCTACCTGCAAATTTCTTAAGCCAGATGAAGGAACTCACATCTGCTTTGAGACAAAGTCGAGACCACTCGCGCATCGTCGCGTCTTTATTATTTCAGGAGACTCCATGTCGCAAAACAATCAGTCCGATGCAGCACATGATTCAGGTGAACCGATTCCGTTCATGCAGCAGTTGCTGGACAACCCGTTCATCCTTCTTTTTCTCGGTGTCATGGTGCCAATGGTGGTCTACACGCTGTGGGGCGTGATTGACATTCTCACCGTACCGCTCGCCAAGTAGCCGACGTTCGTCGACCCCCGATTCAAACGCGCATAAAAGGAGACACTCACAATGAGCGCCATATTGCCCCCTGCTGAACGACTTTGGTGGAATCATCCGCTGGACCGTGTTGAAGGTACCTGGATCGTCATCGCACTGGTCTGGTGCCTGACGATGTTTGCCATGATGATTGGCTGGCACATCTGGGGTAAACAAAACCTCTCGACTGAGACTTACAAGACCACGCCGGAAAAATTCACGCAAAAGGCGCAGGCGGTGGTGGACAAGTACACCATCCGCACTGAGACGTACAAGAATGCGGGCGGTCAGGACGAGAAGATTCCGGTCGTCGCACCCCCGGCTGGAAGCGACGTCTATCTGGTTGCGCGGCTGTGGAATTTCTGGCCCATCATCGAACTCGAGAAAGACAAGACCTATCGCCTGCACATCACGTCGCTGGACTACAACCACGGCTTTTCGCTGCAGCCGGCCAACATCAATATCCAGATCGTGCCCGGCTACGAACATGTGGTGAAGGTGACGCCGAACCAGGCCGGCACCTACTCGGTTGTTTGCAATGAATACTGCGGCATCAACCACCACACCATGGTAAGTCGTATTTACGTGAAATAAGGTGGCACAGATGACAACAACAACTTACCGAACCTGCCCTCGTACAGGCCTGCAATTCGAATCCCAGGCCGAAAAGCTGATGATCGTCAACGCCTTTGTGGCGGTTGTGGCGCTTCTGGTCGGAGGCATCCTGGCGATCGGGGTGGTACTCACGCGCTGGCCTGCCGTGCACTGGCTCGGAGCCGACACCTTCTACATGGTGCTCACCGCGCACGGCATTGACATGCTGATTTTCTGGATCATCTTCTTTGAAATCGCTGTGCTGTACTTTGCTTCCTCGACGCTGCTGCGCTGTCGACTGGCTACACCCAAGGTGGCCTGGCTTGCCTTCGTGCTGATGCTGATTGGTGCGGTGACCAACAACGTCGCCGTGTTCCAGGGCGGCTCCAGCGTGATGATGACCTCCTATGTACCGATGATGGCCTCACCCTGGTTTTACCTGGGGCTGATTCTGTTCGCTGTGGGCGCGCTGGTCGCCTGCTTTGTTTTCTTCGGCACCCTGGTCGTGGCCAAGCGCGACAAGACTTATCAGGGCTCGGTGCCGCTGGTGACCTTCGGCGCCATCACGGCGGCGATCATCGCGGTTTTCACGATTGCCTCGGGCGCCATCATCCTGATCCCGACCTTCCTGCTGTCTGTGGGCATCATCAAGGAAGTGGATCCGCTGATCTATCGCACCATCTGGTGGGCCTTCGGTCACTCATCGCAGCAGATCAACGTCGCCGCCCATATCTCCATCTGGTACGCAGTCGCTGCCATTGCCTTCGGCGCCAAGCCGATGTCCGAGCGGGTCAGCCGCGGTGCCTTTCTGCTTTACATTCTGTTCCTGCAACTGGCCAGCGCGCATCACCTGCTGGCCGACCCGGGCGTCAGCACGGCGTGGAAAGTTGTCAACACCAGCTACTTCATGTACTTCGCGGTGCTGGCTTCGATGATCCACGGCTTGACGATTCCCGGTGCGATCGAGGTTGCACAACGCGCCAAGGGTTACAACAACGGACTCTTCGAGTGGCTGCGCAAGGCGCCCTGGGGCAACCCGGTATGGTCGGGCGTCTTCATCTCGATCATCGGATTCGGCTTCCTGGGCGGCATCTCCGGCGTCATGATGGGCACCGAACAACTCAACATGATCATCCACAACACGGTCTATGTGCCGGGTCACTTCCACGCCACCGTGGTGGTCGGCACGACGCTGACTTTCATGGCGCTGACCTTCTTCCTGATCCCGGTGCTATTCAAGCGTGAGATGATCAATCCAGCCCTGGCGAAATGGCAGCCCTATCTGTTTGGCTTCTCGATGTACTTCTTCTGCCTCGTGATGATGGGTGCCGGCACCCTGGGCGTTTCGCGGCGCCATTGGGACATGAGCTTTGGCGGTGCGGCCATGGCCTACGAGTGGCCGGGCGCGGCTTACCTGATGATGGGGCTGGTCGGTATCGCTGGCGTAGCCGCCATCGCCGGTGGTGCCATCTACATCTACATCACGGTCGGTTCCCTGCTGTGGGGCAAGAAGCTTGCCGGTGGTGACGTCAGTGCCAAGTTCACACCGATCCCACCGACCGCGCCAACGGCCGCTGCGCAGAGCTATGGCTCGGCCGGTTTCGCGGCACCTGGAACCTTTGCCCTGGCGATGGTCTTTCTGGTTTCATTCATCCTGTACTACTTCATCAACTGGAAATACCTTTCGCAAGTGTGGGGCTTGAGCTGATTCGCTGACGAGGGCACCCGCGCGTGCCCTCGTCAATCAATCTTCTTGCACCGGAGCTCTGTCAATTTTGAATCCTCCATCTAACACCATGAACAGCACCCCAAGACCGATCACCAGCCTGGCCCGCGATGTGCTTGGCGTGTTCAAGCTGCGCATCGGCTTCATGATCATGATCACCGCGCTGGTTGGCATGGTGGTATCAACCGGCCCCACCCCGGGGATGGTCAAAGTGCTGGTGCTGGCCCTGACGGTTTTGTTGGCGTCCGCCAGTGCTGGCGCCTTCAATCAATACTACGAGCACGACAGCGACCGCCTGATGGCGCGCACGCGCGGGCGAGCCTTTGTCACCGGTGCCCTGCCGCATACACCGGCTTGGCTGGTGTTGATTGCCTTGCTGCTGATCGCTGCCGTCTGGGCCGCTGCGCACTGGCTTAACCCGAGCGCCGCCATGTTTGTCTTCCTGGGCGCCTTTTTCTATGCCGTGGTTTACACCGTCTGGCTGAAGCGCCGGAGCTGGTTGAATATTGTGGTCGGAGGTCTGGCCGGCAGCTTTGCCGTGCTGGCCGGCGCCGCTGCGGTCGACCCGGTGCTCGGTCCACTGCCGTGCCTGCTGGCAGCCGTCCTGTTCCTCTGGACACCACCCCATTTCTGGAGTCTCGCGATTGCCAATGAGGCCGAGTACAAGGCTGCCGGCGTGCCGATGCTGCCGGTGGTGGTGGGCGTGCCACGCGCGTCCCGCATCGTGCTGCTGAGCACCGTGGCGTTGGCCATCACCTCGCTGCTGCCGATCTTCTTTGGCGCAGGCATCATCCATTTTGTTGGTGCTGCCACGGGTGGCGGCTACTTTGTCTACAAGGCCTGGTTGCTGGCACGCGCGCCCTCGCGCCAGACCGCGATGGGCTCCTTCTTCGCCTCCTTGATTCAATTGAGCTTGCTGCTGGTTGCGACCACCCTGGACAGCTTGTTGTGATGGGTATTCAGCCAGAATAACGTTCATGTCTAGTCATCGGGACGCGCCACACCGGAGGGCGCGTTTATTGTCTTTCAGCAGGCTGCAGGTCTGCTTGGTCGTGGCTTGCGCGATGCTCTGGTCGAGTGCGATCGGCGCGCCACCCGATATCGGGCCTCAGCCCGGCGCGAGCGGGCTTGACCCGATCGAGGCCTTGCGCGCCAGCCAGGCGGTGGTCGGCAAACAGGTTGACGATTTCACTTTGCTCGATCGCTCCGGCCAGGCCGTGCGTCTGTCGCAATACCGCGGCAAGCCTCTGCTGGTGAGCTTTATCTACAGCGGCTGCTTTCAGGTCTGCCCGCTGACCACGCGCTCGCTGCAGAGCGCGATCGAGGCCAGTCGCGCGGTCTTCGGAACACGGCAGTTCAATGTCGTCAGCATTGGGTTCAATCAGCCGGCGGACTCGCCGCAGTCGCTCAAGGCATTTGCCGCGCAACATCGCATTGACCAGCCCAACTGGGAGTTCCTGAGTCCGCACGCATCCATCGTGGATGCCTTGACCCGCGAATTTGGATTCAGCTATGCGGCCACTGCGGGAGGCTTTGATCACGTGCTACAGGTCACCCTGCTCGACGCGCAGGGCCGCATCTATCGTCAGATTTACGGCGAAGCACTCGACGCAGACGCACTCGGCGAGCCGATCAGGCAGTTGCTCAACAGTGCGCCGACACCGCAGCAGATTCGGCTCGACGATCTGGTCGATCGGATACGGCTGCTGTGCACCGTGTACGACCCCAAGACCGGTACCTACCGTGTCCAATACGGCCTGCTGATCGAGATTGCCGGCGGCGTCACGTTTGCGCTGGTCATGCTCTGGTTCTTTCTGGCCGAATGGCGCACGCTGAGGCGGGCGCGGCGTCGGCGCTCAACTGAGCAGCACCGCGCTGCCACCTGATTAATGACCAACCCCTCTCCCAATGCGGGGCAGCGCGCCTTCTTTGCCATCGAGCGCGTATTCAATATTTTCTTTGGCGAACGCCTGAACCCGTTCTACCACCTGGGCGCCATCGCCTATTTTCTGTTCTGGGTGGTAACCGGGACCGGCTTGTACCTGTACGCCTTTTTCGAAACCAGCGTCGTCCACGCCTACGGCTCGGTGCAGGCGCTGACGCTCGGGCAACCCTACGTCGGCGGCCTGCTGCGCAGCCTGCACCGCTATGCCTCGGACGCGCTGGTGCTGGTGATCTTGCTGCACCTGCTGCGCCATTTCGTGTTTGACCGGCACCGCGGATTTCGCTGGTTCTCCTGGGTTTCCGGCGTCGCGATTCTGTGGCTGACCTACGCCTCGGGCATCAACGGCTATATGCTGCCCTGGGACCGGCTGGCCCAGTTCGTTGTCACCGCAACCACCGAGTGGTTTGATGTGTTGCCTGTTATCGGTGGCTCCATGACGCGCAATTTCATCACCAATGCCAACGTCAGTGACCGGCTGTTCTCCCTGCTCTCGTTTGTCCATATCGGCCTGCCCTTGAGCGTCATGGCCTTGCTCTGGGTGCATACCCAGCGCGTCCCGGCGGCCAAGACCAATCCACCGCGTGGCCTGATGTTGGGCCTGCTGGCCTGCCTGACCCTGCTGTCCCTGATCAAACCGGCGCTCAGCCAGGCTGCAGCCGACATGGGGACGGTGGTGGCGCGCCTGGAATTCGACTGGTTCTATCTGCCCACCTACGCGCTGATCGGACACTGGGGTGCGGCCAATACCTGGCTGCTGGTGGGCGGCGCAACTGCGCTGCTGCTGGCCTTGCCCTGGTTGCCGCCGCGTCGCCTGCGCGGTGTCAAATCCTGGAGCATGGCGGTGCATCCGGACGACCGCATCGTCACCGTTCGTGTCGGCGAAACGCTGCTCGACGCGGGCCTGCGCGAGGGCCTGCCGATGCCCTTTGATTGCCGCAATGGCGCCTGTGGTGTGTGCAAGTGCACGCTGCGCCATGGCGAGGTGAAACTGCAGCCGCACTTGGAGTCGGCCCTCAGCGCGGCCGAACGCGCCAGCGGCCAAACGCTGCTGTGCTGCGCCGAGCCGCTGAGCGAGGTCGAGATCGAGTATCTGCCGCTACCGGGGGCACGCGCGGCGCCCGTCAGGCAGCATCTGGCGCGCGTCACACGGCTGGAGTTGCTGACCAGCGACGTGATGCGCGTTGACCTGCAGATCGATGGCGGCGCGAGCCTGCCGTTTCACGCCGGCCAGTACATCAACGTGATACTGGGCGACGGTGCCCGGCGCAGCTTTTCATTCGCCAGCGCGCCGCACGCTGCGACCGGCCTTGAAATGCACGTGCGACGCATCGAGGGCGGGCGCTTCACGCCCGGCGTCTTCACGACCCTGCGCCTGGGCGACCCCTTGCGTATTGAGGGACCGCTGGGCGCGTTCACCCTGCGCGAGGACAGCGAGAAGCCGATTCTTTTTGTCGCCGGTTCAACCGGCTTTGCGCCCGTCAAGAGCATGCTTGAACACGCCTTCCACTGCGGCCTGAAGCGCGAGATGGTGTTGTACTGGGGCGTTCGCCGGCGCGCCGACCTTTATCTGGGCGAGTTGGCGCAGCAGTGGGCGCTGGAGCACGCGAATTTCAAGTTTGTCCCCGTGCTCTCCGATGCGCAGGCTGACGACGGGTGGAGCGGGCGCACCGGTCTGGTTCACGAAGCCATCCTTGCGGATTTTCCGGATCTCTCGACGCACCAGGTGTATGCCTGCGGCTCGGTGCAGATGGTCCAGGCCGCCCAGCCGGCGTTCGCGCAGCGTGGCCTGGCCAGCGAGGACTGCTTTTCGGACGCCTTCCACCTGGCGCCGCAACGACCCTTGCAGGGCCAGGACGCCGACCTGGTGAAACTTGGAGGCTCCCATGTCTAGCCCCCTTCCAGCGCCGCTGCGCTATCTGTTGCAGGCACTGGCCTACGCCGCGTTCGCCGCGGTTGTTGCCTACTTTTCGAGTTCCCCTCTGTACCGGCAGTTGGGCGACCACGAGGCAGTTCTCAAACTGTCGTTCAGCCACTCGGGCCAACTCAAATTCGCCTGCCGTGAGCGCAGCGCGCAGGAACTGGCCAAGGTGGAACCTAATATGCGCAACAAGATGGACTGCCCGCGGGAGCGCGCCGCGGTCCTGGTTGAGCTTGACATGGACGGCAAGCCGCTGTACCGGGTCAGCACAGCGCCACTGGGCTTGCGCAAGGACGGTGCCGCCACCGTCTATCGACGCCTGGCCATTCCCGCAGGCGCACATCAATTCAACGCACGCCTGGCCGACGGGCCTGACGGCGTCATCAACTATTCGCGCAGCATCAGCCTCGACCTCGCACCCGGCCAGGTGCTGATCATCGATTTTCTGACTGGCAGTGGCGGCTTCGTCTTCACCCACAGTTGATCGTCGGCGATGACGACAGTCACCCGCTTCTTGCGCAGCGCCGACGAGTTGGCGACCAGCACATTCGATCGCGCTTTCGAGGCCGCGCACAATCCCTGGCGTCATCTGGGAGCGCTGGCGTTTCTCTGCCTGGTGCTGGTCGTGCTCAGCGGCATCATCGCCTATGCGCTCTATGACACCAGCGTCAGCGGCGCCTATCAATCGGGGCTGCGCCTGCAAAATGATCCGAGCCGACTCGGTCGACTGCTGCGCGGCCTGCACCGCTACGGTGCCGACGCCTGCATGCTACTGACACTGCTGCATCTGGTGCGCGAAGGTCTGCGCGGACATTTTCGTGGCGTGCGCTGGTTCTCCTGGTTGACCGGCATCCCGCTGTTATGGCTGCTCTGGATTGCCGGCATCACCGGCTTGTGGCTGCTGTGGGACGAGCGGGCCATCTTCAGCGTCACCGCCACTGCCGAGTGGCTGCAGGCGCTGCCGCTGGGCGCCGACTTGCTGGCGCGCAACTTTCTCACCGCCGACACGCTGAACGACCGCTTCTTTTCCCTGATCATGTTCGTTCACATCGGCATGCCACTCTTGTTGCTGGCCGCGATGTGGGTCCATGTGCTGCGCGTCTCCAGAGTCCGCATCTGGCCGCCGCGCTCGCTGACACGGGCCAGTCTTGGGATGCTGGCCTTGCTGGCGCTGCTGGTGCCGGTGTTGAGCCTCGGGCCGGCCGACACGGGCCATGTCCTGCAGCGTCTTTCGATCGACTGGTTTTACCAGTTCGTCCATCCTTTGGTGGACCGGTTGTCTGCGCAAAGTGCATGGTTGCTGGCCGCTGTGCTGACACTGACGTTGGCCCTGCTGCCCTTGCTGCGGACGCGCGAGGAGCGACCGCGCGCGGCGGCACGGGTTGATCCGGCCAACTGCAACGGCTGTTCGCGCTGCGTGGCCGACTGCCCGTTTGGCGCTGTCACCATGGTCGCGCGCACCGATGCCAGTCGACACCCGGCGCAAGCCCAGGTCGACAGCGCCCTGTGCGCGGCGTGCGGCATCTGCGTTGGCGCCTGCCCCTCGGCGACACCCTTTCGGCGTGGCGAAGCGATTGTCTCGGGCATAGAGATGCCGCAAACCCCGGTGGCGACGCTGCGCCGTGAACTGCAGCGCAAGATGGGAGCGCTCACTGGCGCCCACAAGATTGTTGTGTTCGGCTGCCGCCAGGCGGCGGACTTCGACGTGCTGGCCGATGCCGCCACGGCGGTGCTGACACTCGAGTGCGCCGCCATGCTACCGCCCTCTTTTCTTGAGTATGCGATGCGCATGGGCGCGTCCGGCGTGCTGATCGCCGGTTGCCGCGAATCGGATTGCGAATTCCGGCTTGGAGATCGCTGGGTCAAGGAGCGCCTGCTGGGCCAGCGCGAGCCACGGCTGCGCGCATCGGCACCGTTGGACCGGATTGAAGTGGTATGGTCGGGTCGCGATATGCTTGACGCTAGCGCAGCCGTCACAAAGTTGCGCAGCCGCGTGCTGGATTTGACCGGTCCTGACGCGCATCACCCTGAAAGAATCAATACGAAATGATTGAGACTCCGCCCGCCATTGACTTTCAGTTCGACCTGCCGATACCGCAGGACGCGCGCAAGGCGCTGGCCATGGCCTGGCTGGCGCTGGGCCTGGCAGCGCTGCTGGCATCCGGGCTGTTCTCGATTCTGCTGGTGCTGTCGCGCACGCCGCAGTTGCAGACGCTGTTCCCGGTGGCGGACTTCTTTCGCGTGGCGCTGGTGGTGCATGTCGACCTGTCCGTGCTGGTCTGGTTTCTGGCTTTCGGCGGTGCGCTCTGGACCCTGAGCGGAACGACACGCTGGCAGCCGCTGGCCTGGCTGGCGTTTCTGCTGGCGGCGCTGGGCACCCTGACGATGTGCGTCGCGCCCTTTGCGCAAAGTGCAACGCCGGTGATGGCCAATTACGTTCCGGTGCTCGACGGCAGCGTCTTTCTGACCGGCCTGACGCTGTTCGGTGCCGGTATCGCCTTGCTGTGCCTGCGGTCTATGCTGGCGGCAGCACCCGTTGGCGTACACATCAGCGGTCACGGCGCGCTGCGCTTCGGCCTCAACGCGGCCATGGTGGCCACCGCCATCGCGGTGCTTGCCTTCGTCTGGTCCTGGCTCACACTGCCACGCGCCCTCGACCCGCGGGCCTACTATGAGTTGCTGTTCTGGGGCGGTGGTCACGCTTTGCAATTCGCCTACACCCTGTTGATGCTGATCGGTTGGATCTGGCTGGCTTCCTCGCTCGGCAGCAATCTGCGCTTGTCACCAAGGGTTGTGACCCTGCTGTTCGCGATCGCCCTGCTGGCGGTTTTTCTGACACCGATCATCTACCTCGCCTACGATGTCACGTCGGTAGAACACCATCGCCTGCAGACCCTGTTGATGCGCTACGGCGGCGGCCTGGTGATTGGCCCGATTGGGCTCGCGGTGCTATGGTCGATCTGGCCCCTGCCGCACCTGACGCCGACGGCGCGCCCTTTGCGCTCCAGCCTGATGGCCTCGCTGCTGCTGTTTTGCGCGGGCGGCATGATCGGCTTCATGATCAGCGGCAGCAATGTGCGCATTCCCGCGCACTACCATGGTTGCATCGTTGGCGTCACGCTGGCCATGATGGGCATGGTCTATCGTCTGCTGCCCCAACTCGGCTTCGCAGCGCCGCAGTCGCGCGCAGCTGCCTGGCAACCCGTCATCTACGGCGTAGGCCAGTTGATGCACATCGTGGGTCTGGTTTGGTCCGGCGGCTATGGCGTGCAGCGCAAGGTCGCCGGCAGCGAGCAGGTGTTGCGCTCAACCCAGGAAGTCTGGGGCATGGGACTGATGGGCCTGGGTGGTCTGGTCGCCATTGTGGGTGGCATCATGTTCCTGCTGATCGTGCTGCGCTCCATGCGCCCGGCGAACCGGGAGTAAGACATGAGAGAAGCTGCCAACTTGTCGACGACCGATGCCAGCTCGAACGCCTGGTGGCGGCGCATTGGCGCGCTGGGCGCCTTGCTGGCGCTGAGCATTCTCGGCGCCAGCATCTTATTGCGTCTGACCAGCGTGCTTGACCCGCAGGGGCATGTCAGTTCGACACTGGCAGCGCCCACCGAGCAGGCGATACGGCTGTTGCACCGGATCTGTGCATCGAGCGTCGCGCTGCTGGCGTTGTTTGCCGTCGCGCTGTACTGGAAGCAGCGTCAGGCAGCGCCGCGGATGAAGCAAGCGGTGCTCGGGATGGTTGCCACAACTGTGATTCTGGCCTTGATCGGCCCCCTCACGCCCGGCTATCGTCTGGCTGGGGTCACGGTCGTGAACGTCGGCTGCGGCGTGCTGCTCCTGCTGTCCTTCTGGTGGCTGCGCGAATCCGCAGCGCCAGAAGCGGCCGGGAACCGACCGCTCGACGCATTTTCCTGGGCAGCCATGGCCGCCTTGCTGGTGCAGGTAGCCACCGGTGCGGCGGCCAGCGCATGGGAAATGCACGCGGTGCACTGGCCGGCTCTGGTGCACCTGGCGTCCGGATTGTTCTGCGCCATCCTCATCGGGTCGGTCTTGCTCGATCAACGCAGCAAACCCGGGCCGCTTGGGCGCCGCTGGGTCGTCGCTGGCTTGCTGACGGGCCAGTTGTTGCTGGGCTATCTGCTGATGGGGCAGGACGAGCGTTCCGTCGCGCTGTCCTTTATTCACGCCATGCTGGCGCCCCTGCTCGCGGGCGCGCTTGTATCCCTGCTGAAGCACCTACCGTAGTTGTCCTTACAATTCGCCAAAGCCTGGATGCAACCGGGATGGAGACTTGTCCAATGGACATCGAAGATTTTAATATTCCGCGCTTTCTGGCGGTGCTACCCCTGTTCCATGATCTATCGCCAGCCGAGTTGGAGCGTGTAGCGCAAGGCTGTCAGGTGCGTCGGCTCGGGCGCGGTGACACCATTTTTCGCTTCGGTCAGCACTGCGAAGAGTTTCACGTCGTGATTTCGGGACAGGTCAAGCTGTTTGCCATCTCGCCGACCGGCCAGGAAAAGGTCATTGAACTGGTGGCACCCGGTCACAGCTTTGCCGAAGCGCTGATGTTTACCGGAAAACCCTATATTCTGAACGCCGAGTCGCTGGCCAGCACGCTGCTGCTGACCGTCAGCAAGCAATCCGTGTTCGACGAGATCGAGCGCGATCCGCGCTTTTCCATGCGCATGCTGGCGGGCATTTCCAGACGCCTGCACGGTCTTGTGCGCGACATCGAGTCGGGCGCCCTGCACAGTGGCATGCAGCGCGTCATCGGCTACCTTCTGAGTGAGCGCCAGGCCGAAGCTGGCGATGCGCCGCAGACTTTCACGGTCTCGCTGCCGGTGAGCAAGGCGACGCTGGCTTCGCGCCTGTCGTTGACACCGGAATACTTCTCCAAGGTGCTGCATGAACTCGAGACGCAAAAATTGATCCAGATCGACAAACGCGACATCCGGATCGTCGACGTGACGCGGCTCGCCTGCTACGGCGCTCACTAGGCGCCCGGCTTCAGCGCGAGCTGCCTTCGGAGCGGGCTATTCTGTTCCCCACGTTGTACTTGCCAACTGGTTTGGACATCGGCAGGCGCTTGACTTCCTTGAACGTCCGCGCGTCATACACGATCAGGGCGCCATCCATTTCACCCAGACTGGCCAGGGCGTAGCGACCGTCCCGCGTGAACTCGATGTGCGACAGGGTGCGACCCGGTTCGCGCACCTGGGCGACCACCGCCAGCGTGCGCTTGTCGATGATCGTGAGGCTGTCTCGGGCGCTGGGACTCAGTACCGAGTCGACCCACGCGTACGCCGAGTTTTCATGGCTGCCGATGAAGAAACCGGGCCCCGGCGTGGCGATGGTTTTTAGCACCTTCCAGGTCTTCGTGTCCACCACTGCCAGCGCCCCGTCTTTCAGGTTCGGTGCGGCCAGCACCAAAGTATCTCTCCAGGTAAAGGTGATGCCGGAACCCAGATGCGGCATGCCCGGCAACGGGAACTCGACAATGCGCCGGCGAACATCCAGATTCACGACCTGCGCGGCAATAGGCTTGATACCCTGGCTGCGTGTGCTGCCGACCGCGTGACGGTAGCTCTGGTCGAAGAAGAAGTCTTCCAGGGGTTCATCCAAGCGCGTGCGCCGCACCCCCAGGAAACCGGGCTTGGCCAGGCCCTCGCCCATTTTGTAGTCATGCACCAGACCATCGAAAATGGGTTCGGCCTTTGGGTCATAGGAAATCTCCCACAGTTCAGGGATGTCTTTCAGCGCCGCGATGAAACTGTGACGGGGTGTGGCGTCGTAGACGGCGGCTACCCTTGAGGCGGTCTTGCCGTCCGGCGTCGCCACAGGGTAACTGCGCACGAGATTCAAGTCGGCGTCGAACAGCAGCAGCGTCCTGGGCAAGTAGTTGGCTGCCATGACCCAGTGCCCGTCACCTGACAGCGCCAGGTTGCGCATATCCAGGCCAGCGCGCACCTCGGCCACCGGCGTCAGATTCCACAAGTCGTACTTGGTGACCCAACCATCGCGCGTGCCGAAGTAAACAAAGCGCCCATCCGGCGTGAATCTCGGTTCACCATGCAGTGCACTGCGCGAGGCAAAGCGGTGGAGGACTTCAAACCGATCGCCATCGACCAGTGACACATGGTGGTCACCGGCTTCGACGACGACAAACAGGTTCAAGGGGTCCGCTTGCCATTGCGGCTTTGGCGGCAGCGCTGCGGCCCCCGGCTTCTCGACCCTGGAAGAACGAATGCTCGCTTCGCCCCACTCCGGGGAAGAACCTGGCGGCGCGTCAGTCACGGCGCCGGCTTGGAGTACGCCAAAGGCAAGCAAGAGGGGCACTCGCGTCATCGCGAGAAGGAACGACGCGGCCATCGCGATGACAGCCCCCGCTGTGATGATCTACGCCAGCCTCAATCAAACCCTACAAAGACAAGATCCACTGCACGGCAGTTTTCAGATCCGCGTCGCTGATCTTCTCGACGGGGTTGGGCGACATCGGAATCGGACCCCAGACGCCGGGACCGCCAGCACGCACTTTCGGTAGCAGTTTGGCGAGCACATCCTGGCCCTTGTACTTCTTGCCGATGTCTTTCAACGCCGGACCCACTACTTTGACGTCGACCTTGTGGCAAGCCATGCAGCCTGCCTTGGTCATGATTTCTTCGCCGGTGGCGGCCTGCGCGCCAAGGCTTAGCAAGGCCGCGCTGGCGAGGCACAACAGATTCAGTGTTTTCATTTCAGTTTCCTTTAAAGATGGGGCGCCACCAAGACGCCCTATTCATTGAGTTTCAATAGACGTCGTGTTGCGTGTTGTTCACGTTGAATTTGCCGGTCGGTGTG
>JBAXFI010000038.1:0-19936 GCA_037139995.1 Comamonadaceae bacterium | reverse complement strand
TGTTTGCCAAATTCAAGTGCCCCGGAAGTTCGATCGGCCGCTGGGATATCAAGGAATGGCAAGTTGCCATCAAGATCGGCAACACCGTCATTTACCCGGGAGATTTTGTCTTTGGTGACGTTGACGGTGTCGTGGTCGTCCCAAAGGAATTCATCATGGAAACGCTTGTGGCTGCGGAAGATGTCTTTGAACGCGAGAGCGGAATGCGAAAAGAGCTGCGATCCGGTGTGTCGGTCAAAGAGGCATTCGAAAAATACGGCTCCTTGTAGCAATCAACTTTTTAAAACATCAAGGAACAACATGATTTTGAGCCACCTCGACCTGATCGGGAAAGATAGCGCTACGCTTGCACCGGCGCTACAGAAAGCGCTTGCTTATCTGAAGAACACCGACTTTTCCAACGTGAAACCGGGGCAATTCGCGATCGACGGCGACCGACTCTACGGCATGCTGAACGAATACCAAACGGAACCGAAAAATGAGCGGCGCCCGGAAGCACATCGAAAATATATCGACGTTCAGTATATTGTCAGCGGCCAGGAGTTGATAGGCTACGCACCTTGGGTCGAAGGTCTGCCAGTGCTCGAAGATCGACTGGCGCAATGGGATGTGATTCACTATTCAGATGTTCCCAATGAGACTGACCTGCTCATGAGCGCCGGCATGTACGCAATCTTCTATCCATGGGATGTCCATCGGCCCAATTGCGCCAGCGGGGCGGTGCAACTGGTACGCAAAGTCGTTCTCAAAGTGGCTGCGCAGTCGCTACACGGCACCTAAAGAAAAAGGGTTCGCTACTATTTGCATAGCAGTGAACCCTTATCTGTATTGGTGCCGGAGAGATGAATCGAACACCCGACCTTCTCATTACGAATGAGCTGCTCTACCGACTGAGCTACACCGGCGTCTAGGCTGCGAATTATAGCCGGCGCATCAGTTGGCCAGGGCCCGGTCCACCACCTCGCGTACGTCGCCGCTCAGGTCGGCTTTGGCGGCAACGCGTGCGATGGCTTCACGGGCGGCGCTGCGATACGGCTCGGCCAGCTTCTGCCAGCGGTCCAGCGCGCGCGCCAGGCGTGCCGCTACCTGCGGATTCATGCTGTCGAGTTCGATGACACGCTCGCTCCAGAACACATAACCGGCTGCATCGGCACGGTGAAAAGCAGCCGGGTTGGCGCTGCAGTAGCTGAAGATCAGGCTGCGCGCCCGGTTCGGATTGCGGATGTGGAAATCAGGGTGCTGCATCAGCTGGCGCACCAGGGGCAGCACGCTGCCGGCCTGGTCGCAGGCGCCGGCCTGCATGGCAAACCACTTGTCCAGCACCAGTTCCTCTGCTTTGAACTGCTTGTGAAAGCGCTCCAGCGCCGCATTGGCCAGTTCATGCCCGCTGCCCAGCAGGGCCTGCAGAGCGTTCACACGGTCGGTCATGTTGCCGGCATCCTTAAACGCCTGGTAGGCCTTACCGGGCCAGACGGCGTCACCGGTGGCACGCGCAGCCAGACAGAGTTGCGCCAAGGCCAGACCGGCCAGCGCACGGCGTCCGGCCGAGCGGGTGTCGCTGCGGAAGCCACCGTTGTTGCTGTGCGCCTCAAAGGCCCATTGCCAGTCTTCCAGCAGGGCGTTGGCAAGTTGCGCACGCATCGCTTCGCGCACGACGTGGATGCGCTGCGGATCAACCACTTCGAGCTGTTCGGCGATGTAGGTTTCAGAGGGCAGCGTCAGCACCAGTTCCTTGAAGGCGGCGTCCAGCGTCGGATGGCGCAGCACTTTGCGCATGGCGGTAAGGTAGGCATCATCGAGCACGTTGCCGAAATCGGTCACGGTGCTGTCGGTGATGACCTTGATGGCGCTGCGCAGTGCCAGTCTTTGCCCGGCTTCCCAATGGTTGAAAGGATCGCTGTCAAAGGCCAGCAGCGTCAGCAATTGCTGCTCGCTGTAGTCAAAGTCCAATAGCACCGGCGCGCTGAAGCCGCGCAGGATGGAGGGCGCGGGCTCTTCGTCGAGGTTGATGAAAGTGATTGATTCGGTTTGTGCCGTCATCACCAGCAGATGGTCGGTGCCAAGCGGCTCGGTGCTACCTTGCAATTGCAGCGGCAGCGCCGCGCCGCTGGGGCCCACCAGGCCCAGACTGACCGGAATCACAAAAGCCTCTTTGTCTGCGTGGTCGCGGGTCGGCGCGCAACTCTGGCTCAGGTTCAGGGTGTAGCTGCGTGCCTGGGCGTCGTAAGCACCACTGGCCGCAAGGCGCGGTGTGCCGGCCTGGCTGTACCAGCGCTTGAATTGCGTCAGATGCAGCGCCAGGGCCGACTGTGGGTTGGCGTCGGCAATGGCCTGGGCGAAGTCATCACAAGTCACCGCGTGACCGTCGTGGCGTTCAAAATATAACTTCATGCCGCGGGCAAAACCGTCGCGTCCGACCAGGGTCTGCATCATGCGCACGACTTCAGCCCCCTTTTCATAAATGGTCAGGGTGTAAAAGTTGTTGATTTCGATGTAGCTGTCGGGCCGCACCGGATGCGCCATCGGTCCGGCGTCTTCCGGGAACTGGCTGTTGCGCAGCACGCGCACGTCGGCGATGCGTTTGACGGCGCGGCCGGAGGGCTCGCTGCACATGTCCTGCGAAAATTCCTGATCCCGAAACACCGTCAGGCCTTCTTTCAGGCTGAGCTGGAACCAGTCGCGGCAGGTCACGCGGTTGCCGGTCCAGTTGTGAAAATACTCATGCCCGACAACACGCTCGATGTTCGCGTAGTCCGCGTCAGTTGCAGTGGCCTGACTCGCCAGCACGAACTTGGTGTTGAAGATGTTCAGGCCCTTGTTTTCCATCGCGCCCATGTTGAAGTCGCTGGTGGCGACGATCATGAAACGCTCCAGATCCAGCGGCAGGCCAAAGCGCGCTTCGTCCCAGGCCACGGACGCCATCAGCGAGTTCATGGCCTGCTCGGTCTTGTCCAGATCGCCGGCGCGTACATAGACCTGCAGCAAGTGTTCCTTGCCCTCGCGGGAACTGATGCGTTGCTCGCGGCACACCAGCTGACCGGCCACCAGCGCAAACAGGTAGGACGGCTTTTTGTGTGGATCAACCCAGGTGGCAAAGTGGCGACCCTCGTTGCCAGAGCCTTCCAGCGGACCGGAATCGACCAGGTTGCCGTTGCTCAGCAGCACCGGGTAGCGGCGCTTGTCGGCGCGCAGCGTGACGCTGAAACTGGCCATCACATCGGGGCGGTCCAGGTAGTAGGTGATGCGCCGGAAGCCTTCTGCCTCGCACTGGGTGAAGAAGGAGTCGTTGCTGACGTACAAGCCCATCAGCTTGCTGTTCTTGATGGGTGCGCAGGTGGTAAAGATTTCGAGATCGAAAGCGCCTTCAAGTGGCAGGTTGTCCAGCACCAGTTGGCCACCATCGATTTTGAAAGATGCACCCTGGCCATTGACCAGCACGCGCGCCAGATTGAGCTCGTCACCGTCCAGGCGCAGCGCTTGCGCTGGTACATCCGGGTTGCGCCGCAGCGTCATCTTGTTCAGCACGCGGGTCTTGGCCGGGTCCAGGTCAAGAGTCAGATTGACCGAATCAATCCAGAAGGGTGGGGCACTGTAGTCGGCGCGGCGGATCACGCTGGCCGGGCCGTCGGCATTACGAAGTTGCAACATGCAGATTCTCCAAAAATTTCATACTCATCAGTTCATGGTAGTCGCGCGCACTGGCGATGACGTGCGGGCCGGCCAGTTGCGCCGCTGTGTGGGTGGTGCACAGGGCGACAGCACGCATGCCGGCGCGCCGCGCTGCCTCTATGCCAAAAGGCGCATCCTCAAAGACGATGCAGGCGGCAGCGCAGGCATCCATCTGGTTTGCTGCCTCCAGAAAAATCGCCGGCTCGGGCTTGCCGGGCAGACCCTCGTCGCCACCCACCACCGCATGCGGTTGCAGTGGCATTTTCAGCTTGGACAGGGCAAACGCAATGTTGTTGCGGTCACCGGCGGTGCCGATGCCGACCTTCAAACCCAGGTCGCGCGCTTGTTGCGCAAAGAGTCCAAAGCCCGCCACCTCGCAGAAGGACGGGGCAAACAGTTCGCGGTAGATCTCTTCCTTCTGGGTAATCAGTTCCCAAGCGCGGGCCTCGTCGAGGTCCTGGCCAAAGAGCTCGCGCATGCATTCCAGTCCGGTGCGTCCGGTGGTGCGTCGCATGATGTCGTCAAGTTCTATGTCCAGACCGTGGTCCTGTGCAAAGCGCAGCCAACTCCTGGCATGCCAGGGCATCGAATCGATCATGGTGCCGTCCAAGTCGAAGATCAAGGCCTCAACGCTCATTACACGCCCTGCTTCAGTGAGGCTTCTATGAACTGGTCGAGGTCGCCGTCGAGCACCTTCTGCGTTGCCGAGGTTTCGTAATTGGTGCGCAAGTCCTTGATCCGGCTGTTGTCCAGCACGTAAGAGCGGATCTGGTGGCCCCAGCCAACGTCGGTCTTGGAGTCTTCCAGCTTTTGCTGTTCCTCCTGGCGCTTGCGCATCTCGAAGTCGTACAAGCGCGAGCGCAGGCGCTTCCAGGCCACATCTCGGTTGCTGTGCTGGCTGCGGCCGTCCTGGCACTGCACCACGATGCCGGTTGGCAGGTGCGTCAGGCGCACGGCGGAATCGGTCTTGTTGATGTGCTGGCCACCAGCGCCGCTGGCGCGAAAGGTATCCACGCGCACGTCGGCCGGGTTAATGTCGATCTCGATCGAATCGTCGATTTCCGGGTAGACAAAGACCGAGGCGAACGAGGTATGGCGGCCGCCGGAAGAGTCAAACGGCGACTTGCGCACCAGTCGGTGCACGCCGGTCTCGGTGCGCAGCAGGCCGAAAGCGTATTCGCCCTCGACCTTGATGGTGGCACCCTTGATGCCTGCGGTGTCACCGGCGGTCTCGTCTTCCAGCGTGGCGGTAAAGCCCTTGCGCTCGGCGTACTTCAGGTACTGGCGCAGCAGCATGCTGGCCCAGTCGCAGGCCTCGGTGCCACCAGCGCCGGCCTGAATATCGACAAAGGCGTTGAGTGGATCGGCCGGATTGTTGAACATGCGGCGAAATTCCAGGCCCTCAATGGTCGCGGCCAGTTTGGCGGTGTCGGCTTCGATCGTGAGAAGACCGGCCTCGTCGCCGTCGTCCTTGCTCATCTGGTACAGCTCGGAGTTGTCGGACAACTCGCTGGTCAGGGTGTCGAGCGTCAGCACAACACCGTCGAGCGCCTTCTTCTCGCGCCCGAGTTCCTGAGCGCGTTTCGGGTCGTTCCAGACGGTGGGGTCTTCCAGCGAGGCGTTGACAGTCCTCAGTCGTTCAGCTTTGGCATCGTAGTCAAAGATACCCCCGGAGATCGAGCGTGCGTGCGCTCAAATCGGAGAGTTGGTTGCCGATGAGGTTGATGCGTTCTGCTTCCATGCTGGGTCATCCTGACTGTGTGGGTTTTCAATAAGCCCGCATTTTCGCACTCAATCAAGAAATCGTTCGATCAGCGCCGCTAAAACCGCTGGCTGATCGTGGTGCATCATGTGGCCGGCATCCTCGACGCGGGCGATTTCCACCTGTGGCACGGCCTGCAGGCGTTCATGGAACTGTTCCAGCGTGAACTTGCCCTTCCACCACAAGTCCAGACTGTTGTTGGAGGCTTCGACGCACAGCACGGGCATGCTGATGCACTTGTAGAGTTCCAGCACCTCATCGACCCGGTACAGCTGGGCGTTGGAAATCTTGTGCGCCGGCTCGCCCAGAATGCGCCACTGGCCCTGGTCGTCCCGCTGCGCCCAGTGTTGCGCCAGCCAGTTGGCCTTGTCAGCGCCCAGACGTGGGTTGGTTTTCATCAATCGCCGCGCGACGCCGGCGACGCTGTCGTAGGTCTTGAGTTCGAGCTCGCCCCGGTGCAATTTTTTCAGCTCATCCATCCAACTCGCGTAGCGGCGCGGCGCCTGCTCGGGCTTGCTGGCGGGCATGCCAAAGCCTTCCAGGTTGACCAGGCGGCGAATGCGCTCGGGGCGCACGCCGGCGTACAGCATGGCAACGTTGCCACCCATGCTGTGGCCGATCAGATTGACCTGGCGGTCTGGTGCGTAGTGGTCAAGCAGAAAGTCCAGATCCGCCAGGTAGTCGGGAAACCAGAAGTTGTCCACACTGGCGCCAGCGCCGGCGTGACCGGGTGTACGCCCGTAGCCGCGCCAGTCCGGGGCGATGACGTAATGCTGGTGACTCAGCGCGTCCACTACAAACTGGTAGCTGGCGGCCACGTCCATCCAGCCGTGCACCATGACCCAGGGCGTGCTGCCGGGCTTGGGTTCACCCCAGACCTGCACGTGGTACGGCAGATTGCGTATAGGGACAAACTCGCTATGGGAAATTCGTTGGGCTTGGTACATTTGCAGCATCATACGGAGGCATAGGGTGAACGTCAGTCAACACAGCGACAAATTGCAGAGCGGCCAGCCAGACAACTACACGCGGCTGCACGCCGGCTTTGAGTGGCTGGTGCCGGAGCAATTCAATATCGCCCAGGTCTGCTGCGGCCGATGGGCGGCCTTGCCCGACGCAGCCAGCAGGGTGGCGATTTATGCCGCTAACGCCGATGGCGCGAGCAGGTCCTTCAGCTACATGGAACTGCAGCAGCAGGCAAGCCGACTGTCGCAGGTTCTGGCTGGGCTTGGCGTGCAGGCGGGTCAGCGCGTGGCGATCGTGATGCCGCAGCGCTTTGAAACAGCTGTGGCCTACATGGCGGTGTTGCAGATGGGTGCGGTGGCGATGCCGCTGTCCATGCTGTTCGGGCCGGAGGCCATCGAGTACCGGCTGCAGGACGGCGAGGCCGTGCTGGCGATCTGTGATGAGAGTTCGATCGAGAACGTCCTGGCCGTGCGCGCGCGCTGCCCGGCGCTGCGCCACGTGCTCGGCGTGGATGCAGCGGCGGCGCGAGCTGGCCTGGATTACGGCAAGATGCTGGCAAGGGCAGATCCCAGCTTCACGCCGCTGGCAACATCTGCCGATGCGCCGGCGGTGCTGATCTACACCAGCGGAACCACCGGCAACCCCAAGGGCGCCTTGATCCCGCACCGGGCCCTGATCGGCAATCTCACCGGCTTTGTCTGCAGCCAGAACTGGTTCGGCTTCAACGGTCGCGACAACCGGGAATCAACTGCGGTGTTCTGGTCGCCTGCCGACTGGGCCTGGACCGGTGGGCTGATGGATGCGCTGCTGCCTACGCTGTACTTTGGCCGCCCCATCGTCGGCTTCAACGGCCGCTTCAGCCCGCAGCAGGCGATGAGCCTGATGCAGCAGTTTGGCGTCACGCACAGCTTTCTGTTTCCGACGGCACTCAAGGCGATGATGAAGGCTTATCCGGGTAGCCCCGGCTGCAGCGTGCGCCAGCAGTTCGGTCTGGAGCTGCAAGCCATCATGAGCGCCGGCGAGGCGGTCGGGGATGCGGTTTTTGACTACTGCCAGTCGCAATTGGGCGTCACGGTCAATGAGATGTTTGGCCAGACCGAAATCAACTATATCGTCGGTAATTGTTCGATGGGCACGCAAGTGCCCGCCGCCGCGCCGGGCCGCCCCAAGCAAGGCACGGCCCCCTCGGGGGGCAGCACAGCACATGAAATGGCAAGCGTGGGGGTACTGGTTGGGTGGCCCGCAAGACCGGGCAGCATGGGCAAGGCTTATCCGGGGCATCGCGTTGCCGTGATCGACGAGGCGGGCCAGGAGTGCCCGGTGGGCGTTGCGGGGGACGTGGCCTTGAACCGCTTTGATGTGCACGGTCAGAGTGACCCGATCTTCTTTCTGGGCTACTGGAAAAACGAAGCCGCGACGCAGGAAAAGTTCACCGGTGACTGGTGTCGTACCGGCGACCTGGCGCTGCGCGACGCCGATGGTTACCTCTGGTACCAGGGGCGTTCCGACGATGTGTTCAAGTCTTCGGGCTACCGCATCGGGCCGGGCGAAATCGAGAACTGTCTGGTCAAGCACCCGGCAGTGGCCAACGCGGCGGTGGTGCCCAAGCCGGACCGGGAGCGCGGTGCGGTGGTCAAGGCTTATGTGGTGCTGGCAGTCGACTTTGTTGCGGCCAACGATTTCCGTCCTGGCGCGGACGCGGCTTTCGAGGCCGAACTGGTGGCGCAGTTGCAAGCCCATGTGAAGGAAAAACTGGCGCCCTACGAGTATCCGAAGGAGATTGAATTTATCGATGCGCTGCCCATGACGACGACCGGCAAGGTGCAGCGCCGGGTCCTGCGACTGCAGGAGCTGGAGCGGGAAAAATTGCGATGGCCAAACACATCAGCCTGACGCCGGCCACTCAGATGCTCAAGGCGCACCAGGTGGTGTTTACCGAGCATCCCTATGAGTACCTGGAGC
Source organism: Comamonadaceae bacterium (assembly GCA_037139995.1). Taxonomy (GTDB): domain Bacteria; phylum Pseudomonadota; class Gammaproteobacteria; order Burkholderiales; family Burkholderiaceae_C; genus Rhodoferax. The sequence goes on along the minus strand of JBAXFI010000038.1, from coordinate 11,577 downwards.
ACGGCGGTGCGTTGCACAGCGCCGAGGTGCTGGGCTTTGATCCCTTCATGGTGGTCAAGACGCTGGTCATGCAGGATCAGGACGCCAAGCCGCTGCTGGTGCTGATGCACGGCAATCGCAAGGTCTCTACCAAGAACCTGGCGCGCCAGATTGGCGCCAAGTCGGTGGAGCCCTGTCTGCCAGAGGTTGCGAACCGACACAGCGGCTATCTGGTGGGAGGCACCTCACCGTTTGCGACGCGCCGGCAGATGCCGGTCTATATCGAGGCGACAATTCTGGAACTGCCAAAAATCCTGATCAATGGTGGCCGGCGCGGTTATCTGGTGGGGCTGGATCCGCAGGTCTGTGTGGCGCTGCTGGCAGCGCAATCCGTGCAATGTGCGCTGACCGATTGAACGCTTGCCGCAGCACCGGCGCAGGCTGGCAAAATAGCAGCATCATGGCCGCCTCTGCGCCGTGCAGCAGGAGATTATCTTGAACGCTATGCAACCACTGTTCCCCTGGCTGGCAACCGTGCTGGCTTACCTGATGGGCTCGCTGTCGTTTGCCGTGATCGTCAGCAAACTCATGGGGCTGAATGACCCGCGCACCTTTGGCAGCAAGAACCCGGGTGCGACCAATGTGCTGCGCTCCGGCAACAAGGGCGCTGCCGTGGTTACGCTGCTGCTTGATGCCGCCAAGGGCTGGCTGCCGGTGATGCTGGTGCGCTGGTACGGCAAACCCTATGGCATGGAGGAGGGCACGATGGCGTTGGTCGGGTTGGCGGCTTTCGTTGGGCATCTGTACCCGGTGTTCTTCAAATTTGCCGGCGGCAAGGGCGTGGCCACGGCCTTTGGCGTGTTGCTGGGCATCAGCTGGATACTGGGCCTGGCCAGTGCTGTCAGCTGGCTCCTGATGGCTTACTTCTTCCGGTATTCGTCACTGGCGGCGCTGACCTGCGCCGTGCTGGCGCCGGTCTATTATGTTTTTGGCGATGGCTCGCTCTGGTACCTGAACAAGGGTGTCCTGCTGTCGGTGTCCATCATGTCCTTGCTGCTGATTTATCGCCATGCCGAGAACATCGGCCGGCTGGTCAAGGGGACCGAATCCCGGCTTGGCAAGAAGAGTCACCCCTGACCGATGAACCAGCGACGGGCTTGCTGGTAGCTGCGATAAGCCCACCATAGCCGCGCACCCCATGCCAGGGCGCGACGCGGCCGAAAAGCGAGCAGCAGCAGAGCGCTGCCCAAAGGCCAGAACGGCTTGTTTGCCAGCACCCGAATCAACTCGCAGCCACGGTCAGCGACGGCCAGTGGCTTCCTGAAAACCTGGGTTTGCTGCGCCAGCGTCAGGCGCAACTGCGCGCTGCGCAGCAATAACTCCTGCTGCCTGCGCCGCAGCTCATCCTGGGTCATCTTGAGTGCCGGCTCGCAGGCTGGCCCGGTCTTGTTCCAGTTCAGTCGCGCTGGCGCTGAACATTCCTTTGGGGTTGCGTGACTGCTGCCGCGCGCTTTGCAGCAGCAGCAGGCCAGCGCCCAGCAACAGCAGCGCCAGGCAGCCCAGCGCTGCCAGTCGATAGCTGTCCGAAACCAGCAGGATCAGAAAGCCACAGCCCAGCAGAAGTCCCACGCTCAGCAACTGCAGTCCGACAATGGCCTGCAACAGACTGTCGAATAGACGCTGCTTCTCGGATTCAATCTCGGTGCCAAGCAGTTCCAGTCGCACCTGGGCCATTTCGAGCGCCGTGCCGAGCAAGCGCCCCGCCGACGCAAACAAGCCATTACCGGAAACCTTGACATCCATTGGCCGCCACCGAACTAGCGTCGGCTCACCAGCAGGCCCAGCAGCATCCCGACACCGGCGGCAATGCCGATCGATTTCCAGGGATTCTCATGAACAAATTCATCCGTCGCGTGACCGGCGGCTTTGGCTTTGGCTACAGCGGCTTGCTGCAACAGCAGCAGGTCGGTCTTGGCCTGATTCATGCGGGTCTGGATCCGGCCGCGGATATCCAGGGCGGCGTCACCGGCCTGATCGGCCGTCATGCGCAGCAACTCTTCGGCATCGGCGATGACGACCCGCAGATCGCCCATTAACTTTTCCCTGTGAACCGTGTTCATTTCTGTCATGGTAATTCTCCTGTTTGTGAAAGAGACGAATCAATGTAGGTCTTTGCTCGCACAGTCACAGTGAGAAATATCAACAAACAAGTATTTGCGCTCAGTCGACGAACTCGCCCACGGCGGCCGTCTCGATTTGCCGCAAGGCCGACGCCAGGACTGGCGCCATGCTGACAGCATTGCTCGAATGCTCGATGCAGTCGGTGCTCCAGATCTGGCTCACACCGGCTGAACGCAGCAGGCTAAGGGCGCCCGAGTCAAACAGCGCATGGGTCACTGCGACGTCGACTGACAGGGCACCAGCGGCCAGCAGCAGCGCTGCCGCTTCGGCCAGCGTGTGCCCGGTGCTGGCCACATCATCAAGCAGCACGGCGTGACGACCGGCCAGCGCGCAGTGCGGTAGCTCGATGCGCACCGAGCGGTCGCCATGGCGCAGCTTGCGGCACACCGCGTGCTCCAGGCCATGGCGCTCTGCCGCTTGGGCCACCCACTGGGCCGATTCTTCGTCCGGGCCCACCAGCAGCGCGGCGCTGTGGTATGTGGCGATCAGGTCAGACAAGAGCGGCGCGCCGCTCAGTACCAGGGTGTTGCCGGCGGGCAGCGCTTCGTGCAGGGTGGCGACGCGGTGCAGATGGGGATCGACCGTGATGACAGCGTCAAACAGTGTTGCCAGGAACTGACCCACGATACGCTGGCTGATGGCTTCGCCTGGCTGGAACGCGATGTCCTGGCGCATATACGCCAGATAAGGCGCCAACAGCGTCAGGTGCTCTGCGCCCAGGCGGCGCGCGGTTTGCGCTACCAGCAGCAATTCAAGCAGTTTTTCGTTCGGCTGGGCCAAGCTTCTGAGAAGTACCAGACGCGGTGGCAGTGTCTCTGGCAAGCGCAGCTTGAGTTCACCATCGGGAAAGCGATGGCGCTCAATTGGCATGAGGTTCAGCGCACCAGCTTGAGCGATTCGCTCGGCGTTGGCACGCTCGTCCGCAAAGTAGAGCAGCAGGGGTTTGGCGGGTAGCGTGGACGACATCAGAACTCGACGAACATCTGCGGTATTTCTTCAGCACGCCCAATCGTATAAGCGCTTGATCTGGCGCAGGCCTGACGCGCAAACTCGAGGTCACTGGGAAACTCGGCGTGCACACGGTACAGCATGTCGCCGGGCGCCACCGCATCACCGAGCTTGCGCAGCAGATCCACACCGGCGCTGATGACCTTGGGCGCGCCGGCCAGACGAGCGATGCGTGCTACCTGCAGGTTGTCGATGCCGGTTACTACACCGGCCTGCGTGGCTGGCACCTCGAAGGTCAGTCTGCCTAGCGTTGGCTGATTGTGATCAAAGTGCTTGCTGCCCTGGGCTGCAATGATGGCATTCATCTTGTTCAGGGCTCTGCCGGAGTCCAGGATGTCGCGCGCAATGGCAAACCCGTCGCCACCGCGCACGTCCGGACTGCATTCAATCAGACGCCCAGCGAGTCGCAGGCACTTTTGCCGCAAATCGACCGGCGCGCGAGGGTCGTTTGCCAGCACCCGCATCACATCGCGCGCCTCCAGCACCGGACCAATGCCGTTACCGATGGGCTGGCGGCCATCGGTGATGAGTACGTCCAGCGAAAGGTGCAGCCGGGAAGCCACATACTTGAACAGGCGGCGCAAGTGCTGCGCATCGGGCATGGAGCGAACCTTGGCGCTGGGCCCAATAGGGATGTCCAGCACCAGATGGCTGGAGCCTGCCGCAATCTTTTTCGACAAAATGGAGGCCACCATCTGGCCTGGCGAATCGACCCCCAGCGGCCGCTCCACCGAGATCAGCACATCGTCGGCTGGCGACAGATTGGCTGCACCGCCCCAGGCCAGGCAGCCGCGGTGCTCACGCACAATCTCGGCCAGCCGGTCAAATGGCAACTCCACATTGGCCAGCACCTCCATGGTGTCGGCCGTACCGGCGGGCGAGGTGATGGCACGCGACGAGGTCTTGGGACACAGCAGCCCGTGCGCGGCAACGATGGGCACCACTAGCATCGACGTGCGATTGCCGGGGATGCCGCCGATGCAGTGCTTGTCAACGACGAGGCGCTCGTGCCAGTCGTGGCGGCGTCCGCTCTCGACCATGGCTTCGGTCAGGTAGTAGACCTCTTCACGGTCCAGTTCATCGCGATTCGTGGCCACGACAAAAGCGGTCAGTTCGATCTTGGAGTAGTGCCGTTCAGCAATGTCATGCACGATGCCACGGAAATCTTCACGACTCAAACGCTCACCCGCAATCTTGCGGTGCAGTGCGTCGATCGAAGCCGCTGGCTCGGCTTGCGAAACGCTGGCGGCGTGGCCTGCGGCAGCGCCCAGTTGCACGAAGGCGTCTTCCGAGAGACCGATTTCACGGCAGCCCACGATAGCTTCGTCATCGACCACGTTCAGGGTCGCCAGAATGTGCTGCCCGTTGGCCCGGATCTCGATTTTGGAGAGAGCCTGAAAGCCCTCGGCGCGATACACCTCGCAGTCACGATGCAGGTAGGCAACGTTCTCGCGGTAGGTGTCGATTGCGACGCGTCGCACCGCCAGGCTGGAGGTGAGCAGCGGTTTGGCTTGCGCTGTGTCTGGCGTCAACACCTGATCACCGCCTGGTTTGTTGGCTCAGACGCGTTTTCTGTATTCGCCGGTGCGGGTATCGATTTCGACCTTGTCGCCTTGTGCCACGAAGATCGGCACGCCGACGTCAAAACCGGTGGCGATTTTGGCTGGCTTGAGTACCTTGCCGGAAGTGTCGCCCTTGACGGCGGGCTCGGTCCAGGTGATCTCGCGCACGACGCTGGTCGGCAGTTCAACCGAAATCGCCTTGCCGTCGTAGAACACCACTTCAACAGTCATGCCGTCTTCCAGGTAGTTCAGCGAGTCGCCCATGTTTTCGGCTTCGACTTCGTACTGGTTGAAGTCGCTGTCCATGCAAACGTACATCGGGTCAGCAAAATAGGAGTAGGTGCATTCTTTCTTGTCCAGAATCACCTGATCCATCTTGTCGTCGGCCTTGAACACGACTTCGGTGCCGAAGTTGGCGATCAGGCTTTTGAGCTTCATGCGCACGGTGGCCGAGTTGCGGCCGCCGCGGCTGTATTCGGCTTTCAGGACAACCATGGGGTCTTTGCCGTGCATGATGACGTTGCCGGCGCGAATTTCTTGAGCGGTTTTCATAGTAATGGTGTGAAGGTTGGCCGCACTTTTCGCGGCAGGGGCTGCATGACCGCAAGCGAATCCGGTCAATATTGCAAAGCGTTGAATTTTAACGGTTTTTCCGGGCGAATCGGATGATCTTTGTCACAAGATCGTCGTCCTGCAGTTGCCGCGCTCTGGCGCTGCTGACGCTTCTGCGCCATTCGGCCAGTTTTAGCTCGGGCAGGGCGGCCTGGCTCAGACCATTCCAGACCTGGTGAAAAGTCCGCAGTGAGGGTGGCGCTTGCATCTGATCGAGGAATGCCTCCAGCTTGGCCTGGTGCGCGTTGTCGGACTGCGCGTAAATCTGCCAGACAAAGGGCTTGCCGGCCCAAAGGGCGCGCACCAGCGAGTCTTCGCCGCGGACAAAGTTCATGTCGCACGACCAGAGCAGGTGGTCATAGTCAAGCTGGTTCAGCGCTGGCAGGTAGGTGAATTTCAGCCGATCCTGCGCATTCCAGCCGGCGTGTGTGCTGTTCATGCGGGCGATGCAGGCCTGGACAGCGCCCGTGGCGCGCCCGGGCGTCACAAGCAGCCGTGTCGGCTGCTCGGCGGCTGCCAGTTGTTCCAAAAGGGCCTGCAAGGCAGCCGGCTCGTAACAGAACAGCGAGATCAGGCGTTCGCCCTGAAAGTGGATGGACTGGCGGCGCAGCCAGGCTTCACGGTCGAAGGCGGTTTCTCTCTCGGCCAGACCGGGCTCGCGCAGCAGACCGCCGGTCGCCGGCGTGAATCCGGGGTAGAAGAAGTGCTTGCGCAAGCCCTTGGCGGGACCGGCCAGAACAGGTGAGGGCAGGCCATGGCAGCGCTCCACAAACGCTTCTCCGCTCAAGTATTCGAGGTTGAGCCAGACGCACTGATGCCCTGTATCCGCCGCTTGCTGCGCGTAAGCGGCGAGAAACGCGGCATGGACTTCGCAGCCAAAAGCTTCGATCAGCACATCGCCAACGGACAAGTCGCCGGGCTGCAGCGCCTCGTTCCATTGCTTTACCGTGACCCCCGCTGCGCCGCCGGGTGCCATCCAGGCCAGCGCGCGCGCATCGTCCAGCCAGAGGCGTACCTGCTCGCCGCGCGCAGCCAGGTCGGCCGCGAGGCGCCAGCAAACGCCAACGTCACCGTAGTTGTCGATGACGCGGCAAAAGATGTCCCAAAGGTTTCCTGCTTTCACGGCAGAGATTGTCCACAATACGGACCTATGTCTGATTTGCCTGATTCCACGCCAACCCACAACGCCCAATTGTTGAGCGATGTGGCGGGTCTGCCGCCGCTGCCTGGCGTCTATCGCTACTTCGACGGCGACGGTGCCGTGCTGTACGTCGGAAAGGCGATCAATCTGAAGAAGCGGGTGTCCAGCTATTTCCAGAAGAACCACGGCGGCAGCCGTATCGGCCACATGGTGGGCAAGATCGACCGGCTTGAGACCACGGTGGTGCGCTCCGAGGCTGAGGCGCTGCTGCTGGAAAACAACCTGATCAAGACGCTCAATCCGAAATACAACATTCTGTTTCGGGATGATAAGAGTTACCCGTACCTGAAGATCACCGGCGTGGCCGCGTCAGCCAATGCGAGTTCGCAGTTTGCCAGGGTTGCCTACTACCGGGGCGCGGTGGAAAAGAAGCATCATTACTTTGGCCCCTATCCGAGTGCCTGGGCGGTGAAGGAGGCCATTTTGCTGATGCAAAAGGTCTTTCGCCTGCGCACCTGTGAGGATCCGGTCTTCAATAACCGAAGCCGTCCCTGCTTGCTGTACCAGATCAAGCGTTGTTCAGCGCCCTGTGTCGGTCATATTTCTGCACCCGATTACGCGCAGGACGTGGCGGATGCCGAACGCTTCCTGCACGGTGACGCACAGCAAGTGATGCAGGAACTCGAGCAGCGCATGTTGGCCCACGCGCAAGTGTTGCAGTTTGAGCAGGCGGCCGAACTGCGCAACCAGATTGCCGCACTGTCCAATGTGCTGCATCAGCAGTCGGTGGAGAACGTGTCGGACCGCGATGTGGACATTCTGGCGGTCAAGGTGCAGGGCGGACGTGCCTGCGTCAATCTGGCCATGGTGCGTGGTGGGCGTCATCTGGGCGACCGCGCCTATTTCCCGGTTCACGTGGACGACGCGGTGGGTATCTATGTTGACGACGATGAGACAGCCAGTAGCGTGCTCTCAGTCGAAGCCCAGGTGCTGCAGGCCTTTGTGGCGCAGCATTATCTGCAGGTGCCGGTGCCGCCCTCGCTGGTGCTGAGCGTTGCGGTCGACGAGCATCTGATCAAGGCTTTGTCGGTGCAGTCGGGCGTCAAGGTGACCGCCGTGCATCAGCCGCGCGAGCAACGCCGCCTGTGGCTGGAAATGGCGCAAACCAATGCCGCTTTGCAACTGGCGCGCCTGCTCTCCGAAGAGGGCTCGCAGCAGGCGCGCACGCGATCGCTGGTGGAGGCGCTGGATCTGGCGATTGAAGATCTGGAACAGCTTCGCATCGAGTGTTTTGATATCTCCCACACCGCGGGCGAGGCGACCCAGGCCTCCTGTGTCGTTTTTCAAAAGCACAAGATGCAAAATGCCGAGTACCGGCGCTTCTCGATAGACGACATCACGCCAGGTGACGATTACGCCGCCATGCGCCAGGTGCTGCTGCGGCGTTACGGCAAACTCGCAGAGGCCTTGCGTGAAACGCAGGCCAGCGGCGCCAGTGCGCTGGGGCGTTTGCCCGATCTGGTGCTGGTTGATGGTGGCAAGGGGCAGGTGTCGGTGGCGCGTGAGGTGTTTGAGCAATTGGGCCTGTCGCTGGCACTGATCGTTGGTGTGGAAAAGGGCGAAGGGCGCAAGGTAGGGCTGGAGGAACTGGTCTTTGCCGACGGCCGCGAAAAGATCTATCTGGGCAAGGACTCGGCCGCACTGATGCTGGTGGCGCAGATTCGGGACGAGGCACACCGTTTCGCTATCACCGGCATGCGTGCCAAGCGCGCCAGAGTGCGCGTTGATGGCGGCAAGCTGGAAGAAATCCCGGGTGTCGGGCCGAAGCGCCGGGCCAAATTGTTGCAGCGCTTTGGCGGTGTGCGCGGCGTTGCGATGGCTGGGGTGGAGGATCTGGCTACCGTTGATGGCATATCGCATGAGTTGGCTGAGGATATTTACCGCGCGCTGCACTGACGGGGCCATAACCGCGTTTTAGCCGTGCCACAATGACGCTGTATGTTTTTCAATACTCCGACGCTCATGACTTGGGGTCGCATCGCCGCGATTCCGCTGATCGTCGGCGTATATTTTGATGCGCTGCCGCTGACAACCGACAGCCGAGATCTGATCGCAACCTGCGTATTTGTGGTGTCGGCGATCACTGATTGGCTCGATGGCTATCTGGCGCGCAAGCTCAATCAGGTTTCTTCCTTTGGTGCCTTTCTCGACCCGGTTGCTGACAAGATACTGGTCTGCGCCAGCGTGCTGGTGCTGGTGCATCTGGGGCGGGCAGACGTCTTTGTCGGGCTCATCATCATTGGTCGCGAGATCGCCATTTCCGCGCTGCGTGAATGGATGGCCCAGATCGGCGCTGCCAAGAGTGTGGCAGTGCACATGGTGGGCAAGCTCAAGACCGTGGTACAAATGGTGGCTATACCGTTCCTGCTGTTTAACGGCACGCTGTTTGGCTTGATCAATACCCATTTGTGGGGTGTATGGTTGATCTGGATTGCCGCCATCATGACGGTCTGGTCGATGGTCTACTACCTGCGCAAGGCGTTGCCGGAAATCCGGGCTCGCGTGAAGTGAGTGAGCGTGACGATTCGGCACTGATCCGTGCCATGCCGGTATTGTTTGTGCTGATCTGGAGCACCGGGTTTATTGTGGCCCGCTATGGCATGCCGCACGCACCACCAATGAAATTTCTGGCGCTGCGCTATCTTTTTTCCATTGCCTGCTTTTTGCCCTGGATATTGCTGGCGCGAGTCAAGTGGCCGGCTACAGCCAGCCAATGGGCCCACCTGAGCTTTACCGGCGTCCTGATGCACGCCTGTTACCTGGGTGGTGTCTGGGCAGCGGTGAAAGCGGGCATGGGTTCGGGCTTGTCAGCCTTGATCGTCGGACTGCAACCGGTGTTGACGGCACTATGGTTGTCAAGCACCGGCGGCAGGGTCAGCGCACGGCAATGGAGCGGACTGGTACTTGGCTTTGCCGGTCTGGTGCTGGTGGTGTCGCGCAAGTTTGGCCAGGGCGGTGAGGCCGACTGGGTGAATGTGTCGATGGCCGTTGGTGCCCTGTTTGCCATTACCCTGGGTACGCTGTATCAAAAGCGTTTTGTCAAACCCTGTGATGTGCGCAGCGCCAATGCGGTTCAACTGATGGCGGCCCTTCTGGTGACCTTGCCGCTGGCCCTGCTGGAGACCGAGGTGGTGCACTGGGACGCAGAAATGCTGGGCGCCATGGCCTGGTCGGTGCTGGTGCTGACGCTGGGCGGCAGTTCCCTTTTGTACCTGCTGATTCAGCGCGGGGCTGCAGCCTCGGTGACCAGCTTGATGTACCTGGTGCCGCCGGTCACTGCTTTCATAGCCTGGCTGCTGTTTGCCGAGCCCATCAATACGGTGACCGTGATCGGCACCGTGATGACGGTGCTGGGCGTGGCACTGGTGGTCAGGCCGACGACCGCGCCGACTGCAGCGCTAGGCAGAGGATGATTTTTGGCATGATGCATAAGGATTCGCGATGAGCAAACAGAGAATTGCAGTGATTGCCGGTGACGGCATCGGCAAAGAGGTCATGCCTGAGGGCATTCGGGTCATGGAGCGTGCGGCCGTCAAGTACGGGATCGACCTTCAGTTTGACCACTTCGACTTTTCCAGCTGGGACTATTTCGAGAAACACGGCAAGATGCTGCCCGACAACTGGAAAGACCTGATTGGCGGCCATGACGCCATCTACTTCGGTGCCGTCGGCTGGCCGGAAAAAATTCTGGATCACGTCTCGCTGTGGGGCTCGCTGCTGCTGTTTCGCCGCGACTTTGACCAGTATGTCAACCTGCGCCCGGCGCGGCTGATGCCGGGCATCATTGCACCGGTGGTGCGGCGCGATGGCAGCCGGCGTGCGCCGGGCGAGATCGACATGTTTATCGTGCGCGAGAACACCGAGGGCGAGTACTCCAGCATCGGTGGGCGCATGTACCCCGGCACCGAGCGTGAGATCGTGATGCAGGAAACCGTGATGTCGCGCGTCGGTGTGGACCGGGTCCTGAAATTCGCCTTTGAGCTGGCGCAGTCGCGGCCGAAGAAGCATTTGACCAGTGCCACCAAGTCCAATGGCATTGCCATCACCATGCCGTATTGGGACGAGCGCGTCGCCGAGATGGCGCTGAACTACCCGGAGGTCACTGTCGACAAGTTCCATATCGACATCCTGACCGCCCACTTTGTGCAGCGACCGGACTTCTTTGATGTGGTGGTGGCCAGCAATCTGTTTGGTGACATTCTGAGTGACCTTGGTCCGGCTTGCACCGGCACCATCGGCATTGCGCCGAGCGCCAACCTGAATCCGCAGCGCAAATTTCCATCCTTGTTCGAGCCAGTGCATGGCTCGGCTCCTGACATTGCGGGCCAGGGGATTGCCAATCCGATAGGGCAGATCTGGTGCGGCGCCATGATGCTCGATTTCCTGGGCTACCGGGCTGCCCATGACGGCGTTCTGGCGGCGATTGAAAAGGTGTTGGAGCCCCAAAGTGGGGCGCCGCGCACGCGTGACCTTGGGGGTACAGCAGGCACTGCCGATGTCGGGCGAGCGATTGCTGAGGCACTTTGAGCACAGCGCTGTTACAGCGTCAAAATTTCGTCGCCGCAAGCCGGAAAAGGCGACTAGAATTCGCGTCCGCCCTCATGCACGGGGGACACCAGATTTTTGACGAGACAAGTTGAACAACTCTATTTCCATAAGAAGGGTTTATTGTGAACAAGACTGAATTGATTGAGCACATCGCAACACAGGCGGATATTTCCAAAGCGGCAGCCAACCGCGCACTGGAGGCCTTTTTTGGCGCTGTGAAGACTACTTTGAAGAAGGGAAATGACGTTTCCCTGGTGGGTTTTGGCACGTTTGCAGTGGCTAAACGCGCAGCTCGGGTCGGGCGAAATCCCCGCACCGGCGCTGCGATTAAAATCAAGGCAGCCAAGATTCCCAAGTTTCGTCCAGGCAAGGCTTTGAAGGACGCGTTGAATTGATAGCCGGTTAAGTGGGGTGCTTAGCTCAGTTGGTAGAGCGGCGCCCTTACAAGGCGTAGGTCGGCGGTTCGAGCCCGTCAGCACCCACCAC
>JBAXFI010000037.1:0-20120 GCA_037139995.1 Comamonadaceae bacterium | reverse complement strand
TGCGCGAGAGTGCCGGCCGGCCGTTGCAGCAGCCCTAGCCAGCAGCCACAAAACTGCCCGACTTGCCGCCGTGCTTTTCAAGCAGTTTCACATCGGTGATGGTCATGCTGCGGTCCACTGCCTTGCACATATCGTAAATGGTGAGCAGGGCTACCTGCAGCGCGGTCAGTGCTTCCATCTCGACGCCGGTCGGACCCACGGTCTCCACCGTGGCCTTGCAGGAAATGCCCGCTGCGGTTTTGCTGGTGACCGGAAGCACTTCAAACTCAATGGTCACCCGTGTCAGGGCCAGCGGGTGACACAGGGGGATCAGCTCACTGGTCTTCTTGGCGGCCATGATGCCGGCGATGCGGGCGATCCCCAGCACGTCGCCTTTTTTTGCGCTGCCGCTTTCGATGATGGCCAGCGTGGCTGGCAGCATTTCGATGCGGCCGCCCGCAATGCCGATGCGTTGCGTGTGCGCCTTGCCCGCCACGTCCACCATGTGGGCTTGACCCTGGGCGTCAAAATGGGTAAGTGAGCTCATGAGATATTTCGTTACAGTTGATGCGTCGTGCCGGGTCTGCCAGATTTACACGGCGTTTATATGAGTCCCGCATCATACGATCATGAAAAGCTTCACTCTCGCCATAGCTAGCGTGCCCATCTGTGCATTGATCCTGCTCGCTGCGCTACTGGAACCGGGGCCGGCGCGCGCTGCCGACGCCATGCAGTTGCCGACCCTCGGTGACGGTAGCGAGATGAGCAGCAGCGTCGAGCGTCGGCTGGGCGACCGGATCGCGCGTGAGATCTACCGCGATCCGGACTACATTGACGACCCGGTGTTGGCCGACTATGTGCAGGGCATCTGGCAGCCACTGCTGGCGGCTGCGCGCACGCGTGGTGAGCTCTCCAGTGAACTGAGCGAGCGCTTTGCCTGGGAACTGATGCTCGGACGAGACCGCACCGTCAATGCCTTCGCCCTGCCGGGGGGGTATTTCGGCGTTCATCTGGGCTTGCTGGCAGTGGTGAGCAGCCGCGATGAGTTGGCCTCGGTGCTGGGGCATGAACTCAGTCATGTAACGCAGCGCCATATCTCGCGCGTGATGGCCAAACAGGCTCAGCAGACACCCTGGATGATCGGGGCCATGATTCTGGGGGCCCTGGCCGCCAGCAAGAGCGCGGATGCCGGCAGCGCCTTGATCGTTGGCGGACAGGCGGTGGCGGCGCAGAACCAGCTCAATTTTTCGCGCGACATGGAGCGCGAAGCCGATCGCATTGGTTTTGGCGTCATGACGCAGGCCGGCTTTGAGGCGCAGGGCTTTGTGTCGATGTTTGAAAAATTGCAGCAAGCCTCGCGACTCAATGACAGTGGTGCCTACCCTTATCTGCGCAGCCATCCGCTGACGACGGAGCGGATCGCCGACATGCAGGGGCGCCAACCCCTGGGCGCAGGCAACGCCCCGAGCGCGCCACCCAGCCTTGAGCACGCCATCATGACGGCACGCGCGCGGGTTTTGTCCAATCCTGGTGTTGATGCATTGCGCGCCATGGCGTCGGTGGCGCCAGGCACTGCGCTGACGACTGGGCCGCTGGCGCGTCAGGCCGAGGCACTGTACGGCGCTGCTTTGGCCAGTAGCCGGCTGCGCGACTTTGGCGCTGCTGGGCAGTATCTCCAACGTTTGTCAGCGGTGGTGCAGGCAGACGCCGCCGCGGCGCGGCTGTCGCACTGGCTCGAAGTGGAGGTGGCACTCGCGGCGGGCGAGCTCAAGCGCGCGGCAGCGCTGCTTGACCGTGCTCCCTCTGCCGCGGGGTCGCTGCGACAGCGACCGGAGCTGTTTCTGCGTGCGCAGATGGCGTTGCAGGCGGGGGATCCGGTTGCCGCCAATGACGTTGCGCAAGCCTTGCAGGTGTGGGTCGTGGCACGAGCGCACGACGCACAGGCCTGGCAGCTGCTGTCAAGCGTCTATGCGATACAGGGCCAGCTGCTGCGCTCCATTCGGGCAGATGCAGAAGCCCAGGTGGCGCGGCTCGACTACGCCGCAGCGCTGGATCGGTTCAGGGCGGCGCAGGAACTGATGCGCAAGAATGAAGCAGCAGGCGCCGGCAGTAACGGGCAGGACCACATCGAGTCCTCGATCATCGATACGCGCAAGCGCCAGGTCGAGCTACTTTTGAAGGAACAGTCGCTCGACCGCTGAATCAATCAGCACGCCAAAGGCAGAGTAAATCAGCGAACCGAGCAGCGCTGCGCCAAAACCGTTGACATGAAAACCGTCGAGCATGCCGGCGGCGGCCCAGAACATCAGGGCATTGATGACAAACAGGAAGAGTCCCAGTGAAATGATGGTGACCGGTAGCGTCAGCACCACCAGCACCGGACGCAGAATCATGTTGAACAGGCCGATCACCAGGGCCGCAATCAGGGCTGCGCTATAGCTTTGAATCTGGACGCCGCCATAAAGATAGGCAACAGCGAGCAGGGCGGCGGCGCTGAGCAGCCATTTAACGATGATTTTCATGCGGCAAGGATAGCATCAGGCTGCTATTTCCAGCGCACCGGCTCGAGGTCGACGTGGACCTTTTCATCACTGAGCATCAGCACGCCTTCCTGAATCGTCGCCTGCAACTGCATGTTGCGCTGGGCCATCGGAATGAGAGCCTGGGCGGAGCTGGTCGGCAGCCGGAAAATGCTCAGATTTTGTGGCCGCGTCAGTTTGCTTTCGATGCCGCGCCACCATATCTCGGCTGCGTGGTTGAAGCAGTACAGCACCACCTCATCGGCCTTGCCGCAGGCCTTGAGCAGAGGCTTGTCTTCGGGCTGGCCCACTTCAATCCAGAGTCGTGTGAGTCCGGTGAAATCGCGCAGCCAGACATCGGGCTCATCCGGGTCAGACAAACCCGCGCCAAAGGCCAGCGTGCCGTCACCACCGCAAACCGACTGCAGTTTGTGCGCCTGCAGCGCCAACGCGCACAGGCGCAGCATCATGCGCTCGTCGGTTTCGCTCGGGTGGCGCGCCAGCGTCAGCGCATGGTCGGCGTAGTAGGAGTTGTCAATGTCGGCAATCTGAAGATTGGCTTTGAAGATGGTTGACTTGGTGGCCATCAGATCCGGCGCCGGGCCGCCCCAAGCCGGATCAGCCCCCGCGGGGGGCAGGGAGTACACGAAGTGACGAGCGTGGGGGCCATCATCAGATCCTTTTAGCCAACTTTCCTGCCATGCCGGTGTAGCTGCCCGGCGTCATGGCCAGCAGGCGCTGCTTTTCAGCAGTCGGCAGATCCAGCCGCGCGATAAAGCCCTGCATCAGTTCGCGCGTCATGGGTGCGCCGCGGGTGAAATCCTTCAGTTGCTCGTAGGGCTTGGGCAAGCCAAAGCGGCGCATCACGGTCTGCACCGGTTCGGCCAGCACTTCCCACGCGGCATCCAGGTCGGCAGCAATCGCTGCTTCGTTGATTTCAAGTTTGCCCAAACCGGTTGCCAGCGACTGGTAGGCCAGCACCGCATAGCCGAGTGCCACACCCATGTTGCGCAGCACCGTGCTGTCAGACAGGTCGCGCTGCCAGCGGCTGATCGGCAGTTTTTCGCTCAGGTGTCTGAGCAGGGCATTGGCCAGACCGAGGTTGCCTTCGGCGTTTTCAAAATCAATCGGGTTGACCTTGTGCGGCATGGTGGAAGAGCCGACCTCGCCCTCACGCAGCTTCTGTTTGAAATAGCCCAGTGACACATAGCCCCAGACATCGCGCGACCAGTCAATCAGGATGGTGTTGGCGCGTGCCACCGCGTCAAACAATTCGGCCATGTAATCGTGCGGCTCTATCTGGATGCTGTAGGGCTGGAAGGCCAGCCCCAGACCCAGGGGCTCGGGTGCTTCGATCACTCTGCGACTGAAGGATTCCCAGTCGAAGTCAGGCCAGGCAGCCAGATGTGCGTTGTAATTGCCCACGGCGCCATTCATCTTGGCCAGCAACTTGACGTCGGCGATCTTGTTTCGTGCTGCCTGCAGGCGCAGCACCACGTTGGCAATTTCCTTGCCAACGGTGGTCGGACTGGCGGTCTGGCCGTGCGTGCGACTGAGCATGGGAATATCGGCAAAGGCATGTGCCATGTCGCGCAGTTTGTGGATGACTGCGTCCATTGTCGGCAGCAGCACCTGATCGCGCGCCGACTTGAGTTGCAATGCGTGGCTGGTGTTGTTGATGTCCTCGCTGGTGCAGGCAAAGTGGACAAACTCGCCCGCAGCAAGCAGTTCGGGCCTACCCTCAAACCTCGACTTGATCCAGTATTCAACCGCCTTCACATCATGGTTGGTCACCTTTTCGATGGCTTTGATGGCCTCGGCGTCCGCCTCGCTGAAATGCTTGACCAGAGCCAGCAGGTAAGTGCGCGCACCCGGCGTGAGTGGCTTGAACTCGGCAAAACCGCAGTCGCTCAGCGCAATCAGCCAGGCCACCTCCACCTGGACGCGGCGCTGCATGTAACCCTGCTCGCTCATGGCAGGACGGAGTTTGGCCAGTTTGGCGGCGTAGCGGCCATCCAGCGGGGAAAGGGCCGAGATTGCAGAGAAATTCATGTCCGGATTGTAGGATGCACACCACAGCGCTTTGCCGGCGCCGATAGCCTGCTTGCTGGTGGCTAGAATGAAAGTAACTGAAACTTCCGTCTTGCCATGAAATTACTCGGATCAAAAACCAGCCCCTATGTGCGCAAAGTGCGCATTGTGATGCTCGAAAAAAAACTGGATTACGTTTTTGTGCCCGAGGATGTGTGGTCGGCGCAGACCACGATTACCGAAACCAACCCGCTGGGCAAGGTGCCGTGCCTGATCATGGAAGCGGGCGAAGCGCTTTTTGATTCGCGCGTAATTGTTGAATACCTGGACACCTTGTCACCGGTGGGAAAATTGATTCCTGCGGTTGGGCGGGAGCGGGCTGAGATCAAGACCTGGGAAGCACTGGCCGACGGCGTACTGGACGCGGCCATCCTGGCGCGGCTCGAAGCCACCTGGGGCGGGCGTAGCCCAGCCGAGCGCAGCCAGGCCTGGATCGACAGGCAGCTCGGCAAGATTCACACCTCCCTGAAAGCGATGAGCAAAGGCTTGGGCGACAAGCCTTATTGTGCCGGCATCCATTTGAGTTTGGCCGATGTCGCTGTCGGCTGCGCCTTGAGCTACATGGACTTCCGGTTCGCTCAGATTGATTGGCGCAGCGACTATCCCAATCTGCAAAAATTGCTCGACAAGCTGATGCTTCGCCCCAGCTTTGCCGAAACGCGGCCGGACTGAGCGGGGTCGAGCCGAAACACTGCTTACATCGTTTTACAGAAATTGAAGCGTTCGACGGCGCTGGCGGCATTACAGTGTGCCGACCATGGCCACTTTCAAGACGATTTATAAATGCAGGCAATGCGGGGCCACCAGCTACCAACGCGTGATTGAGCGCGCACAGAGCGGAGCCTTGCTGCCTACCGGGCAGTACCGGTGCACCGGATGCCGAAACGTTTTCGCGACGATCCGGGCCTGGTGGCAGCCCCGGCCAACGCCTGAGCTTCAAACGCACAGCCGGTTTGGTTGAACCGCGCATGGGTCTGCTAGCATTGAAGTCATGAACGACCTGGCCGGCACGGCCACCCTTACCGACAAGATCTGTCCAGGCGCCGCACTGGCAGCGCGGCTTGCCAGCTTGCCCCGGCCGCTGGTGTTTACCAATGGTGTGTTTGATGTGTTGCACCGCGGTCACGTTCTGTACCTGGCACAGGCGCGCGCTCTCGGCGCGAGTTTGCTGGTGGCGCTGAACACTGACGCATCGGCCCGCCGGCTTGGCAAAGGGCCAGACCGCCCACTCAACAACGAAGCCGACCGCGCCGTCGTCATGGCGGCGCTGGCCAGCACCAGCTTGGTGACCTGGTTCGACGAGGACACACCGCTTGAGCTCATTCACCGGATCAGGCCCGATATTCTGGTCAAAGGCGGCGACTACGACATGGCCAAGCTCGCCGAGACGGGCGTGGTTGAGTCCTACGGTGGGCGTGCTTTGGCGCTACCGTTTGTCGACGGTTATTCCACAACCGCACTGCTGAAAAAGGCGCGACAGGAGGGTTGACTGGCGTCAGTCACTTTTTTGTGTTCCAATTAACCTAACAAATGTTAGGTAGGTAATTATGAACACTTCAGCCGCGTTGCATCAGAGTTTTCCTTATTTCACTGCCGAGCACGAAATGCTGCGTCAGACCGTGCGCCGATTTGTCGTAGAAAGAGTGAGCCCTTTCGCTGATCGCTGGGAGCAGGATGGCATGGTGCCACGCGCTGTGCTGCAGGAGATGGGAGCGCTCGGCTTGCTCGGAATCCGCTTTGAGGCCGAATACGGCGGCAGCGAGCTCGACACCCTGTCCACCGTCGTTTTGGCCGAAGAATTGGGACGTTCGACTTTTGGCGGTTTTGCCGTCACGGTGCTGGTGCACACCGATATGGCGGCACCGCATCTGCATCACGCTGGCAACCTTGAGCAAAAAGGGCGTTTCATGGCCGACCTCGTGGCCGGGCGCAAGATTGCTGCAGTGGCCATGACGGAACCCGACGCCGGCTCCGATCTGGCTTCCATGCGCAGTACGGCCCGGCGCGTTGGCAACCAGTGGGAACTCAACGGTGCCAAGATGTTCATCACCAACGGTGTGCACGGCGATGTCTTTTTTGTGGCAGCCAAGACCGGTGAGAGCGGCCGCAACCATCAGGTTTCGATGTTCATCGTGGAGAAGGGGACACCCGGCTTCAGCGTGGCGCGACCCCTGAACAAGCACGGCTGGCTGTCCAGCGACACGGCCGAACTGGTGTTTGAGCAGTGCCTGATTCCGCAGGCCAACCTGCTGGGTGAAGAAAACAAGGGCTTTTACGCGCTCGTGAAGAACTTGCAGAACGAGCGCATTGTGCTGGCAGCGCAGGCCATGGGCGAAGCGTCGAAGGCGATCGAGCTGACGCTCGACTGGGTAACGCAGCGCAAGGCCTTTGGCGCCACGCTGTGGGACAAGCAGGCCGTGCGCCATCGTCTGGCCATGCTCACCGCGCGTGTGCAGGCAGCGCGAACCCTGATTTACAACACAGCCTGGCGCGACGCGCAAAAGCAGGTGGTGGTGTCGGAGGCCGCCATGCTCAAGGCCTTGTGCGGCGAACTGGTCAACGAAGTGATGTACGACTGCCTGCAGTTTCATGGTGGCATCGGTTACATCCGCGAGTCAGCCATCGAGCGCATGGCGCGCGACGCGCGCATCCAGTCCATCGGCGGCGGCGCGACCGAAGTCATGCTTGACGAAATCGCCAAGCGCATGTGCTGAGCAGCGGCCGTGTCGACGATGAGCACGAATAGCACCATACCGGTCACCGAGACTTCTGGTGCCATATCAAGGCAGATGATTCTGGAGACGGCTGCCCGCCTGTTTCGCCACGAGGGCTACGCCGCCACGTCGCTGCGCGCCATTGCTGCTGCCTGTGACATGAAGGCAGGCAGTCTGTACTACCACTTCGAGTCCAAGGACCAGATCGTCAGCGAAGTGCTCGACATCGGCGTGCAGCGTGTTTTTGACGCAGTCAAATTGGCGCTCGAAGAACTGGCGCCGGACGCGCCGCTCGGGGTGGTTCTGCACTGCGCGATTGAAGCGCATTTGCGTGCGCTGCTGCATTCGCACGATTTCACCTCGGCCAACATCCGGATTCTCGGTCAGGTGCCCGCCTCGGTGCGCGAGTCCCATCGAGCGCTACGCCGCGCTTATGAAAACCACTGGCTTGAGTTGCTCTCTCCCTTGCAGCGCGGCGGGCAAATCCGGCCCGATGTGGACTTGCAGCGCACGGTCTATTTCTTGTTTGGCGCCATGAACTGGGCCACCGAGTGGTACGACGAAAAGCGCTTTGATCTGGCGCAGGTGGCCAGTGAAATGGCCGACCTGGTGGTGCTGGGCTTGCAGCCACCCGTAACAACGCGGAGAACCCCAGCATGACAACTGTTTCCAACGTCGACCGCAGCAGCGCCGAGTTTGCGCGCAATGCGCAGCACTACGCGACACTGCTGGCAACACTGCACGAGCGCATGGCCTGGGCCGTGCGCGGCGGTGGCGAGCGGCTGATGCAACGCCATATGGAACGCGGCAAGCTGCCGGTGCGCGAACGCATCGACCTGCTGCTCGATGTTGGCTCGCCGTTTCTGGAGATTGCGCCGCTGGCGGCCTGGGGCATGTACAACAATGAAGTGCCGGCAGCCGGCGTGGTGGCCGGTATCGGCCTGGTCGAAGGTGTGCACTGCATGATCATCGCCAACGATGCCACGGTCAAGGGCGGCAGCTTCTTTCGCGAGACCGTGCGCAAGCATGTGCGGGCGCAGGAGATTGCCGCGCAGAACCGTTTGCCCTGTCTGTACCTGGTGGATTGTGGCGGTGCCTACCTGCCCGAACAGGACCAAGTCTTCCCCGACTGGGGCCATTTCGGGACCACCTTTTACAACCAGTGTCGCATGAGTGCCGAAGGCCTGCCGCAACTCTCGGCCGTCTTTGGCGGCTGTACCGCCGGTGGTGCCTATATTCCGGCGCTGTCAGACGAGGCCGTCATTGTTCAGGGGACCGGGCGCATTCATCTTGGAGGCCCACCCATCGTGAAGGCGGCCATCAACGAGATCGTGGACGGCGAAACACTGGGCGGCGCTGCCATGCACACCCGGGTCTCGGGTGTGACCGATTACCTTGCCGCCGACGAGCGCCAGGCCCTCGCCAAGCTGCGCCAGATCGTGCGGCATCTGAACATGCCGCCGGCGCTACCCTTACCGGTTGGTATCACGCTGCCGCCGCGCTTTGACGCCAGCGAGATCGCCGGTATTGTGGGGGGCGACATGAAGCAGCCCTACGATGTGCGCGAAGTGCTGCTGCGGCTCGTTGACGACAGCGAATTGCAGGAGTTCAAACCCGAGTACGGCAGCACGCTGGTCTGCGCCAGTGCACACATCCACGGCTTGCCAGTGGGCATTCTGGCCAACAACGGTGTCCTGTTCTCGGAGTCGTCGATGAAGGGCGCGCACTTTATCGAGTTGTGCAACCAGCGCAATATTCCGCTGCTGTTTCTGCAGAACATTACCGGCTTCATGGTCGGAACGCAAGCCGAGCGTGGCGGCATTGCCAAACACTCGGCCAAGCTGGTATACGCCATGTCCACGGCACGTGTGCCACGCCTGACGGTTCTGATTGGCGGCTCGTATGGCGCGGGCAATTACGGCATGTGTGGGCGCGGCTTTGCACCACACTTCCTGTTCAGCTGGCCCAATTCCAGGATTGCAACCATGAGCCCCGAAGTCGCCACCACGGTGCTCACCGAGTTGCGCAAAAGTTCGCTCAAGGGCGATAGCGCCGATCAGGAACTGGCCAACCTGGCGCGCGAAACCACCGAGCAGTTCACGCGCCAGAGCGACCCCTATTACGCCACGGCCCGACTTTGGGACGACGGCATCATCGAGCCGATGCAGACCCGCGACGTACTGGGCCTGTGCCTGCAACTGCTGGCGCAGTCCAGTCCCCGCGCTACGGGCCCCTCGCCTGTTTTCAGGATGTGATGCCATGTTCAAGAAAGTCCTGATAGCCAACCGCGGCGAAATTGCCTGCCGCATTCTGCGCACCTGCCGCCGCCTGGGCATGGAAACGGTGGCGGTCTATTCCGAGGCGGACGTGAACAGCCGGCATGTCGCTGAGGCCGACTTTGCCGTGCCGATCGGACCTGCCAGCGCCAGCGAGTCCTATCTGCGCGCTGATCGCATCGTTGCCGCGGCCCTGTCCAGCCGCGCACAGGCGATCCATCCAGGCTACGGCTTCCTGTCCGAGAAGCTTGAGTTGATTGACGCCTGCGCTGAGCACGGCATTGCCTTTGTCGGTCCGAACCGTCGTGCCATCGAGGCCATGGGTTCCAAGATCGAGAGCAAGCGCCTTGCGCGCAGCGCTGGCGTCGTCTGTGTGCCCGGCTACGACGAAGACGAGCAGGCGCCCGAGCGGCTGCTCGCTGAGGCGCAGCGCATCGGCTTTCCGCTGCTGATCAAGGCCAGTGCCGGTGGTGGCGGCAAGGGCATGCGCCGGGTCAACAGGAGCGACGAGTTTGTGCCCATGCTGGCACTGGCGCGCAAGGAGGCGCTGGCGTCCTTTGGTGATGAGCGGGTGCTGCTGGAAAAGTACATCGTCACCCCGCGCCACATCGAAGTGCAGATCGTTGGTGACCATCACGGCGGCCTGGTGCATCTGTTCGAGCGCGAGTGCTCGATTCAGCGGCGTTTTCAGAAAGTGATCGAAGAGGCGCCGGCGCATCATTTGTCGGTCGCAGTGGCTGCCAGGCTGTACGAGTCGGCGCTGCGCATCGGCAGCACCATGAACTACGACAACGCCGGCACGGTGGAGTTTGTGCTTGATGCGGATGCGCAGGACACGCCCTACTTTCTGGAAGTCAACACCCGGTTGCAGGTGGAGCACCCGGTAACCGAAATGACCACCGGCATCGATCTGGTGGAGTGGCAGTTGCGTATCGCCAGCGGTGAGCCGCTGCCCTTGCAACAGGCACAGATTGGGCGCACCGGCTGGGCGCTTGAATGCCGACTCAACGCCGAACAGCCTGACTACGATTTCCGCGCCAGCCTGGGTCCTTTGCTTGGCTACGCCGAGCCGCGCCAGGTGGCTGGTGTGCGCATCGACAGCGGGCTGCATAACAAGAGCGAAGTCACGCCTTACTACGACTCCATGCTGGCCAAGGTGATCGGCTATGGCGCCACGCGCAACCAGGCCATCGAGAAGGCCTGCCAGGGCATTGAATCGCTGCGCATCGAAGGTGTATGCACCAATGCTGCCATGCTGCTGCAAATTCTGCGGCACCCGGGTTTTGACTCGGTGCTCACAACGCGCTTTCTGGAACTGCATTTTCCGGGAGGGACCCAGCCGGAGCCGGATGCTCGCCTGCTTCACACATTGGCCGTGGCGGCGGCCTGGGCAGCCAGCCAGCCCCTGGCGCCATCCGTCTGGGGTGGCTTGCGCGGCTTTCGGGTCACAGCGCCGGGCGGTCACAGCGCCTCGGTTGAGCTGCGTCTGAGCGACGCCTCTGCTGCGCCTGGCAGTGAAACGGTGCGGCTCACCCTGTCCGGTGGCGTTTATGGCCTGGCGGGCAGGGCCGAATTGTCTGCCAGTGTCCAAGCGGACGGACCGGACTGGATCGTGCAAGTCACAGACCTGCGCGGCCTGGGCACGTCGGTGTACATCAGGCACACGCAGGGGCGGCGCTGGTTCAGTTGGCTGCGTGGATGTAGCCAGATGTGGGACCTGGAGCACGAACTTGAGCACAGCCTGCACGGCAGCAGTCAGGAAACTCAGGAGCGCAATCTGTCGGCAACCTTGCCCGGCCGTGTTTCCGAACTCATGGTGCGAGAGGGGGAACTCGTCCTGGCCGGTGCCCCGGTGCTGGTGCTGGAAGCCATGAAGCTGTACCACACGCTGCTTGCGCCCTTGACCGGACGTGTCAGCTGCCTTCATGTGAAGGCGGGCGAGATTGTGGCGCATGGTCAGTTGCTGGTGGAACTGGAGCCGCAGGGAACGAACTGAAATCAAGGAGAACGAAATGGCAGGTTTGTATTGGGAAGATTTTCATGTGGGCCAGGTCTTTGAGCACCCCTGGGGGCGCACCATCACCGAGTCCGACAACATGCTGTTCTCGTGCCTGACGCTGAACGTCCAGCCGCTGCACATCGACGCCGACTTTGCATCCAGAACGGAATGGGGCAAGCCCCTGGTCAACAGCCTTTTCACGCTCGGGCTCATGATTGGCATGACCGTCAACGACACCACACTGGGCACCACCATCGCCAACCTGGGCATGAGCGATGTTCGCTTTCCCAAGCCGCTATTTCATGGTGACACGATCCGTGTGCGAAGCAGCGTCAAGTCTCTGCGTGAGAGCAAGTCCAGACCCAGTGCCGGCATTGTCGAGTTTGAACATGTGGCCAGCAATCAGCACCAGCAGGTGGTTGCCCTGTGTGTGCGCCAGGCGCTGATGCACAAGCGCATCGCGCACGCCAAATAAAGCTGCCGCGCAGGCCGAAATATTGCAGTGTTGGTGCTTTTTGTGAAGTAGTGGTACATTTCTCTCGGGCGCGAAAGCGCCTCCCGCTCGATCCCCCTTGAGCGGGGCCTTGATGTGTGACAACGGAAAAGGCTTTGCGCCCCGGCCCTTGAGCCGGGGTTTTTTTCCCCGTTCCATCGACTAACCAAAAATCGACCGTTGGGGAGCTAGCTCGGGAAACATCTTTTCGTGCTCAGAAGTCAGGTTGAAAATCGCCAGCATGATGTTGAGTGGAAAGCCCGCTCTGGGTTTGCCGTCCCTCTTCTGATGCTGCAGTGTGTCCATATATTCATGGAAGTCGCGGTGACCCCAAAATGCCAGAATTGCCTTTCCGATATGCGGAAAAGCATCGTCTATCACTTTGAACATACTGTTTTCTTCAATCATTTTTCCAATCGACCCCTTAGTGCTTCATTGCGTAAAAGATGACTTCGCGCAATTATCTACCATGATGACCCAAAGCGGATGGCCTACAGATTGATTTTTTACCACGCCAACAAAAAAGCCCGCTAGCAATTAAGTAGCGGGCTTTATAGTACCCATGCGGGTTGTACTGGTGGCTCTTCACGGATTCGAACCGCGGACCTGTGGATTATGATTCCATCGCTCTAACCGACTGAGCTAAAGAGCCAAGGCTGCGGATTATAACCAGAGTCCTATTGGTGCTTGAAGTTGGCCTTGCGCTTGTTGACGAAGGCGTCCATGCCTTCCTTCTGGTCGGCGGTGGCAAACATCGAGTGGAACAGGCGACGTTCAAACATCACGCCATCGCTCAGGCCGCTCTCGAAAGCGCGGTTGACCGATTCCTTGACAGCCATGGTGGCAATTTGTGAAAACTCGCTGATCACCAGGGCGGTGGCCAGCGCCTCTTCCATCAACTTGTCCAGTGGTACGACACGGCTCACCAGTCCGGCGCGTTCGGCCTCCGCGGCGTCCATCAGGCGCCCGGTGAGTGCCATCTCCATCGCCTTGGACTTGCCCACGGCACGCGGCAGCCGCTGCGTGCCGCCCGCGCCGGGAATGATGCCCAGCTTGATCTCGGGCTGGCCAAAGCGGGCGTTGTCCGCTGCGATCATGAAGTCGCACATCATGGCCAATTCGCAGCCACCGCCCAGGCAAAAGCCGCTGACCGCCGCGATGACAGGCTTGCGCACGCTGCGGATGTGTTCCCAGTTGCGGGTGATGAAGTCGCCCTTGTAAACATCGGCAAAGCTGTAGCTGCCCATGGCGCCAATGTCGGCGCCGGCAGCAAAGGCTTTCTCGCTGCCGGTAATGATCATGCAGCCAATCGTCGGGTCGGCGTCGAAGGACTTCAGCGCAACACCGAGCTCGGTCATCAGTTGGTCATTCAAGGCGTTGAGCTGCTTCGGACGGTTCAGCGTGATGACGCCGACTTTGCCGCCTTCGGTGCGGACGTTGATGGTTTCAAAATTCATGGGTTTCTCCAGGTTTTCAGTCAAGCCATTGGCCAACAAGTTTCTTGTCACCGACTGCCAGACACCAGCGGGTCGCGGGTGCTGGCAGCTTCAGCGACAGTTTCAAAATGCGTTTGTCGCGTGCCACCAGAGCACCTACTTTGGTGGCGGCACCAGCGTAGAGAGGTACGTCGTCGAGTCTGGACAGGCGCCAGCTTGAGGCCTGCTTGCCAGTGCCGCTCTCCAGCGCCAGCCATTCGTCGCCGGCCGCAAAGCCGGCCTGCTCGGCAGCACTGCCGCGCAAAACGCTCTTGACGTGAACGCCTGCGCTTTCGGTCGCACGCAGACCCAGGCGCTGCGCGAGGTCGGTGCTCTCCTGTTGCACCAAGACCCCCTGGCGCTCCAGCAGGGTTTGCAGCGGCAACT
Organism: Comamonadaceae bacterium; assembly: GCA_037139995.1. Classification (GTDB taxonomy): domain Bacteria; phylum Pseudomonadota; class Gammaproteobacteria; order Burkholderiales; family Burkholderiaceae_C; genus Rhodoferax. The sequence continues at coordinate 6,187 of JBAXFI010000037.1, read as the reverse complement.
CGGCGCTGCTGTGCACCCAGAGCGCAATTTCTTTCTGGAAAGAGCGCCCAGAGAGATGCTCCAGCACAGTCAACAAATCGGCCTCTGTCATCGGCCCGCCGCGGCAGCGTTGCCACAGGCCGCGCATGACGGCGTCGAGCGAGCTCTTTGCCTCCTGGCGCAGCGTCAGGTCAAGGCACAGCGCGACCAGCGAGCCCTTGGTGTAATAACTGATGGTGGCGTTGCCTGTGTTTTCGTCCTGCCGGTAATACTTGACCCAGGCGTCGAAGCTGGCTTGCGCCACGCTCTGAATTTCTCGTCCCGGCGTTTGCAACACCTGGTTGATGGTCTTGCCCAGCAGCGCCAGATACGTCGCCTGGTCTATCAGCGCGGCTCGGTGCAGCAGCAAGTCGTCGTAGTAGCTGGTAAAGCCTTCAAAAAACCATAGCAGTTCGGTGTAGTTTTCATTGGCGTAGTCAAAGTCGGTGAACTCTGCCGGGCGCAGGCGCTTGACGTTCCAGGTATGGAAATACTCGTGGCTGATCAGGCCCAGCAACGTGGTGTAGCCCTCAGACGCTTTTTTGTCCGTGGCGTTGGCCTGCGGTTGCAGGCGCGGCAGATCCTTGCGCTTGCAGATCAGGGCGGTCGAGTTGCGATGCTCCAGTCCGCCATAACCCTCATCGACTGCATTGAGCATGAACAGATAGTTACGATGCGGTGCCTTGTTTGCGCTCTTGCTGCCCGCCTTGGTGCCATGCCAGAAGTGAATTTCTGCCTCGCAAATTTTCTGCGTATCGGCCAGCAGACGCTTGCCATCAAACCCGGGGGGTGCACCAGAGACGACAAAGCGGTGTGGCACGCCACAGGTGACGAAGGAGCCGCTCCAGAACGCTCCCAACTCCACAGGAGAATCCACCAGCTCATCGTAATTGACGGCCAGGTAGCTGCCAAAACCACGCTTGCTGACTTTTTCGGGCGCCAGGCCAGTGGCTGCGTGCCAGTCTGGCAGATGCTGATGCGCCAGCAGCGTCAGCGCATGCGGCACATCTTCCTGACCCAGCACCCTAAGGAACACACTGGTGCCGTTGAAAAAACCGCGTGTACTGTCGAGCCAGGCGGTGCGCACCGAACTGTCGAAGGCGTAGATCAGGTAGTTCAGCACCAGCGGCTTGCCCTCGCTGCACTGAACCTGCCAGCTGCATTTGTCGAGCTGTGTGATGGCCAGCACCTTGTTGCCTTGGCGCGCCTGCAACTGCTGCAAGTTCTTGGAAAACTCACGTACCAGGTAGCTGCCCGGAATCCATACCGGCAGGCTCAGCTGCTGACACGCGGCGGGCCGCTGGATCGTCAGGCTCACCTGGAACAGATGGGCGTGCAGATCGGCAATCCGAACCTCGTAGGTGATGGCCGCGTTCGCCATCAGTTCTTGGCATCCGTCAGGTATTTTTCGACCTGGGCTGCGGTGATGGCGCCGGGCACGCGGGTGCCGTCGGCAAAGATCAGGGTCGGTGTGCCGGTAATCTTGTGCTTGCGGCCGATTTCCACATTGCGCTCGATGGCGCTGACGTCGCAACTTGCCGTGGCAGCTGCCTTGTCGCGCACCATCCAGTCCTGCCAGGCTTTGGCACGGTCTTTGGTGCACCAGATGTTCTTCGACTTTTCGGTCGAGTCAGCGCTCAGGATCGGATACAGGAACATGTGGATCGTGACGTTGTCCACTTTCTGCAGGTCACGCTCAAAGCGCTTGCAGTAGCCGCAATTAGGGTCTTCAAAAACCGCCAGTTTGCGTTTGCCGGTGCCGCGCACAATGGTGAAAGCGTCCTTCAGGGGCAAGGCATCAAAGCTGATGGCAGTGAGTTTGTCGACTCGCTCCTCGGTCAGATTGCGCCGTTGCCGGGTGTCTATCAGATTGCCCTGCAGCAGAAAGTTGCCTTCGCCATCGGTGTAATAAATCTCACTGCCGTTCACACGAATCTCATACAGGCCGGGCATGGCGCTCTTGCTGACTTCATCGATCTTCTGCAGTTGCGGAATGCGCTCTGCGAGGTTCTTGCGAATCGTGGCTTCCTGCGCCAGGACACAAGTGGCGGTGAGCAGCGCAGTGAGGGTGAAAACGGTTTTCAAAAAATTCATGTAGGTCCGATCAAAACGTCAACATCCCATGGCTTGTCGTGCTACCCAAAGCTTGAGCAAGCCGCTGCGCTCAAAGCCGTTCATGCCCCAGTTGCGTGCAGACTGCCAACTGCCGCCCTGGCGCGAGAACAGGCGCTGCAAGCCGTCCATCGTAGCGTCCATCACCATCACCTCGGCCTTGCGCGAGCGCTCGTAACGGCGCAGTAACTTTTCATCATCCACGCTGCGCCAGTATTCACGCTGACCCAGTGTCGTGCTCAGTGCTGCGACATCAGACAGCCCCAGATTCAAACCTTGGCCCGCCAGCGGATGCACATTGTGCGCCGCGTCGCCGGCCAGCGTCCAGGCGCCCGTGGCGTGTCTGCCAGCCCAGCGCTTGGCGTGTGCGCTTTGCAGCGGCCAGGCGCTGCGCGCACTGGTCAACGCGAGCTTGCCCAACTGCCCCTGGCTGGCCACCTCGAGTTGCTGACAGAACTCTCCAGTGCTCTCGGCCAGCAGGGACGGCACCCGCTCGCGCAGCACCGACCAGACAATAGCCACAGAACTTCCAGTTGCACCATCGATCGGCAGGAAAGCCAGGATTTCGCCCTGACTGAACCATTGGAATGCAGTCTGCTTGTGCGGCTTTTCGCATTGCAGGCGTGCGGCGATCGCGGTTTGCGGATAGGGCGTCACGTCGAAATCAATGCCGAACTCGGCGCGTGTGCTGCTTGAGCGGCCTTCGCAGATGACTGTCAGTGCAGCCTCTGGCGCTATGGTCAGCACTTCGATGAGCGGCTGAAATCGCACGGCTTCGGCCAGTCGGGCCTCCAGCGCGGGCACGTCGACAATCCAGGTCAGGCCCGGCACCTTGAGCTCGGCCGCCGAAAAGTTGACTTCACCGCCAGCGTCACCCTTGACTTGCATGGCCAGTACTTCGGTCGCGTGCTGCGCGTCGGGCCAGCAGCGCAGCGACTCCAGCAGCGCGCGCGATTTGGCGTTCAAGGCGTAGGCTCGTACGTCGCCATTCAAGCCCGGCTCGCTGTCAGGCAAGTTCTGGGCTTGCTCCACCAGGCCGATGCGCAGGCGTTCGCGCGCCAGCAACAGGGCCAGCGTGCGCCCCACAATGCCGCCGCCGCGGATGCAAATATCAAAGGCTTGACTCATGGCAGGGATTGTAGAAGGCGTCCAGACTTGCGTCCGATGCCAGGGCTCCGCGGTCCTGGCGCTTGCCTGGTGGATTCCCGGAATAGACCGGTAGAACGGCATCTGATCAATCGATTGATCTGCGCTGCCCGCGTTAAGGTACGGGTATCTGCTCGCGCATTTGCAAAGTAACTGGAGGTGTTGAAATGAAGTGTCTCAACAAGCCTGTAACTCATGCCGTTGGAGTATTCTTTGCTGAGGGCTTTGAAGGCGGGGTGTCACCATGACTCGCCTGACACCCGCGCAACAACAAATCCCCTTGGCTTTGCCCATGGACCCCACGTTGCAGGAAGAGCTGATGCTCAAAAAAGCCAGCGAGTTGTACCGACGCTCACGCCTATTGAATATTCGCTACCCGAGCTTCAAGCACTTGATGGAGGATCCCATAGCGGGACGGTGCATGCGCATGAGCGCCACCCACCTGTTGCGACTTTAGTGCTCAGCACATCCGGGTGACCGCCTGGTAAGCGATATCCGATCGCCTCTTAGGAGACTGTTATGACTGTAAGCTCGATTCGCGTCGCTCCTGTAGTGAACGGTTCAATCCATTGTGCCGACAAGGGATTTCTGGCCAAACCTGAAACCTACGATCAGATCTACGCCTATGCAAGGGAAATGGAGTGGATGGAAAAGCCTTTTCACTTTGTCGTCAGCCGATGGCTGGACCGCCGCAGCCCGTGCAGCTATGTACAGTCGGATCCAGCCCGACGCTGGTCAACAGTCCGCTGACCTCAGTTCAGCTTGGACCCCCCGCTGCGCGTGAGCAATCCCGGCAAGCTGACGCCCTTTGAAGCAGGGATGCACTGATTAGTACAATCGCAGCTGACTTCCCAGGACAAAACGAGGACAAAAACCGGTGTGTTTTCTTGTCCGGCGCTGGAGCGGCGCATGCCTTTGGGCTGCTTGATCCATGCGCGTGTCCGGCACCTCAACGATCCCGAAGTTGGGTTCAATGGTGCCGTTGGGGTATTGATTTCTAAGGATATTTAGATGAGTTTGAAATGTGGCATCGTGGGCTTGCCCAACGTCGGTAAATCGACCCTGTTCAACGCCCTGACCAAGGCCGGCATCCCGGCCGAGAACTATCCCTCTGGCTGGACGATTTAAAAAGGCCAATGGCCTCAAGGACTTCCGAGCATTCATAGATTTCAGGCCGCAAAATCAGGACAAAATTGCCACTGACAGAATCATCAGAAGGCACGGGCCATGATAGGAGAACGGCACTGGTTTGTCGGCTCCTTGTCGTTTGACTCAGCGGCTTACACCGGCTCTATTCATGTAAATGAAATTTTGCAATCCATTGGCCAATGTGTTCCGGCGACATGTAACGCGGGTCAATATGATTTGCCTGATTGACCGCCCAACTGCGCCAGTGTGCGTAGCCTGCAATTGGGTGCCTTGACGACTTGACCTTTTCGTCAAAGGCAGCAATGAGACTGCGTAGTCGGTCGGACTGAGCAATGTCGGTTGACGCTTTTTCCATCAAGTTCAACCGCTTCTGAATTAGTTCTTGAACTTCCTTTTCGTGTCGGCGTATAGCGGCGAGTCGTCGCTTCTCTCGAAGCTCAATTACTTCGTCTCTGCGTTCAACCAGTCGTTCGTAAGACGACTTGGCACCGCTACGGATATATTCCTCAACCCGCACGATCGATTCCTTTACCAGAGACCGGAGAATGTCAGGTTTAAGGTTGCTGTATTGACGGTAGGTCGAATGTGATCGAGGATCGTATTGCTCCTCTCGTTGGCAGTATTCCCAAGAGAAACCGTACTGGCCATTGTGCTTGTCTTTGATTTGAACTCTTGCACCCTCCCAGCCATAGTCAACGAAGCAAATGGGAAGCGAACAACCCAACACGTTCACGGAAATTGACTGCTTAGTGATGCCACGTACAGAGACCGTGGCACCAAGCGAGGCCCATGCTGCGAACAATTGGTTCAGTGCCGACAGCAAAGCTAGTCCCGATGCATGTCGAAAGCGTGGCTTCTCGGACGAAAAAGAGTAACGCGAGTTTCGACTTGCACGACGCATGTCGCCACGCAAAAGACTGGACGTCGCGGGATGCGGGTCTTTTAAAGTGTCTTTGAATTTGAGCGGCGCTGTAAGTAAGTCGGCTCGCACAGCCACATCTTCCATAGACTCCGTGAATACATGTGGTGGTGGTAGTGGCGGAATCGGCTGATCGTCCGTCGTTGGCGCTTCCCACTCTGGAGTTGGGTAGTAACTGTTTGACCATCCGTCGCCCAACAAGGCCATGTTGGTTGATTGCAAAGGCGGTTGGGGCGACAAGGCCGGATGCTTGACTAATTTCCCTGCTGCAAGGGCTTGCCAATACCCTGGCGGCGGCTTAGGAATGTTTGCCCGTTTGCAGACTTTGCTAATCCATACGTCTGACACGTCGAGTTGCTTGGCAACCGTGGTCGCCGGCTGTGCCCAAACAAGGTCGTACAGTTCTGATCGTGTGAGGTTCTTTAGCGACATGATTGGCCTTCCAATATCCTTTGCGTTGCAAGCGACTTTGTGGTAAACAGGGCGACGTAGCCTTTGCTACTCAACGAAAAATGAATAGAGGGAGTCATGCCGATCACAAAGTCGTACAGCGTTCGATTTTCGAATACCAATATTGGCCCTGATCCCAACGACAACAAGCAACTCCGGGATGTTTTAGTAGATCAAGTGGCGCAGCATGGCAAAGCGGGTCATCGTGGGCATCATCTACCAGCGATTGAAATGGAGGGAGAGCATTTCCAAGTTCGCAACCTATTGCATGTGGGTCGTTTCTGGAGAGGCAGTTTTGCGCGACTTCGCGATGAGGCTCCGCATGTCATTGGGGTTACTAATATTGAGCGGGAGATTGACCTCGAAGTTGGCGACCGAATTCTCGAAAAAACC
>JBAXFI010000036.1:0-20457 GCA_037139995.1 Comamonadaceae bacterium | reverse complement strand
TGGAGGGACCCACGCCGACCAGTTACAGCATGGATCATTCGGCTGGCAGCTATGTCTACGATCCGCAGGGCAAGTTGCGCCTGTACACGCGGTATGGCAGCGGTGTGGCCTTGCTGGCGGGTGACATCAAACTGTTGCTACAGTGAGCAGGATGGTTGCCACGACTAACATCTTTGCCGGACGGCGTCTGCTGGTACTGCTCAGCGTGCTGTTGGTCACTGGCTTTTTTGCAACCACCTTCGGCAGTTACCTGGTTTCCAGGAGCGTTATCCGGGAAGCCATCATCGGGCGCGAATTGCCCTTGGCCTCCAGCAATATATATGTTGAGTTGCAGAAGGATCTGGTGGAGCCGGTGGTAATTTCATCGACCATGGCACAGGACACCTTCCTGCGGGAGTGGGTGCTCAAGGGGGAACACAATGTGGGTGAACTCAACCGCTACCTGCAGGAGATCAAGACCCGCTACGGCGCCTTCAGCAGTTTCTTTGTTTCGAACCGCAGTCTGAACTATTACACCGGCAGCGGCGTTCTCAAGCAAATTTCAGCCACCGAGCCGAGGGATGCGTGGTACTACCGTGTGCGGGATCTGAAGGAGAGTCACGAGATCAACGTCGATCCGGACATGGCCAACCAGGATGCCATGACGATATTCATCAACTACCGGGTCTTTGACTTTGCCGGCAAGTTTCTGGGGGCAACCGGTATTGGCCTGACCATGGACGCCATGCATCGGCGCATCAAGGACTATCAGCAACGCTATCAGCGCATCATCTATTTTGTCGATGGCCGCGGACGCACGGTGCTGGTGGGAAGCAAAGCGCAGTCGGAGCCGACCGACCTGCACGACCGACCTGGCCTGGGCGCGATCATTGATCGCATTCTGCTGGAGAAGAACGGGGGCTACGAGTACGAGGCGCACGGCGCTACCCATCTGCTCAACGTTCACTACATTCCCGAGCTAAAGTGGTACCTGTTTGTCGAGAAAGACGAGACCGAGGCTCTGGCCCAGGTACGCAGGATGCTCTATATCAATCTGAGCATCTGTTTCACGATTACCTTGCTGGTGGTGATGCTGATGAACCTGGCACTGGCACGCTACCAGCGTCGAATCGAGAAGATGGCGGCGACTGACAAACTCACCGGCATGCTGAATCGGGAGGCCTTCGCGATTTTGATACGACGCATGCTGGCCACCTACGAACGGGAGCCGAAGCCAATTTCCGTGCTGTTGCTGGACCTGGATCACTTCAAGCAGATCAATGATTTGCATGGCCATGCAGTGGGGGATCAGATGTTGTGCAGTGTTGCGGAACAGTTGCAGCAAGGGCTGCGCAAGTCCGATATTGCCGTGCGCTGGGGCGGCGAGGAGTTCCTGGCGGTGCTGGACAACTGCGACATCAACGAGGCGCGCCAAACCGCCGAGAAAATTCGTCAGCGCATTGAACATCAGGCATTTGAAGTCGGTACGCTCAATGTCACTGTGACCGTGAGCATAGGCGTCAGTGAGTTCAGCGGCACGGAAACAGTGGAGCAAACCATCAGCCGAGCGGATTCTGGCCTCTACCTTGCCAAGAGAAGGGGGCGCAACCAGGTCTGCCTGGTGGCTGCTTCGGAAGTCGAGTCTGATTCTCCCGAAATTTGAGCTGGACCAAAAAAAAAGGCATCCGAAGATGCCGTTTTTCGTCATGCCACGAGGCATAGAGTTGATTAACGCTTCTTGGCAGCGCTGGTTGCGACCTTGACGGCCTGGTTGGTCAGGGAAGTGAAATTGGCTTCAGCCGCTTCAGCAGCCTTCTTGGCCGAGCCCTTGGCTGACTCAATGGCTTGCTGGCTGGTGCTCAAGGCGTTCTTGAAAGCAGCGACAGCGGACTCGGTGCCAGCCGGTGCGTTCTTGGCCAGGTTTTCCACCACGCCGTTGAATGCGTCCTGTGCTTGAGCCAGCTTGGCTTCGACGGCTTTGTTGAAGTCGGCACTGGATTCGGTAGCAATCGCGTAGACATGGCGGCCGTAGGCAACAGACTTTTCTGCTGCGGGCTGGAGCAGGCTGCTTTGCAGGGCAAACGCTTGCTGGGGATCTTTCGCGCCGAGAACGGCCTGGAATTGGCTGAATGCATCACCCAGAACCGCCTTGGAGGTGGCCAGATTGAGTTCGACCAGCTTTTCAAAGCCGGCGTAGGCGTTGGTGGTCAGTGCTTCAAAGGCCTGAGCATTGGTCTTGGTGCTTGCGGTGAGTTGTTCGACGGTGAAGTTCATTTTGGATTCCTTGATAGGTGGAGCATCGGGTTAAGCATTGCTTCAGTGACTTATGTTGCACTGCAGCATGAATCGAATTATAGGGTTGATTACGGTTCGCGCAAGCATTTTGTTGCGCTGCAGCAATCATTAGAGATGTTGCCCTAGGAATCGGGATCGTTTGCGAGCTCAGTGGTGGCTGTCCGATCTGTGTAGACTCGGCCCACTGATCTATACAAGGAGACGAAATGCCAATTACCAAGGGTTATCAGCAGCTGGTGGCCGAAGCCATGGCCGAGGTGACGACCTATTCCGTGGCTCAGGTACAGGCACGCCTGGACGACCCCAAGGTTCAGATCGTCGATATTCGCGACATCCGTGAACTCGTCGACGGTACCGTGCTGGGTGCCTTCCATGCACCGCGGGGCATGCTTGAATTCTGGGTTGACCCCGCCTCGCCTTACCACAAGCCCCTGTTTGCCGATGAGAGCAGGGAGTTCATCCTGTTTTGCGGCGCCGGCTGGCGCAGTGCCCTCGCTGCCAAGGCATTGAAGGACATGGGAATGAGCAATGTGGCGCATATTGACGGTGGCTGGGCCGAATGGGTAAAACAGGGCGCACCGACCGAGACGCTGGAGCAGCAAAAAGCACGGCGCACAAAGAAGAGCTGAGTCCTAATCGCCCTGAAGTGATGAAGTTTGACGCCGTTCTGTTTGACTGCGACGGTGTGCTGGTCGACAGCGAACCGATCACCATTGGGGTCTTGCGTGAACTGCTGGCCGAGACAGGCTGGGCCCTGTCGCAGCAGGAATGCATGGACCACTTTCTTGGCAGGACCTTGCGTGCAGAACGCGTCCTGATCGAGGCCAACACCGGGCAGCCAATGACCGACGCCTGGCTGTCGCTGTTCTTTGAACGCCGCAATCGGGAACTCGATGCACGGCTGGAAGTCATCGCTGGTGCCCACGCAGCCGTCGCCGCAGCCCACGAGCGTACCGGCGAGCGCATCGCCTGTGCTTCCGGTGCCGACCGCTTCAAGGTTGAAATGCAGTTGTCCAAAGTCGGGCTGATCGACTTCTTTACCGGCCGCATTTTCAGCGGGCATGAGATGGCGCGCTCCAAGCCCGCGCCCGATGTCTATCTGGCAGCGGCACAACACCTGCAAGTGCCGCCGCAGCGCTGCCTGGTGATTGAGGACACAACGACTGGCGTGAAGGCCGGTGTCGCCGCCGGTTCAACGGTCTGGGCCTATTGCCCGCAAGAGGAGCAGGGTGGCGCCTTGCGCCAGGCCGGTGCGAGTCGACTGTTTGGTCGGATGTCAGACTTGCCAGAGCTGATGGCGCAGGCGAATTCCTTGCCGCGTTGTTGAGGGTTCGGAAATCCGCGATACCGTTCTGGCGACGTTTGCCGGAGGTGGAGGGCGCTACCGTGGGTGACTCCGCGAACGTCCCCCGGCCGTCGGCCTTGTCATCCCGGACGTCCAGTTTGTCATCCCGGACTCGATCCGGGATCCAGTGCCACACCACCACTGGATTGCGGGTCAGGCCCGCAATGACAAACCAGCGGCCCGCAATGACAAAACCATGAGAAGGATCAGGCCGGCGGGGCACTCGGCGCAGCGGCATCAAGGAGGAGCCCAGGGGGCGGGGGACAGCCGCGGAGCTGAGTGCCCCAACAGCCAGATCCTACTGGCGCGCTTAACAGGTTTCAGCCCCGCGCTGCCTGCCGAAATTCTGCCGGCGACTGTCCGACCCAACTTCGAAAGGCGCGAATGAAGCTCTTCTCGTTCTGGAAGCCGACTGCTTGGGCCACCTGCTTGATCGGGCGCGCAGTGCGCAGCAGCAGATCTTGCGCCTGGCGCTGGCGGACCTCGTTTTTCAGGGCTTGCAGCGAAGTGCCTTTCTCTTTCAGTTGCCGGTGCAGCGTGCGCGCCGAGACATGCAGCAGCGCTGACAGATCCTCGGCACTTCGGCTTTGTGCCGGATGACTGACCAGCGCCTGGCGCACACGCGCCGCCAATAGACGGTCACGTCGGTACTGCAGTACGGTGAGCGGCAGGGCACGCTGCAGCATCTGCTGCAACGCCAGTTCGTCACGCCGCAGGGGCAGGGCCAGGTAGCGGGCATCGAAGTGGATGGCAGCGACCGCGCTGTCAAACTGTGTCGGTCCCGAGAACAGCACGCGGTAGAAGTCGCTGTGGGCTGGCGCCTTGAACGGGAACTGCGCGCCTTGCAAGGGAATGCGCGAGTCGATCAGCCAGCAGGCCAGGCCGTGAATATTTCGCAGGACGGAGACCAGGCAGAACTCGCGCAGAGAGCCCAGATCTCGCTGCTCGGTGATGGACAGGCTTGCGCTGTCAGCGTCGATGGACAACTGCAGTGTGATGTCGTCGGCGATCAGGGCGTGATGGCGACACCATCGCTTGAGCGCCACTTCGAGGCTGCTGGCGCTGATGGAGGCGCGCGCCAGCATGCCGTAGCTGCCCCAGGGCAGACGCCGGCTGAACCAGCCCAGCGCCTCATCGTCGAGTTCCTGCATGGCGGCGCCGGAGATGCATTCCATTTGCTCGGCGCTGATGCGTGACTTTGAGTCAGTCAGCATTTGTGGCGTGATTTGTGCCAGTTTCAGGACCGGTTCGGATGACATTCCGCGACCCTGGTAGGCCTGCATAATCGCTTGCACATACGCTATTGGCGTGACGGCTCTTGAGGAAAGTTGGCCGGTGCTTGCAGGGCGTGGCGGTGGTGGCTCGGTGCGCATGGCCGCGAGTATGCTTTGATATGGCACGATTTGCAACCTCAATGACGACTGCCGCGCCGCCGGCTCCTCTATGCTTGCCTAGCCAGACCATGGCGATGCAGCAGAGCCCGTATTTGAATTTTAGGAAGAACACCATGCCCGTTCTCGAGAGCAAACTCAAACCCCGATCCGCCGAATTCCAGGCCAACGCTGCCGCCATGCAGGCGCTGGTGCAGGACCTCAATGTCCAGATCGCCAGGTCGGCGCTGGGCGGTGGCGAAGTGGCTCGCGCCAAGCACACCGGGCGCGGCAAACTGCTGCCGCGTGAGCGCATCCAGATGCTGCTTGATCCGGGTACGCCGTTTCTCGAACTCTCACCACTGGCGGCGATGGGCCTGTACCGGGATCGTGACGGCACTGACAGCGCACCCTGCGCCGGCGTGGTCTGCGGCATCGGCCGTGTTGAGGGCGTGGACTGCATGATTGTCTGCAACGATGCCACGGTCAAGGGCGGCAGCTACTTTCCGATGACGGTCAAGAAGCACTTGCGCGCGCAGGAAATTGCTCAGCAAAACCGCTTGCCCTGCATCTATCTGGTCGATTCGGGCGGCGCCAACCTGCCAACGCAGGACGAAGTGTTTCCGGACCGGGAGCACTTTGGCCGCATCTTCTTCAATCAGGCCAATATGAGCGCGCTGGGCATCGCGCAGATCGCGGTCGTCATGGGCAGTTGCACCGCTGGCGGCGCTTACGTGCCGGCGATGAGCGACGAGACCATCATCGTCAAGAACCAGGGTACGATTTTTCTGGGTGGCCCGCCACTGGTGAAGGCAGCCACCGGCGAGGTGGTGAGCGCCGAAGACCTGGGCGGCGGTGATGTGCACACCCGGATGTCGGGCGTGGCAGATCACCTGGCACAGAACGATCTGCATGCGCTGGCGCTGGCGCGTCTGGCAATTTCACACCTGAATCACAAAAAGCCGGTGCAGGCGGCGGTGCGCGCACCTTTGGCGCCCCGGTTCGCCGCCGAAGAACTGTACGGCGTGATTCCGACCGACACCCGCAAACCCTACGACGTGCGCGAAATCATTGCCCGCATCGTCGATGACTCGGAGTTTCACGAGTTCAAGCCGCGTTTTGGCACGACGCTGATCACGGGCTTTGCCCACATCGAGGGCATGCCGGTCGGCATCATTGCCAACAATGGCATCCTGTTTGGCGAATCCGCACTCAAGGGCGCGCACTTCATTGAACTCTGCTGCCAGCGCAAGATTGCACTGGTGTTCCTGCAGAACATCACCGGTTTCATGGTTGGGCGCAAGTACGAGAACGAAGGTATTGCGCGCAACGGTGCCAAGATGGTGACGGCAGTGGCCACCGCTGCCGTGCCGAAGTTCACCATCATCATTGGCGGCAGCTTTGGTGCCGGCAATTACGGCATGTGCGGGCGGGCCTACAGTCCGCGCTTCTTGTGGATGTGGCCGAACGCCCGCATCTCGGTGATGGGTGGTGAGCAGGCCGCCAGCGTGCTGGCCACCGTGCGACGCGACGGCATCGAGGAGCGCGGCGGTAGCTGGAGCAAGGAAGAGGAAGAAGCTTTCCGCGCACCGATCCGCAACCAGTACGAGAGTCAGGGCCATCCCTATTTTGCCAGTGCGCGCCTGTGGGACGACGGCATCATCGACCCGGCAGACACGCGCCGTGTGCTGGCGTTGGGCCTGAGCGCGACGCTCAATGTGCCGATCCCCGATACCCAGTTCGGCCTGTTCAGAATGTAAGGGAAAGACTCAGATGTTTAACAAGATTCTCATTGCCAACCGTGGCGAGATCGCCTGCCGCGTGGCGGCTACGGCAAGGCGCATGGCCATCAAGACGGTGGCGGTTTATTCGGATGCCGATGCCAACGCCAAGCATGTCAGCGTCTGTGACGAGGCCGTTCACATTGGCGGCAGTTCGCCCAAGGACAGCTATCTGCGCTGGGAAAAAATCATTGCCGCAGCACAGGCCACCGGCGCCCAGGCGATCCATCCCGGTTACGGCTTTCTGAGCGAAAACGAAGAGTTCGCGCAAGCCTGTTCACAGGCAGGTCTGGTCTTTATCGGACCGCCTGCTTCCGCCATCAAGGCGATGGGCTTGAAGGCCGAGTCCAAGCGCCTGATGGCGCTGGCTGGTGTGCCGCTGGTCCCGGGTTACCACGGTGCCGAGCAGGACGCGGCGCTATTGCAGCGTGAAGCCGACGCCATCGGTTACCCGGTGCTGATCAAGGCCAGCGCCGGTGGTGGTGGCAAGGGCATGCGCGCAGTGGACAAGTCAGAAGACTTTGCCGCAGCGCTTGCCAGTTGCCAGCGCGAGGCGATCAACAGTTTTGGTGACGATGCCGTGCTGATCGAGAAATACGTGCAGCGGCCACGCCACATCGAGATTCAGGTGTTCGGCGACACGCTGGGCAATTACGTCTACCTGTTCGAACGCGATTGCTCTGTCCAGCGACGCCATCAAAAGGTGCTGGAAGAAGCACCGGCGCCCGGCATGACGCCGGCGCTGCGCCAGCAGATGGGCGAAGCCGCCGTGGCCGCAGCGCGCGCCGTCAACTACGTCGGTGCCGGTACCGTCGAGTTCATCGTCGAGACGCGGCCACGGACCGGTGATGATGATCAATTTTCCGCTGGGCCGCCCCAAGGAAAATTAGCCCCCTCGGGGGGCAGCGCAGCACACGAAGTGGCAAGCGTGGGGGCTTTCTACTTTATGGAAATGAATACAAGGTTGCAGGTAGAGCATCCGATCACGGAAGCGATCACCGGGCAGGATCTGGTGGAGTGGCAGTTGCGCGTGGCCAGCGGTCAGCCCTTGCCGCTGCTGCAGGAGCAACTCAAGATCAGTGGCCATGCCATCGAGGCCCGCATCTGCGCCGAAAATCCGGACAAGAACTTCATGCCTGCGACCGGCACGCTGCATGTTTACGAATTGCCCGACTGCGTGACTTTTGAGCGCGGCAACATTGGCTCCAGCGCCGTGGTGCGGGTCGATTCCGGCGTGCGCCAGGGCGACGCCATTTCGCCCTTCTATGACTCCATGGTGGCCAAGCTGATTGTGCACGGCGACACGCGCGCCCAGGCGCTGGCACGGCTGGATGTGGCACTGGCACAGACGCATATCGTGGGACTGAACACGAATGTCCAGTTTCTGCGCAATGTGGTGCAGAGCCGCTCCTTTGTCGAGGCCGATCTGGACACGGGTCTGATTCCGCGCGAAGAGGCGGTGCTGTTCAAGCAGGAAAAAGTCGGGCTGGCCCTCGCCGTGTCTGGTGCCATTGCGCACACACTGTTGCAGGAGATCGCGCTGGAGGCAGGTTTTGCCGAGAAGTCCCTGTGGCTGGATCCCTGGGCCCGGCGCGACGGCTGGCGTTCGCATGGACCGAGCACGCGCCGCTTCGACTTTGAATTTGCCGGGGTCGTGCACGTGGTGCAGATGACCACGCTGCACGATGGCGCCCTGCAACTCGATGTGGCCGGTGCGAGCGAGAGCTTTTCGTTTGCCACAGTCACCCATGGCATTGACGTGCACCTGGGTGAGCGGCGCCAGATCCTGAATGTCTACAAGAACGGTGCCGCGGTCCATATTTTCTCCGCGCAGGGTGCGACACAGCTCATCACCATTGATGCGCTGGCCCATGCCGGCGACAACCAGGCCGAAGGCGGCCGTCTGACCGCGCCCATGCCGGGCAAGGTGGTGTCATTTGCCGTCAAGGCGGGTGACAAGGTCAAGATCGGTCAGCCGCTGGCGGTGCTCGATGCGATGAAGATGGAGCACACCATTTCCGCACCCACTGACGGGGTGGTGGCCGAATTGCTGTATGCGCCGGGTGATCAGGTGCCGGAGGGAGCGGAACTGCTGAAACTGGTGACGTCATAGTGACTGCCATGTAAGAATCTCGACGGCTGTCATTCCGGATTGGGTTGTCATCCCGGACCACGATCCGGGATCCATGGATTGCGGATCAAATCCGCAATGACAAGCCGGCGTCCGCAATGACAAGGGCGAGGATGCAATGACAGATCTCGAAACGCGGTACGCTTGGCACCCATGAAAATCACTTTTTGTTGCACAGGCACCAAGCCCGAACCCTGGCTGGCGGGGTTGCGCGCGGCCTTGCCTGGCGCCGACGTCGAAGTCTGGCAGTCCGGTGCGGCGCAGGCAGATCACGCTGTAGTGTGGGCACCGCCGCAGCAGTTCTTCGATGAGCAGAACCAACTCAAGGGTATCTTCAACATCGGCGCTGGTGTCGATGCCTTGCTGAAGCTGCAATTGCCGCCGCAGGCCACCGTGGTTCGCCTGGATGACGCTGGCATGTCGGTACAGATGGCCGAGTACGTCTGCCACGCCGTGATCCGGCATTACCGGGAGTTCGATGGCTACGAGGCTGACATCCGAGCCGGTAAGTGGTCGTACCGCAAGCCGCTGGCGCGCAAGGACTTTCCGGTCGGCGTCATGGGCTTGGGCGTGCTGGGCGCACGTGTTGCTCAGAGCCTGGCGCAGTTTGATTTTCCGGTCATGGGCTGGAGCCGCTCGGCCAAGACGCTCGCAGGGGTACGCTGTTTCGCCGGTGCCGCTCAGTTCAAGGACTTTCTTTCGGCGACGCGAATCCTGGTCAACCTGCTGCCGCTGACCCCCGAGACGCGCGACATCATGCGCCTGGAAACCCTGTCGCCATTGCACAGCGGCGGCTATGTGATCAACGTGGCGCGCGGCGCGCACCTGGTGGATGATGACCTGCTGGCCCTGTTGGCGAGTGGCCACCTGGCGGGCGCTACGCTCGACGTGTTCCGCACCGAGCCGCTGCCGAGCGAACATCCGTTCTGGCACAACCCTAAAATCACCATCACGCCGCACACCTCGGCGCGCACCCTGCGCGACCAGAGCATTGCGCAAATTGCTGGCAAGATACGTGCCCTGGAAGCAGGCGAGTCGATTGTCGCTATCGTTGACCCGGTACGCGGGTATTGATTGCGATCCCGTCAGCACCGAATTGAGGATACGAACATGAATTTCCCCCCCCGCGTCAAGCTGGTCGATGTCGGACCGCGTGACGGTCTGCAAAATGAAAAGCAGCCGGTGCCGCCGGCGGTCAAGATTGAACTGGTGCATCGCTTGCAAGCGGCGGGCCTGAAGGAGATTGAAGTCACCAGCTTTGTTTCGCCCAAGTGGGTGCCGCAGATGGCAGATAACGCCGAAGTCATGGCCGGCATCGCGCGTTTGCCCGGTGTGCGCTATTCCGTGCTGACGCCGAACCTGCAGGGTTTTCAGGCGGCCTTGCAGTCAAAGCCTGACGAAATCGTGGTCTTCGGCGCGGCCAGTGAAGCCTTCAGCCAGAAGAACATCAACTGCTCGATAGCCGAGAGCATGGAGCGCTTCGCTCCCGTGGTGCAGTCAGCGCGTGCGGCTGGCATTTACGTGCGCGGCGCCATGTCCTGCGCCCTTGGTTGCCCTTACCAGGGTGAGGTTTCGCCTGAGAGCGTGAGCTATCTGGCGGCGCTGATGAAGGACATTGGCGTGCAGCATATCGGCCTTGCCGACACCATTGGTGTGGGCACACCGCTGAAGGTGCAGCGTGCCATCCAGGCTACGCTGAAACACTTTGACATCAGCGATGTCTCCGGTCATTTCCATGACACTTATGGGCAGGCTCTGGCCAACACGCTGGCGGCGCTGCAGATGGGGGTCTGGCAGTTTGATACCTCTGTTGCCGGCTTGGGCGGCTGCCCCTACGCCAAGGGCGCAACCGGCAATGTGGCAACCGAAGACGTGGTGTACCTGCTGCATGGCATGGGGATAGATACCGGTATCGATCTGGAGAAACTGGTGGATGCAGGTCAATTCATCAGCGATTTTCTGCAGCGCAAATCCAACTCGCGCGCCGCGACGGCCTTGCTCAACAAGCGGGCGAACTGATGAGAGATCTTCCTGACGGCGTGCAACGCGTCACCGCCGTCCTGCAGCAAGCCGGACACCCGCATCTACCCGTCATGCTGGACGATGCGGCGCGCACGGCGCAGCAGGCGGCCGACGCCCTGGGCATTGTGGTGGGCCAGATCGCCAAGAGCATTGTTTTCAGGCGCAAGGCTGATGACGTGGCGGTGCTGGTAGTGACTTCCGGCGATAAGCGGGTTGACGAAAAAAAGGTCGAGGCGCAGCTTGGCGCGCTGGGTCGCGCCGACGCCGCCTTTGTCAAGGCCAAGACCGGTTTTTCGATCGGGGGCGTGCCGCCGCTTGCGCACGCCACAGACTCCGTGACCCTTATCGACCGCGAACTGTTCAGATTCGAAGAAATCTGGGCTGCAGCCGGGCACCCGCATGCCGTGTTTCGTCTGAGCCCTGCTGACTTGGTGGCGCTGACCGGCGCACCGCTGGCCGACGTGGTGGTGGACGCGCCATGACGGTGTCGGAAAACGTGCCCTCACCCTGCATATCAGTCTGTCGAATGGACCCGCAGTCGGGCCTGTGTGAGGGCTGCCTGCGCAGCATCGAGGAGATCGCCCAGTGGGGCAACGCCGGTGACGATCTCAAGCGAGCCATCCTGCGGCGCATCGAGCAGCGCCGTGAGAAAGGAGCATCATGAAACACATCACTTTCTATCTTGATTTCATTTCGCCCTATGCCTATCTGGCGTTTGAGGCACTTCCCGAGGCCCTGATCGGGCACAGCTATAGCGTCACTTACAAACCGGTGCTGTTTGCGGCCCTGCTGAAACACCATGGGCAACTGGGGCCGGCCGAGATTCCGGGAAAGCGCGAATGGACCTATCGACAGGTACTCTGGCTGGCCAAAGAGCATGGCCTTGAGCTGCAGTTGCCAGCCAGCCATCCGTTCAACCCGCTGGCGCTGCTCAGACTGGCGCTCGCCTGTGATGCGCAGGGTCTGCCGAACCGCTATGTCTGCGAAACCCTGTTCCGTCATGTCTGGCGCGGTGGCGCCGAGGCCGCTGACCCTGCACGTTTGCAACTCGTGACGCAGCAACTGGCGCCAAGCCGAGCGGTCAACAGCGAGGAGGTCAAGGCGCAACTCAAGGCACATACCGATGAAGCCATTGCGCGCGGAGTTTTTGGTGTACCGACGATGGCTGTCGATGACAAATTGTTCTGGGGCTTGGATGCCTTGCCGATGCTGAAGCAGTATCTGGACGAAGACGCATGGTTTGCCGGACCCGATTGGGAGGCCGCTGCTCGGGTTCCCGGTGCAGTCAAACGCGCAAAGTAACAATTTGTCACATTGCGGAATGCAGGCCAAGGGTTCGACCTTAGTTTGTCAGTCCGCGTTCAGTTTGCTGAAAGCTTGTGTTGGTTTGGTGTCAGAGGTGGGTCAGTCCTGTCTCCAAGAATAGGCCACCCCCACCCATGGGGGACCATAACTTTAGGAGACATCAATATGGCAACAGCTGCGGCCCCAAGGCCCATGTCGGAAGGCGAGAAGATGGTGATCTTCGCCTCGTCGCTCGGCACAATTTTTGAGTGGTACGACTTCTATCTGTTCGGCGTGATGTCGGCCATTATTGCGGCCAACTTCTTCTCGGCGCTGGATGAAAGCACGCGCAACATTTTCGTGTTGCTGGCCTTCGCGGCCGGCTTTGCGGTACGTCCCTTCGGCGCACTGGTGTTCGGTCGGCTGGGTGACATGATCGGCCGCAAATACACCTTCCTGATCACCATCCTGATCATGGGCTTGTCGACCTTCCTGGTTGCCTTCTTGCCGACTTACAAGACGGCCGGCATCATCGCGCCTATCGCCCTGATTGCCTTGCGCATGTTCCAGGGTCTGGCTTTGGGTGGTGAGTACGGTGGCGCTGCCACCTATGTGGCCGAGCATGCCCCGCACGGACGGCGCGGCTTCTACACCTCCTGGATTCAAACCACCGCCACCGTCGGCCTGATGCTGGCCCTGATGGTGATTCTGGGAACACGCACCTACTTCGGCGAAAAAGACTTTGCCGATTGGGCCTGGCGTATTCCTTATGCCATGTCGGGCATTTTGCTGGCCATCTCGGTCTGGATCCGCTTGAAGCTCAATGAGTCGCCGGCCTTCGCCAAGATGAAGTCTGAAGGCAAGACCTCCAAGGCGCCGCTGTCGGAGTCTTTCGGTCAATGGAAAAACGCCAAGATCGTGATCTTTGCCCTGCTCGGTTTGACAGCAGGTCAGGCCGTGGTCTGGTACGGTGGTCAGTTCTATACCTTGTTCTTCCTGCAAACTTTCCTGCGGATCGACGGGCCAACGGCCAACGTGCTGATCGCGGTCTCCCTGATTTTGGGGACGCCATTCTTTGTGTTTTTTGGCGGGTGGTCCGACAAGATTGGCCGCAAGCCCATCATCATGGCCGGTTGCTTGCTGGCGGTGCTGACTTACTTCCCGCTGTTTGGCGCACTCACGACTTACGGTAACCCGAAACTGCAGCAAGCGATCCAGAAGTCTCCGGTGACCGTGGTCGCCGATGCGGGCAGCTGTAACCTGATTTTGAACCTGACAGGTACAGCGAAGTTCACCACACCTTGTGATCTGGCACGTGTTTACCTTTCCAATTCTGGCGTGAATTACGACAGCGTGGCACAACCTGGTGCAGTCGCCAATGTCAAGGTCGGTGCCAAGTCGATTGCGTCCTACGACGGTGCGGCCCCCAACGCCAAGGACGAGAAAGCCCGCTTTGAGAAGGAAGTCCGCGCCGCGCTGAATGAGGCAGGCTATCCGGCCAAGGCAGACCCGATTCCGATTGGTTCAAGCAACTGGCTGATGCTGGTGCTGATTCTGACCATTCTGGTGGTTTATGTGACCATGGTGTATGGTCCGGTCGCCGCCATGCTGGTGGAAATGTTCCCGACCCGGATTCGTTACACTTCCATGAGCTTGCCGTATCACATCGGCAATGGCTGGTTCGGTGGCTTTCTGCCCGCCATTTCATTCTCGATTGTGGCGGCGCAAGGCAATATTTACAGCGGTTTGTGGTATCCCATCATCATCGCCAGCATGACTTTTGTCATCGGCATGATCTTTGTGAAAGAGACGAAAGACGTTGACATTTACGCCAACGACTAAACGTCAGCACAGACACTCGATCCGGCTGATTGAGGCCGGTTGAGAGGAACGGGCCCTCCACGTGAGGGCCCAACTATTTTTTGGAGAATGAAAATGTGGAAAATTGCAGTGGGATTTTTGATATTTGCCGGAATAGCCCTTTATATGTTGAGTAAGGGCGGTGATGTGGATATGAGCGGCAACGAGCATGGCTCCTCCACTGCCGAACATGCGCCGGCTGCCGTAGCACCGGCATCGGCGCCAGCCAGCGCCAGCAAATAGCACAGGCGGGCACGGCCCGCTTTTTTGACCTTGCTGTGGCTGCGGACGCGGCGAACTGCCTAGAATGTCTGGCCCCTGCAGAAAGACAGCAAGACATGCCACACGGACTTATCCGCATTCGCGGTGCACGCCAGCACAATCTCAAGAACCTTGATCTGGATATCCGCACCGGCGAATTGACGGTGGTGACCGGCCCCAGCGGCTCGGGCAAGTCCAGTCTGGTGTTCGATACCCTGTACGCCGAGGGTCAGCGGCGCTATGTCGAGACTTTCTCGGCGTACGCACGCCAGTTTCTCGATCGCATGGACAAGCCTGCCGTCGACAAGGTGGAGGGCGTGCCCCCGGCGATTGCCATTGACCAGACCAACACGGTCCGGTCCTCGCGATCCACCGTCGGCACCATGACGGAGCTCAATGATCACCTGAAGTTGCTATTTTCCCGAGCCGGTCAGTTGTTTGATCGCGACACGGCGCAGGCCGTTCAGCACGACTCGGCTGAAACCATTTATGCGCAACTGCTGGAGCGCGCCGGATCAGAAGACCCGCGTCTGGCAGTGACGTTTCCCGTTGAATTGCCGGCCAGTGCGACGGCCGAAGAAATCGAGCAGTGGCTGTCCGTCAGCGGCTTTACCAAGGTGCAGGCGCAACGCGAATTGGGGTCCGACCCCAATTCAAAACGTCTCGTCCTCGACGTGGTGGCCGACCGCTTTCGAATCCACAGCGTTGAGCGTTCCCGAGCGCTGGAGGCGATCGAGGTCGCGATCAAGCATGGCAGCGGTCGTCTGGCTGTGTATGCGGACGACGCTGAGGTCTGGAAGTTCTCCACCGGCCTGCATTGCCCGGAGAGCGACCGGCGTTACACGGATCCGATCGCTTCCATGTTCTCGTTCAACTCGGCAGTGGGCGCCTGCGAGGCGTGCCGGGGCTTTGGCCGGGTCATCGGCGTTGATTACGGCCTGGTGATACCGAACGACAAGCTGACCCTGCGCGCCGGCGCGGTGAAGCCGATGCAGACCCCGGCCTGGCAGGAGTGTCAGGACGACCTGATGCGCCATGCCGAGGCCGAAGGCATTCCGCGTGACACCGCCTGGAACAAGCTGACACCAGAGCAGCAGCACTGGGTAATCAACGGCTCCCCGCACTGGAAGGGCAAATGGAAGCAGCACTGGTTTGGCATCAAGCGCTTCTTTGAGTACCTGGAGACCAAGGCCTACAAGATGCACATCCGGGTCCTGCTGTCCAAGTACCGCAGTTACACCACCTGTCCCACTTGCGCCGGCGCCCGCCTCAAGACCGAGAGCCTGCTCTGGCGCATCGGCAGCAAGGCCGATGCCGATGCAGTCATGTCACCCTCACAACGTTTCATGCCCTCCGGTGTCAAGTGGACGCGCGAGCAACTGGAAGCTCTGCCGGGCCTGTGTCTGCACGACCTGATGGTGTTGCCGATGGACCGGCTGCGGCGCTTCTTTCAACGTGTTGGGCCCCGGATCGAGTCCGGGGCAGGCTTTGACCCGGCATTTGCAGCGGGCCAGCCTGGATTGCGGGTCGAGCCCGCAATGACAAGTGGCTGTCATGCCGGACTCGATCCGGCATCCATGCCACGCCGGACCGAGTCGCGTCCGGGAGAATCCCAGGCACTCAAGCTCCTGTTCGAGGAAATCACGACGCGCCTGAAGTATCTGTGCGATGTCGGCATTGGTTACCTGACACTGGACCGGCAAAGCCGGACACTGTCAGGCGGCGAGGTGCAGCGCATCAACCTGACCACGGCGCTCGGGACTTCATTGGTCAACACCCTGTTCGTGCTGGACGAACCCAGTATCGGCCTGCACCCGCGCGACATGCATCGCATCATTCTGGCCATGCAGCGGCTACGCGACGCTGGCAACACGCTGGTGGTGGTGGAGCACGACCCGGCGGTGATGCTGGCGGCGGACCGCATGATCGACATGGGTCCGGGACCCGGCGAGCGCGGCGGCCAGATTGTGTTTGACGGATCGACCGCCGAACTGCAACAGGCAGACACCCTGACCGGTGCCTATCTTGGTGGGCGCAAGCAGGTGGGCATGGGCTTCAAACGGTTGGTCGAGCCGAACACGCCACGCCTGATACTGGAGGGTGTACGTGACCACAATCTGAAGAACGTCAGCGTCGAGTTCCCGCTGCAGCGGCTGGTCTGCGTTACTGGCGTCAGCGGGTCCGGCAAGTCGACCTTGATTCAGGACGTGCTGGCACCGGCGCTGCTGCGCCACTTTGGCAAGTCCACTGATGCGCCTGGGGTGCACGAGCGCCTGCTGGGCGCCGAACAGGTGAGCGACGTGGTGTTTGTGGACCAGTCGCCCATCGGCAAGACGGCGCGCTCGAATCCGGCCAGCTATGTGGGCGCCTGGGACGCAATCCGCGAAATATTTGCCACCGCGCCGCTGGCGCGCCAGCGCAGTTACACCGCAACCAAATTCAGCTTCAATAACGGCGACGGACGCTGCCCCACTTGCGGCGGCTCGGGTTTTGAACACGTGGAAATGCAGTTCCTGAGCGACGTCTACTTGCGTTGCCCGGATTGCGATGGCAAGCGCTACCGGCCGGAAATTCTGGAAGTCAGGATCGATCGCCTTGGAAGACCGTTGAACGTCTCTGATGTGTTGAATCTGACGGTCAGTGAAGCCAGTCGATTGTTCGCCGCCGACCGCGAGGTGATTCGTGCACTGCAACCCATCATTGATGTCGGACTGGAATACGTCAAGCTGGGGCAGCCGGTGCCGACGCTCTCGGGCGGCGAGTCGCAGCGCCTGAAATTGGCCGGCTTCCTGGCCGAGGCCGCCAGGAGCAGCAGTGCGAGTCGCCAGGCACTCGCGCGGCGCGGCACACTTTTCATGTTTGACGAGCCGACCACCGGATTGCATTTCGATGACATCGCCAAGCTGATGCGCGCCATGCGCAAACTGCTGGATGCGGGGCATTCGCTGATCGTGATCGAGCACAACCTGGATGTGATCCGTGCCAGCGACTGGCTGATTGATCTGGGACCCGAAGGTGGCGACGCGGGCGGTGAACTGGTGGCGTATGGCAGGCCTGAAGATGTGATGCTGCACGCCAGCTCGCACACGGGCAAGGCGCTAAGGGAGTATGCGGCTGCGATGGGGGTGGTACATGAGTTGCACGATTTTTCGGGGTCGTGGCCAGCTGGCGCCGGCACCGTCGTTTCTCGTCATGCCGGGCTTGACCCGGCATCCATGACACGCGGGCATGGATTGCGGGTCGAGCCCGCAATGACAGCTAAGCGCGAAGAGCATCGTGTGCGGGTGCTGGAACCCCGGACCCGATCCGGGGACGCAATGACAGCCAAGGACGGGGGGAGTGAGGGGGGAAATAACTCGATCCAGATCATCAACGCCCGCGAGCACAACCTCAAATCGTTGAGCGTCAACATTCCGCGCGGCAAGTTCAGCGTCATCACTGGAGTTTCAGGGTCGGGCAAATCGACTTTGGCCTTCGACATCCTGTTCAACGAAGGCCAGCGCCGCTATCTGGAGTCACTCAACGCGTATGCGCGCTCCATCGTGCAACCGGCGGGGCGCCCGGAAGTGGACGCGGTCTATGGCATTCCGCCAACGGTGGCGATCGAGCAGCGGCTCTCGCGCGGCGGCAGAAAGTCCACCGTGGGCACCACGACCGAGGTCTGGCACTTTTTGCGCCTGCTCTACGTCAAGCTCGGTACCCAGCATTGCATTCACGACGGCATGGCGGTGGCGCCGCAAACGCCTGACAGCATTGCCGCGCAGTTGCTCAGGAACTTTCGCGGACAGCACATCGGTTTGCTTAGTCCGCTGGTGATGAACCGCAAGGGCGTCTACACCGAACTCGCCGACTGGGCGCGGCCGCGCGGGTTCACGCACCTGCGGGTCGATGGCAACTTCCTGCCCACCACCGGCTTCCCGCGCATTGACCGCTTCAAGGAACACACGGTGGAGCTGCCAGTCGCGAGCCTGGACGTGTTGCCGCAATCTGAATCGCAACTGCGTGTTGCGCTGGCCACCGCGCTGACTCACGGCAAGGGGGTCGTGCACGTGCTGAGCCGACTCGGTGGCCTGCGTGAAGCGATGCAGGACGGCACGTCTACGGCAGCGATAGGGACGCTGGACGCGTTCTCCACGAAGCGCGCCTGTCCGCTGTGCAGCACCAGTTACGCCGAACTCGATCCGCGCCTGTTCTCTTACAACAGCAAGCACGGCTGGTGTCCGGATTGCGTCGGTACCGGTGTCAAGCTGAGCAAGGAGCAGCGCAAGGTGTTCGACGATTCGGTGCGCGACGACGACAACAAGGGCCGGGAGCAGACCTTTGCCGAGCCCGAGGTGGAGGATCTGCTCGACGCTGCCTGTCCGACTTGCCAGGGCACGCGGCTCAATGCCACGGCGCGTGCCGTGAGCTTCAATGGCGTTGGCATTGCCGAGATTGCCAGCCTGAGCGTGACCGACATCCGGCAATGGGTCGCAGGGCTGCAAGTTGAAGGGCGTCTGAGCCAGCGCGAGACCGACATCGCACGGGATCTGATTCCTGAAATCAAGGGTCGGCTGGAGTTCCTGGAGCAGGTGGGTCTGGGCTATCTGACGCTGGACCGGGGTGCGCCCACGCTCAGCGGCGGTGAGGCGCAGCGTATCCGTCTGGCGGCGCAGCTGGGCAGCAACCTGCAGGGTGTCTGCTACGTACTGGACGAGCCGACCATCGGCCTGCATGCGCGCGACAACCAGATTCTGCTCGGTGCCCTGCAGAGCCTGAGCGACAAGGGCAACACGCTGGTGGTGGTGGAGCACGACGAGGACACGATCCGTCACGCCGAGCACATCATCGACATCGGCCCCAGCGCCGGCAAGCGCGGTGGACGCCTGGTCGCCGAGGGTCTGGTGGCGGACATTGTGAGAGCGGGTGACTCGCAAACCGGGCGCTATCTGCTGCATGCGATGAAGCATCCGCTGCAGCCGCGCCGGGGCGTCGTGGTTCGCGCTGCGACGGGAGCAGAGGGGCAGGGCGCCTCATGCTGCGAGCAGAAATCGGCTTCCTGCCCCTCCACTTCCGACGCGGGCCACGGAGCGAAATTGGCAAAACCCCAAGTCCGGGGGTCGGATTCCAATTTCACCCTGAAGCCATCGAAGAAGAAGAAAGTCACCGAGAAATTGGACTCTGACCCCAATTTCACGACCCCCGAAGTGCAGAAATGGCTGACAGTAACTGGCGCCACCCTCCACAACCTGCAAGCCATCACAACGCATATTCCCCTGAGCCGACTGGTCGCTGTCACTGGCGTTTCTGGTTCCGGCAAGTCGACCCTGGCGCGTGATGTGCTGCTGGCCAACGTCCAGACCGCTGTGCAGAAGCGCAGCACCAAGGCCGGGCGCGATGCGCTGGCAGCGGGGGAGCACATCGCCTGGACCGGTTGCGAGGCGGTCAGCGGTTTCGAGAGTGTTGACCGCGTACTCGAAGTGGACCAGACACCCATCGGCAAGACGCCTCGCTCCTGCCCTGCAACCTACATCGGCTTCTGGGACATCATCCGCAAGCTGTTTGCCGACACGCTGGAAGCCAAGGCGCGCGGTTATGCGGCCAACCGCTTCAGTTTCAACACCGGTGAGGGCCGCTGCGCCGGTTGCGAAGGGCAGGGCATACGCACCATCGCCATGAGTTTTCTGCCGGACGTGAAAGTGCTGTGCGAAACCTGCAAAGGTGCGCGCTTCAATCCCGAGACGCTGGCTGTCAGCTGGCGTGGCAGGAACATCGGCGACGTGCTGCAGATGGAGGTGGATGAAGCCGTGGATTTCTTCGCCGCCATGCCCAACATCAGCCACCCGCTGCAGTTGCTCAAGGATGTGGGCCTGGGTTACCTGACGCTGGGGCAGCCTTCACCCACGCTGAGCGGCGGCGAAGCGCAGCGCATCAAACTCGTGACCGAACTGAGCAAGGTGCGCGACGACATTACCCGGCGTGGACAAAAGGCGCCACACACCTTGTATGTGCTGGACGAGCCGACCGTGGGGCTGCACATGGCCGACGTAGAGAAGCTGATCAAGGTGCTGCACCGTCTGGTCGATGGCGGCCACAGCGTGGTGGTGATCGAGCACGATCTGGACGTGATCGCCGAAGCTGACTGGGTGA